>NZ_JAJAYI010000057.1 GCF_026786305.1 Cryobacterium sp.
CGCCGCGGGGGCCCGGCGGCGGCGGGGGGCGGGCGGGCGGCCGGTAGACCCGAACGCGGCCCCCCGCCGGGTGCGTGGCCTGCGCCGCGACGAGGTCGCGGCGTTCGCCGGGGTGAGCGTGGATTACTACGCTCGCATGGAGCAGGGTCGTGTGACGCAGGCATCCGATGCCGTGGTGAACGCGCTCGCCGAGGTGCTGCACCTGAATGAGTCGGAGCGCGCCTACTTGTTTGCCCTGTTGTCGGCATCGACCGGTGGGCGCGCGCAGCAGCGACGGCGCACGCACACCGTTCGGCCGTCGGTGCGCACCGTCATGGACTCGCTCACCGCGCAGCCCGCATTCGTACTCGGCGTGGGGATGGACGTGCTCGCCATGAACGATCTCGCGAAACTGCTGCTCAAGGACTTCACGCAGGGCGCAGGACTCCAGCGCAGCTTGGCCAGGTGGACCTTCCTCGACCCGGCGGCGCGCACCCTCTACCTGGACTGGGAGGACGTAGCCTGCGACGTGGCGGCTATGCTGCGCCACGACGCGCATACCCACGCCAACGACCGGGCGCTCAACGAGCAAATCGACGAGCTGACCGTGAAGAGCGACGAATTTCGCGCCTGGTGGAGCCAGCACCGGGTCTGGGAGTGCACGTTCGGACTCCAGCGCTTCATGCACCCGATCGTCGGTCGCATCGACGTGGACTACGAGACCTTCCCGGTGCCCGGCGAACCCGATCAACGGCTGTTCGTCTACAGCACTCAACAGGGGTCCGCCTCGAACGACGCCCTGCGCATCCTGGCCTCCTGGCGCACGGATCAGACGGATGACGCCGCCCTCCGCCTGCGCGTACAGGGTCTGTCCAAACAGGTCCGTCTCTGTGCGAGCGGTCGTCTCATCCCAGTCGCGAGTGAGCTTTCCGCGCGCGAGCGGGCTCCACGAGCGGGCTCCACGAACGGGTCAAAGCGATGCACGATGTAGAGGTCCACGTAATCCAGATCGAGGCGACGCAGGCTGTTGTCTATTTCCTGCAGAACAGCCTTGCGTGAGAGGCCGCTCTGGTTGGGGCCATCGCCGACGGACCCATGTACCTTGGTCGCTACGACGACCTCGTCACGGTGGGCGTACTCCCGGAGAGCGCGGCCGAGGATCTCCGCGCTGGAGCCGGCCGAGTAAATGTTGGCCGTGTCAAAGAAGTTGATGCCGGCCTCGAGAGCCCGCCGGATGAAAGGCCGACTGATCTCCTCGTTCAGGGTCCAGGCATGGTTGCCACGCTCCGGCTCGCCGTGACTCATGCAACCCAGGGCGGTTCGTGCCTGGTCTTTATCGACTTGCGGCGCGGACCGCGAGCGTCAGAGCGTCCTACGCGTTGGCGCGGGTCTCATTTGCGAACGTGGCGACGTCGATGACGAAGCGGTAGCGCACGTCACTGCGGATGACCCGCTCGTATGCCTCGTTCACCTGATCGACGGAGATGACCTCGATATCGGCGCCGATACCGTGGGTGGCACAGAAGTCGAGCATCTCCTGGGTCTGGCGGATGCCGCCGATCTTCGAGGCGGCGATGGAGCGACGCTGGGCGGCGAGCCAGAACATCTTGATCTGGTCGGGCTCGGTCGGGATGCCCACGTGAACGAGCGTGCCGTCGAGTGCGAGCAGCTGCAGGTAGCGCTCCATGTCGAGGTTTGCGGCCACGGTGTTCACGATGAGGTCGAAGTGGTTCTCGAGCTCGGTGAACGTGGTCGGGTCGCTCGTGGCGTAATAGTGGTCTGCGCCGAAGCGCAGGCCATCGGCCTGCTTACTCAGGGTCTGGCTGAGCACGGTGACCTCCGCGCCAAGCGCGTGGGCGATCTTCACGCCCATGTGCCCAAGGCCACCCATGCCGAGGATGGCGACCTTCTTGCCGGGGCCGGCCTTCCAGTTCTTGAGCGGGGAGTAGAGGGTGATACCGGCGCAGAGCAGGGGAGCGGCCTCGGAGAGTTCGATACCCTCGGGAATGCCGAGCACAAAGTTCTCGTCGACAACGACGGCGGTACTGTAGCCACCATTGGTTGCCGTACCGTCGTAGAAGCGGTCGTTGTAGGTGCCGACCTCGCCCTTCAGGCAGTACTGCTCCTCGCCGGCCAGGCAGTTGGTGCACTTACGGCAGGAGTCTACGAAGCACCCCACGCCGACGCGGTCGCCCACGCGGTAACGGGTGACGTCGCTGCCGACGGCAGACACGATGCCGGCAATCTCGTGGCCGGGAACCATTGGGAACAGTCCCACGGCCCACTCGTCACGGGCCTGGTGGATGTCGGAGTGGCAGATGCCCGCGAACTTGATGTCGATTGCCACGTCGTGGGCGCCGGGAGTGCGCACCTCGACCGTGGAGCGTACGAGAGGCTGGCCGGCCGCGGGGGCGGCGAGGGCGGGAACGGTGGTTGTCATAAGAAACTCTTCCAGTACCGGTGATGGATGGCGGGGGGAACCCCGTGCCGAGGCACGTGTCGACGGTGACATCCGCTTGCTCAACGCTACGCCGTTACAGCTGCATTGTCAGGAGCCAAGGGTGGCACTGATTGACCCACCCACGGCCTCCGCTTGTCGCAGCGGTCGTGTGATCAGCGTGAGACAGCTACGTGAAATACGGCGACCCGATGACACTGGGGCAGATTGACAAGCTGCTCACCGTGGTGAGGGCCTGATCGTTTCGCGTCACTCACATCGCTCTCGAGCATTCTCGGGTAAGGCCTGTTTTAAAGCGTACGCTGTGCCGCATGAGAGCTGCCGTGTACCGCCACTACGGACCACCGAGCTTTGTGCACGTCGAGGATGCGTCGCCTCCGGTGCCCGAAACCGGCGAGCTGCTCGTGCGGGTATTCGCCAGCACGGTGAACCGTACGGACTGCGGGTTTCTGAGCGGCAAGCCGCGCCTGGTGCGGCTGTTCAGCGGGCTACTGGCCCCACGGGCGACCATTCTGGGTTGTGAATTCGCCGGTGAAGTCGCCGATATCGGTGCCGGGGTTGGTTCTTTCACGGTCGGCCAACGTGTCTTCGGTTATAACGGCGTCAAATTTGGTGGTCACGCTCAATACCTGACCATTTCCGAAACGGGCCTGGTGGCAGAGCTGCCGCCGCGGTTGTCGTACGACGAGGCCGCACCGATCGTGGAGGGTGCCCACTACGCGCTCGCTATGATCCGCGGGGCAAAGGTCACGGTCGGGCAGAGAGTTCTGGTCAACGGCGCGACGGGTGCAATCGGTTCGGCCGCCGTGCAGCTGCTCGTGCACCTCGGGGCTCGCGTCACGGCGGTGTGCGCCGGCGCGCACCGCGCACTGGTGGAATCGTTCGGCGTAGACCGTGTCGTGGATTACACCCACGAGGACTTCACCGCACTCGACGACACGTTCGACGTCGTGCTCGACGCGGTCGGTAAGAGTTCTTTCGGTCGCTGCCGTCGGCTGCTTTCACCGGGCGGAATCTATGTTTCCTCGGAACTCGGCGCTCTGTGGCAGAACCCGGTGCTGGCGCTGATCACGCCGCTGCTGCGCAAGAAACGGGTGCTCTTTCCCATTCCCAAGGACACGCGAGCTGACGTGCTGTTCCTTCAGGGTCTGGTCGAATCGGGCGAGTTTCGGCCGGTGATTGACCGAAGCTACCCACTCGAGCAGATTCGCGAGGCGTACGAGTATGTGGCGGTCGGTCAGAAGATCGGCAACGTCGTCATTCGCGTGCGCGAAGTGACGTAAGTTACGGGCGGGCGTTCCAAAAACCGGCGTGCACTTCGGCGGCCTCAGCGAGCAGGGCGGGGCCAGCCACGGTGACACTGTTGCCGCCGCGGGCAAATACCTCGCGGCACGGCAGGTCCAAGGTTGCTTCGCCATCTTGCCGGGGAACCATCGCGGCAAGCTGTTCTTCCGGTAGCGCGTAGACGACGCGACCGATACCGGCCCAGTAGATCGCTCCGGCACACATCGCGCAGGGTTCCGTGCTGGTGTACAGCGTGCTCGAATGCAGGGCGTCCCGGGCCAGGAGTGTTGCGGCGATGCGCACCAGATTGGTCTCCGCATGCCCGGTGGGGTCACCGAGGGTGACGACCGTGTTCTGACCCTCGATGATGATGTCTTCGCCGGTCACGAGAACCGCTCCGAAGGGATGGTTGCCGACCTCACGCGAGGCGCGGGCCGCCTCGATCGCGTGCCGCAGGTGAGTTTCATCGGTGCGTGAGACAGTGGTGAGGTCAGGCATGATCGTCGCTTTCTCAATGGGGGAAAGATTCAAGCCTAACCGCCCCGTGTTATCGGTCGGCGGACTGGCGCTCCCGGAAGGCGATCATGTTCACGCGGTTGCCACAGCGCACACTGCAGAAACGCTTGGACCCGTTGCGGGACAGGTCAAGAACCAGGCCGGTGCAGGTATTCGCTTCGCAGATTCTCAGGCGCCCCATTTCGTCGCTGCGGATCACGTCGATCAAGGCCAGGGCCGCTTCGACACGCATGCGCTCGCCGAGTGGCGCCTCGGACACAGTCGCGTGCAGATGCCAGTCCGACACGTCGTGGCGCGCGAGCTGGGGCAGCGCTTTGGCGTCGCGCAATATGCGATTGACCTCAACCACGGCGTCGTCGCGGCCCAGGGTCCAGACCCGGCGCAGCAGGGCTCGGGTCTGCTGCACGTCTCGCAACTCGGCATCATCGCCATCGATGCGTCCAGTGAACGGGATCGGAGCGAGGAGTGCCGCGAGGTCGGCAAGCGTTTCGAGTTCGTCACGGCCACTGCGCGAGGCCCCGGGGTCGGTATCGCCGAGCGCCACCACGAATTCAAGCGCCCCCTCGGTGTCAGGGGCAAAATGCAAGTTGACTCCTTGCGAGTTCGGTCGTACTGTCAGTGGCATAGGCCAGTTTAGACCATCACAGGCCCAACCGAAGGGGTCACCATGAAGATGGTATCGATGCCGGGTGGCCTGGTCGTAGCCGTGATCGCGGCGGTCTCATTTGGCACCTCGGGCGCGCTGGTCAAACCGATGCTGGAGGCCGGCTGGTCGCCGACGGCCGCCGTCACCGCCCGCGCCCTCACCGCAGGATTTGTCTTGCTGCCGCTTGCGCTGATCTCGCTGCGCGGACGCTGGGCCGTGCTCTGGCTGGGCCGCTGGCGGGTGCTCGGCATGGGGTTGGTGGGCGTGGCGTGCACGCAGCTGGCGTATTTTGCCGCGCTGCAGACCATTCCGGTTTCTACCGCACTTTTGATTGAATTTCTTGCCCCGCTGATTCTGGTCGCCTTCGTCTGGGTGACGACGAAACGGATGCCGCGACGCACGGTTCTGATCGGCTCGACTCTCGCCGTCGCTGGCCTCGTGCTCGTGATCGGTCCCGGAGCGCTTCAAGCGGTCGACCCGGTCGGTGTTGTGTTCGCCTTTGCCGCCGCTATCGCCTGCGCGGTGTTCTTTGTCGTAGCGGCACGCCCGGCGCAGGGACTGCCGCCGATTGCGCTCGCGGCTTTCGGACTGCTGGTCGGGGGCGCCGCTCTGGGTTTGCTCGGCTCGACCGGTTTGCTGGCGTTCACGGCATCCTTCACGGACTTATCGTTGCTCGGAGCGCAAGTGTCCTGGTGGGTGCCATTGCTGGCGCTCGCAATCATCAGCACCGCGATCGCCTATGCGGCCGGCATCACCGCGGCTGGCGCTCTGGGGTCGAGACTGGCGTCATTCCTGGGGCTGCTCGAGGTGATCTTCGCGTCGCTATTTGCCTGGCTGCTGCTCGGCGAGTTGCTGACACCACTGCAATTGCTCGGTGGTCTACTCATCCTGGGTGGCATTGCAGCCGTGGGAGAAGAGCGGGTGGAGCTGGCCGTCGAGTCGTTGCTCCCGGACGAGCCCCTCGTGCACGAAGCACGAGCGCACGAGCCCCAGCCGACCGAGACATAACTTTGCTGTACAGCGGCCAGACTTCTAAACTTGCAGGCCTGAGCCTCTAGTGAAGGGTTGCTCGTGCCCGACACCGTTGGATCGCCCGCGAAGTCACGCCGCAACCGGTTTCGCGGGGTGTTCGCCTCCCGGGGGCTGCTGCTGGTGGCATTCGCCTTCTCTGTGATGGCAGACCCCGTGTCGTCGGTCGCCTACGCGGTTGAGGCGGCGCTGCGCGCGCTCGGTGGTGATCTCTCGCTGCTGCTGGCGACGATGGGCCTCGTGATGGCGATCATCGCGCTCGTGATCGTAAATTACCGCCAGCTGATCAATCGCTACCCCAAGGGCGGCGGTGCGTCGGCCGCCGTGGGTGAAGCGTTTGGAGACGGTTGGTCCTTCATTCCCATCGGTGCTCTTGTCGTGGACTTCGTACTGACGATCGCCGTGAGCGTTTCGGCTGGAGCATCGGCTGCTATCGCCTACTTTCCTTCGCTTGCTCCGTGGCGAGTCGGCATAGCTATCGCTTTGTTGCTCCTGGTTGCCGGGGTCACGCTGGTCGGGCATCTCGGTCGCGTTATCTTCGCCGGAATGACACTTACCTTCATCGTGCTGGCCGCACTCGTGTTGATTTATGGTCTGGGCGTGGATCCCCAAGACAGCGGAATGATCGCCGACACTGCTCCGCATATGCCGATCCTGGCCGTGCTTCTTGCCTTCCCGGTCGCCATGGCCCTGGCCACCGGGGTGGAGGCACCGTCCACGGCCATCGCCGAGCTCGGCCAACTCGACGATGCCGGCCGGCGGCGGTTCGGAAGGCTCACGCTCTGGCTCACGCTGGGCGTGGTCGGCACCATCACAATAGGGCTCGCCCTGGAGCTGGTTCACCTCCAGATCGGCGTTCCCGGGCCGGACACAACGCAAATCGCTGAACTGGCCCGGGTGGCGGCACCCGCGCCGGTCTTTGCGGCCTTCCAGTTGGCCACCGCCCTGCTCCTGCTCGCTGCGGCGAGTTCCTCCTTTCAGGCTGGGCCGGGGATGCTCAAGGCACTTGCTCGGCATGCCGGAGCGGACGGTGAGCTCGTCGGCATCCTCCCGGCAGCCCTGGCGCGCACCAATGGCCGGCATGCACCGGTGTGGGGAGTGGTGCTCTTTACCGTGTTGGCGGTGATTATCACGATCATTGCCGGCGCAAACGATCAAAATCTGGTTTTGTACTATGCCGTGGCCGTGTTCTTGAGCTTTCTGGGTGGGCTGCTGGCCATGGCCAGGTTTTCATTTCAGGAGGGCCACCGAGCCTCCCTGGTATTGAACCTCGTGGGGGCCGTCGTCGTGCTGTTCACGCTGATCATGAATCTGTCGCGCGGCTTGCCGCTGCTTAGTCTCGGGGCATCCTTGCTGGTCTCGCTCATTGTGCACCAAATTTGGGTGCGGGCGGGAAAGCCCGAGGGCGCGCGCAGCGTTCAGGCATCGAGCAGCCTTAAGCCCTAGATGCGCCAGACTGGGTGCATGCCCGATCTCACTCTGCACGGCGGCGATGGCAGTCGCGTTGATGCCGAAATTGAGGTCAAACGGTCTCGGTTTCTGTGCCGCCTGGTCAGAACAGCGACCGAGGATGCCGCGCGCGCCGTGATCGACGACGCGCGCAAGGACCACTGGAATGCCCGCCACCATTGCTCGGCGTTCGTGCTCGGGCCCTCAGCAGCCCCCGATCAGGTGCGTCGCTCGAATGACGACGGTGAACCGTCGGGCACAGCGGGCCGACCCATGCTTGAGGCGCTGGCCGGACGCGGCTTCGTCGATTGCGTGGCCGTCGTCACCCGCTACTTCGGAGGCACACTCCTCGGTGCCGGAGGCCTCGTGCGCGCTTACTCGGAGGCTGTCCTGACCACGATCGACGAGGCACAAACCCGCGGGCTCGTCGTGGCGCGCGAACGCCGCGAGCTGTTCACGCTCGCGCTCTCCCACACGGATGCCGGACGCATCGAGGCCGAGCTGCGCCAGCGCGGGGTGCTCATCCTGGGTACAGATTACGGGCGCGATGCAGTGCTTCACATTGCAGACGACGACGCCGAGCGGCTGGCCGCGATGGTTGCTCAGGTCACTGCTGGAGGCGCTGTTCTGGCAGCGCTCGGCCACGAATGGGTCGATGTCAAAGCGTAGTACCGTTCTTCCCGACGAGACGGTTGTCGACATCCACTCGATTCCAGAGCCACGAAAAGGGGACCTCGATTCGCGGCAGCCTCGAAGCTACGAGTGAACGCACCGCGCCAAAGTTGGTGGAAACATTTCGGCGCCTCAGGCGTTAGGTCTCACATGAAAACCATTGTGTACCGAGAGACCGGCGACCCGTCCGTACTGCAACTCGTTGATCGGCCGGTGACTGATCCCGGTACCGGCGAGGTGCGCGTGTGCATCGTCGTGAGCGGGGTGAACCCGACCGACTGGAAGTCGCGCCGAGGCTCCGCGCCGGGGGAGGCGCTCCCGTTCGCCGACGTCGTACCGAACCAGGATGGTGCGGGGATCATCGATGCTGTCGGCACCGGAGTCTCGAACGTGGCCGTCGGTGACCGCGTCTGGCTGGCACTCGCCGCGTATCAGTTGGCGCACGGTGGTACCGCCCAGGAGTTCGCGGTGCTCCCGGCAGAACGTGTCTTTCTGCTGCCCTCCGCCGCGAGCTTCGACCAGGGGGCCAGCCTGGGCGTGCCAGCGATCACCGCCTACCGTGCGCTGACGGTGGCTGAGGACGGGCCGCGCCGGTTACATCCGGGGGCTCTGGACGGCAAGTTCGTGCTCGTCGCGGGCGGAGCCGGTGCCGTCGGTCACGCAGCCATTCAATTGGCCCGCTGGGCAGGGGCCACCGTGATCACGACCGTGAGCGGTCCTCAGAAAGCAGCGCTGGCGACGAACGCTGGCGCCCATCACGTGTTCATCTACACCGACTCCGATGTCGTCGCTGAGATTCGACGCATCGCACCGGGCGGCGTGGATCTCATCGTGGAGGTCGCTCCCGCCCAGAACTCGACTCTCGACCTCTCGGTTATTCGCAATCGCGGATCGATCGCGGTCTATGCCAATAACGGCGGCGACCAGATGACGCTTGACGTTCGCAAGCACTTCAGCCTCAACGTGCGGTACCAGTTTGTGCTGCTGTACACGGTGGGCAACGAAGTGGTGCGGCAGGCCGCCGCCAGCATCAATGAAGCGCTCGTGGACGGCGCGCTGGCGGTCGGTGACGATGCGGGACTGCCGCTCCACCGCTTCGATCTCGCTCACACCGGAGATGCCCACGCGGCCGTCGAAAGTGGCGTCACCGGCAAGGTGCTCATCGACGTATCCGCCGGCTGACGAGATGCCAGAGAACACCCCCGTCAGAAAAGACGGGGATGTTCTCTAGCCTGCGGTTCTAGTACTCGCGGCGCGGCGCGCGCGGCGGGCGATCGCCCTGATCGGCGGAGCGCGAGGCGCCGCCCTTGTCGGCGCGCAGTTCGATGAGCTTGCCGCTGATGCGGGTGTTCTCCAGCTTGGAGAACACGTCGCGCGACAGATCAGCGGGCAGTTCGACCAGTGAGAACTCCGGCAGAATCTTGATATGGCCGAAGTCGTCGCGGCTCAGCCCACCCTCATTCGCCAGGGCGCCGACGATCTGGCGGGGCTCCACCTTGTGACGCTTGCCGACCTCGATGCGATACTGCGCCATCGGCTTGCCGCTCGAACGCACCGGGCGTTCGCTGCGCACCGGCCGGTCGTCGCGGGCGCCGTAGCTGCCCCGGTCATCGCGGCTGCCCCGGTCATCGCGCCCAAAGCGCTCTGGGCGGTCCGGGCGGTCTGAACGCCCGCCACGTTCGGGGCGATCGCCGCGCTGCTCCGAACGTTCGACCCGCTCGTCACGTTCGATGCGCTGCTGTGCCCGAACATCCTCGGCGGAGAGCAGTAGGGGAGTCTCGCCCTGGGAAACCACGGCGAGTGCCGCCGCCACATCAACCTCGGGCACGTCGTGGTGGGACACGTAGTGCGCGATGATGTCGCGGAATTTGCTGATGCGATCGGTCTCGTCGAGTGCAGCGGTGATGGCATCGTCGAAACGGGTCAGGCGCGTCACGTTGACGTCTTCCACGCTGGGCAGCTGCATCTGGGTGAGTGGCTGGCGGGTGGCTTTTTCGATCGCGGTGAGCAGGCGACGCTCTCGCGGGGTGACGAAGCTGATCGCTGCGCCGCTTCGGCCGGCGCGGCCGGTGCGGCCGATGCGGTGCACGTAGGACTCGGTGTCGATGGGAATGTCGTAGTTGACCACGTGGCTGATGCGCTCCACGTCGAGGCCGCGAGCGGCGACGTCCGTTGCAACGAGAATGTCGAGCTTGCCGCTCTTGAGCTGGTTGACCGTGCGCTCGCGCTGCACCTGCTGCACGTCGCCGTTGATCGCCATCGCGGAATAGCCGCGCGCACGCAGCTTCTCGGCGAGCAGCTCGGTCTCGTTCTTGGTGCGGGCAAAGATGATCATGCCCTCGAAGTTCTCGACCTCGAGAATGCGGGTGAGGGCGTCGAGCTTCTGAGGGTACGAGACCATCAGGTAGCGCTGGGTCGTGTTCGACGAGGTCGTGGTCTTGGTCTTGACCGTGATCTCGGCGGGGTCGTGCAGGTATTTCTGGGAGATTCGGCGAATCTGCGCCGGCATCGTGGCCGAGAACAGGGCGACCTGCTTGTCGTCGGGGGTGTCGGCGAGAATGGTCTCAACGTCTTCGGCGAAGCCCATTTTGAGCATCTCGTCGGCCTCGTCGAGCACCAGGTACTTGAGCTCCGAGAGGTCGAGGGTTCCCTTTTCGAGGTGGTCCATGATGCGGCCGGGAGTACCGACGACGATGTGCACCCCGCGGCGCAGGGCCGACAGCTGCACGCCGTAACCCTGTCCACCGTAAACCGGCAGCACGTGCACGCCTCGAATGTGTGCGCCGTACTTCTCGAACGCCTCACAGACCTGCAGAGCGAGCTCGCGGGTGGGAGCGAGCACGAGTGCCTGCGGGTTCTTCTGCGACAGGTCGAGACGGTTCAGAATGGGCAGCGCGAACGCGGCCGTCTTGCCGGTACCGGTCTGGGCGAGTCCGACAACGTCGCGACCTTCCAGCAGCGGGGGAATAGTGGCGGCCTGAATGGCCGAGGGGGTTTCGTAGCCGACGACTTTAAGGGCCTTGAGCATGGCGTCATTGAGCCCGAGATCGGCGAATGTCTTGGTTGCAGTGGCATTTTCTGCCTCGTTCTGCGCAGTGGTGTCTGGTGCGGTCATAGTTCAACGGTAGTCGAAGAGTTCGCAGCCGGCGTAAAGGCGCGTTCGGCGACCTTCACAGCGGATGCCTCGGCGATCGTCGCCCGGGCGTGGCGGGTAACGGAAACGACAGACCTGCTCGCGCGCATACATCTTTCACGGACACGTCACCGACCGAAGCGGCGTCATCTTGGGGTCGCGCGCAATCCGGGTTGGCATGACGACGACGGAACCGTTTCGCTCGGCTGACGCCGGGCAACTACGCCTTCAGGAATGCGATCGCCGCTTCTCGGAACGGCCGCGACGTCGGCGCGTTGAAGTGGTTGCGGCTGGGAATCTCGAAGAAACTACCGTTCGGCGTCGCCTCGGCGAGGGCCCGGGACGCGTCGAGAATGCTGTCCTCGCTTCCGGTCGCGAAGAGCAGCGGCTGGGTCGGCGCATTGGCGGCACCGGGCTGTGGGCCGCCGCGCATGCCTTCGACCAGGGCGACGAGCGCCGAGAGGTCGTTGCCCGGCAGTGCCCTGGCCATCTCGAGGTAGACGCCGGTGAAGCGGTCGGTGACGTCGGCGCCGTGCTCGAGGTGGGCGCGGGCATCCGCTATCTGAAAACTTTTGAGCGGATCGCCGTCGGGGATGCCGCCGAGTACCGCCTGCGTGATGCGGCCGCCAAGTTCGCGGGCGGCCTGCCAGCCCACCCGGGCACCGAGTGAGTAGCCGACGTAGCGCACCTCGGTGAGCAGGTAGGCGTCGAGCACCGACTCGACGTCGGCGATGAGCAGTTCCATCGTGTATGCCTCGCCCACGTGCGGTTTGTCGCTCGCGCCGTGGCCGCGCTGGTCGATACCGATCACGTGAAAGCCGGCCCGGGTCAGGTCGCGGGTCCATCCGGTGGCGTGCCAGTTCGCGATCGCGCTCGAGGCGAAGCCGTGCACCACGAAAACGGTCGGATGCTCCGGGTCGCCGAGCTCGTAGGTGGCGAGTTGTACGCCGTCGAGGGACGGGACAAAACGGTGCTCGGGAGCGCTACGGTGCAACATTCACCCATTTCACCACGGATGCCGACCCCCGCCTCGGCGCGCACAGTGGCGCAGCCATCGCCGACCAGTTCGGTCTGCCGCGCATGCGCGAGATCGTCGAGTCCTACCCGCGCGCCTGATACCCAAGAAGGGCGCCTCCCGAGTGGGAGGCGCCCCAGCTTTTCGCCGGACTGGTTAGCGGCCGAGTCCGACGCCACCGAGAGCATCGTTGACGATCGAGTCGACGTGATCGTCTTCATGAGAGCTCCTATCCGTTGTTTTGTTCCGGGCCGATGTTTACCCGGGCCGATGTTTACCCGGGCCGATGTTTACCCGGGCCGCACTGATGCTCCGGAGCCCTGGCCTGTCCGGTTTGGTAGGACTGCCCCCGATGGGTGTCGAAGGAGGTTGTGGGCGCGGATCGCGCTCGTGGCGCCGCGCGCAGATCACCGCTGTGCGGGGTTTCCACCGGTTGCCAGGTCTAAACCTGAGAAGAGACGGGCAACCCGTGCTCGATGGCACCCGGGCACGCTGAGTCAGACCAGAAGGCTCACGACACGGTCGCGCAGCACATTACTGCGCTCGGTGAAACCGCGCTGGCGACGCACATACTCGGCCTTGCCGGCGGGAGTCTCGATCTCAACCGGCGCGTAGCCCCAGTCACTCAGGTCGTAGGGGGAGGCCTCCATGTCGAGCCGGCGAATGTCGCGTGCGAGCTCGAAGGCGTCGAGCATAACCTCGCCGGGAACCAGCGGGCCGAGCTTGATCACCCACTTGTAGATGTCCATGCCGGCGTGCAGGCAGCCGGGCTGCTCCAGCATCGGCTGATTCTCCCGGGAAGGGTGCAGCTGGTTCAGCCCAATCGCTGCCGGGGTAAAGAATCGAAACGCGTCGAAGTGGCTGCAGGCTATGCGGTTACCGTCGACGACGGCGTCGGTATCAAGCTGGCCGAGCCGCAGCGGCGCGACGTGACGGTGCTCACCCTGGCGGTAGACCATTGCCCACTCGTGCAGTCCGAAGCAGCCGAAATGGGCGGGTCGTTGCCGGGTCGAAGACAGCAGTGAACCGATAAAGCGCAGGAGGCGCTCATTCTTTTCGGAGAAGGCGGCGGCATCCACTTGGCTGTCGCTGCCCACGGTGCGGTACCACTTCCAGCTTGCGCGGGGGTAGTCGGCGGCGCCCTGCAACCGTACGCCGGCGCCGGGATGCCAGCGGCGCAACAGCCCGGGACGAAACGGATAATAGGTGAACAGAAAATCGTCAACCGGATGCGTCAGTCCGGTTGCCGCGCGCTGCCGGCGGCCACGGGTAAACGTATCGGCGCGGTGTTCATGGGCCTGCTCGAGGCGCCGCCATTCGGTGGCCCCGAGCACCCGGGTCTGCTGGGTAAGGTGCACCCAACGAGGATACCCGCGCACACCGCCGTGACGATTCTCCACACGCCGTGCACTGTGAACGGCGGGGGTGACGACAAGCGCCGACAGGTGAGCACAATGCTCAACGCCAAGCGGTCCGGTTGCGCAGACCGGTAATCAATGTTGCACTTTCACGTGTGCGATGTGCGCCGCCGCCCACCGTCACGTTTCGAGGGAGAAACTATGGAACCGGTCGACCAGCTCCAGTTCGACCCGGAGATCGCCTACGGTGACCCCCAGCTCGACACGCTTGCCGCGGTCGAGAAACGGGTGCTCTGGCTGGCCACCTCCATCGTGCACCACGCGAACCGCGTGCGCACCAACAGCTCGGGCATCAAGGTCGGTGGCCACCAGGCTTCCAGCGCGTCCATTGTCACGATCATGACCTCCCTCTGGTTCGGCCAGCTGCGCGCCGAAGACCGGGTGTCGGTCAAGCCGCACGCCTCGCCCGTTCTGCACGGCATCAACTACCTGCTGGGCAGTCTCGACCAGAAATACCTCACCACGCTCCGCGAATTCGGCGGTTTGCAAAGCTACCCCAGCCGTTCCAAAGATCCTGACCCGGTCGACTACTCCACCGGATCGGTGGGCATCGGCGCGACAGCCCCGATCTGGGGTGCCATCTCCCGCCGCTACACCGAGAGCCTGACCGGTGTGCTCAACCGTGGCCGCCAATACTCCCTGGTCGGTGACGCGGAACTCGACGAGGGCGCCGTCTGGGAGGCCGTGATCGATTCGAGCGTCGCCGATCTGGGCGAAATTGTCTGGATCGTCGACCTGAACCGGCAGTCTCTCGATCGGGTCGTGCCCAACATCGCCGCCGGCAAGATCGAGGCTCTGTTCGCCGCGGCCGGCTGGCAGGTCATCGTGGTTCGGTTCGGGCGACTGCTCGAGAGTCTGATGGAGCGCGCCGGCGGTGACGTGCTGCGCCGGCGCATCCTGGATATGTCGAATCCGGAGTATCAGCGTCTGATTCGCTGCTCGGCCGTCGAATTGCGCGAACGGCTTCCCGGCGACGGCGAAAGCCGCCAGGCGATCGTTGATATTCTCACGGCCGTCGATGACCACACGCTGGTGCAGGCGATCAAAAACCTCGGCGGGCACGACCTCGGCGCCCTGCGCGCGGCGTACGCGCAAATCGACGACACCAAACCCACCGTCATCATCGCCTACACGGTGAAGGGACACGGGCTGCCAACCGAGGGGCACCCACAGAACCACTCGTCCCTGCTCACGATCGACCAGTACCGCGACCTCGCGGCGCGTATGGGCGAGAATCCGGATGCCCCCTGGCAGCGTTTCGACGCGACCAGCGACGCCGGTCGGCTCTGCACCAGTACGGCGCGAAGCCTTCGCCGGGAGCCTATCGAGGCCGTCGCTCCGCCGGCCATTCCCACGGATTTTGGCCGCACACCGTCTGGAACGGCCACCACGCAGGCCGCCCTCGGCCGGGCCCTGCTCGATCTGACCAGGGCTGCTCCGCAGGCGGCCCGCCGCGTCGTCACGGTCAGTCCCGACGTGAGCTCCAGCACGAACCTGGGTGGGTGGCTCAATAAAGTGGGGGTCTGGTCGACCGAGGAACGCCACGACTGGTTCGGCGATGACGCCGAGACGATCATGCACTGGCGGGAAAACCCCACCGGGCAACACCTTGAGCTCGGCATTGCGGAGGTAAACCTGGTCGGTCTGATCAGCGAACTCGGCGCCACCTGGAGTCGGTGGGGACAGCCGTTATTTCCCATCGGCGTACTCTACGACCCGTTCGTCGAGCGGGCACTCGAGCCATGGTCCTACGGCATCTATGCGGGCGGGCAATCGATTCTGGTCGGCACACCGTCGGGCGTTACGCTCGCACCGGAGGGCGGCGCCCACCAGTCGATCAAAACGCCGTCGATCGGTCTTGAACAGCCCGGCTGCACGAGTTACGAGCCGGCGTTCGCGATTGACGTGGAGTGGACGCTGCTCGCGTCGATGGCGCAAATGGGCCGGGAAGGCGGCAAATCGGCCTACCTTCGGCTGTCGACCAAGCCAATCGACCAGCTGCTGGCGGCGGTTCCCATCGACCCGGCCGCTCGGGAACGTCGTCGTCGCCAGACCGTCGCCGGCGGGTACCTGCTCGCCACAGCCCTACAAGCGGATGCCGTGATCGTCACGATGGGCGCCATGGTGCCCGACGCGCTCGCCGCCGCCGATCGGCTGGCCGCGCTCGGAACGCACGTCGACGTGCTGTGCGTCACGAGCGCCGGCCTGCTCTTTGAGGCTCTGCAGAGCCGGAACGGCCAGGACGATGCGCCCACCTGGATCCTCGACCAGATTCTGCCGGCGGGGCGTGCCGTGCCGATGGTCACCGTTCTCGACGGACACCCGCACACCCTGGCCTTTCTCGCCGGGGTGAACCAGGTGAAAAGCCGCCATCTGGGGGTGAGTCGGTTCGGCCAGGCCGGTGACGTTGAGGACGTCTATCGCTACCACGGCATCGACGTGGACAGCATCATGCGTGCTGTGCTGGACCTGACGGCCTAATCGCCTGCCGGATGGCCCAGCCCGACGGCGGGCAGCACGACCCCGTCGATCAGCCGAATAAAGAAGTCCCGGTTGACTGGTTTCTGCAGCACGAACACCCGGTAGATGGCCATCGACTGGCTCAGCATCGCCAGGTTGTCGATGTCGCAGTCCGCCGAAATCTCACCACGGTCAACGGCCCTCTGCAGCAGAATACGATTAGCGGATGCCCGCGGCTCCACGATCACCGCGCGCGCCGCCTCGGCCAGTTCCGGGTTGCGGGAGATCATCGACATGAGCCCGGCCATGATGCGCATCTTGCGGGCGCCATCTTCAATGGCGTGCGGTTTGATCATGGCCACGAGGTCGCCGCGTAACGTTCCGGTGTCGGGAAGGTGGTCGCGGTCGAAGTCGCCGCGTTTCATGTTGGCGACGGCGTCGATGACGAGTTCGCCCTTCGACGGCCAGCGGCGATAGAGGGTGGCTTTGCCCGCCTTCGCACGGGCAGCCACCATCTCCATGGTCATTCCGTCATAGCCGGTTTCGGCGAGCACTTCGAGGGCGGCGTCGAGAATCTCGGGGTCGCGGGTGTGGTCGCGTTTGCGACCCAGTTTTGGGCTCACTTCAGTGATCGTGTCGAGCTGGCTCGCGTTGAGCGTCATCGCTGGGCCCTTCGGTTCGCGTTTGTGAAATCATCGCATATTCAGGAACTGTTAATATCCGGAACTGTTTAGTTTCGTATAGAGTATCCGACATGTCACAGACCTCCTCCGTCTTGTCGCCCGTGGTCGTCGCTGCACCGCCGACCTCGCGCCGCTGGTGGACCCTCAGCGTCGTCGCCCTCGCCCAACTCATGGTCGTGCTCGATTCGACCGTCGTCAACATCGCCCTGCCGTCGGCTCAGGCCGACCTTGGCTTCTCGAACGGCGACCGCCAGTGGATCGTCACCGCCTACTCGCTCGCTTTCGGCAGCCTGCTTCTGCTGGGCGGTCGTCTCTCCGACCTGATCGGCCGCAAGCGCACCTTTATCATCGGTCTGGTCGGGTTCGCGGCAGCCTCCGCTCTCGGTGGAGCGGCCGACAGCTTCGGTATGCTCGTCGGTGCCCGCGCCCTGCAGGGTGCGTTCGGTGCACTGCTCGCGCCAACCGCACTCGCGGTACTCACGACCACCTTCGTCATTCCGAAGGAACGGGCCCGAGCCTTCGGGGTGTTCGGCGCGATCGCCGGCGCCGGCGGCGCCGTCGGCCTGCTCCTTGGCGGGTACCTCACGGAGAACTTTGACTGGCGCTGGAACCTCGATATCAACGTCGTCATCGCCGTTGTTGCGATCGTCGGCGCGGCGATCTTCGTCAGTCACACCACCCGCACCGGTCCTCGCCCCAAGCTCGACATTCCGGGCACCCTGCTGGTCTCCGGCGCCCTGTTCGGTCTGGTCTACGGATTCTCCACCGCCGAGACCGACGGCTGGGACTCCATTTTGACCTGGGGTTCTCTCTCGGTCGCCGGCATTCTGCTGGTCGCCTTCGTGCTCTGGCAACGCAAGGCGGCGCATCCGCTTCTGCCGTTGGCCATCGTGCTGGATCGTAACCGTGCGGCCGCCTACGTGTCGATTCTCATTGCCGGCGCTGGCATGTTCGGCATTTTTCTGTTCGTGACCTACTACCTGCAGACCTCCCTGCAGTACTCGCCGATGCAAACCGGTGTGTCCTTCTTGCCGATGATCGCCATGCTCGTGCTGGCGGCCCAGCTGTCAACGAACATTTTTGTGCCCCGCTTCGGACCCAAAATTCTGGTACCCCTCGGAATGAGCCTCGGCGCGATCGGCATGATCTATCTCACGCACCTCGATCTGAACAGCGTCTACGTGCTCGACGTGCTACCGCCCCTGATGATTCTCGGGTTGGCGATGGGAACGATCATGCCCGCATCGATGCAGACCGCCACGCTCGGCGTCGACGGCCAATTCGCCGGCGTCGCCTCGGCCATGGTCAACACCAGCCAGCAGGTTGGCGGGTCCATCGGTACCGCGCTGCTCAACACCCTCGCGGCCACCGCGGCAACCAACTATGTCACCGCCCATCTGCCGGCCACGGCAGCGGTCGCCGCCCAGGCCGCCGTGCAGAGTTATGCGGTCGCTTACTGGTGGGGAGCAGGGTTCTTCGTCGTCGGAGCCATTGTGGCCGCGTTCCTGTTTCGCCGCATCGGGCACGGAATCTCGCTCGCGCACTAACCGCCTCAGCAAGCGGATGCCGTCCTCAGCCGTCGAGGCCCAGCTCGTGCAGGGCCGCCTCGAGTTCGCTGCGGGAGACAGGGTCTAGGCCGAGCAGCGGGAGTGGCAGGTTGGGCGACGCCACGAGGTTGAGCGCCTCGGCGGCGGCGGACATGACACGGAGGCTGCCGTGCCGGCGATAGAGCGCCCAGAGCGGCTCGAGCCGGTCGGAGGCTTCGACGGCCGCCGCCGTGTCGCCGACCTGGGCCGCGCGGGTAATCGCCAGGGCGGTCTCGGGAAAAAGCCCGCCGAGCACGCTGTACCAGGCGTCGGCGCCGCCGGTCAGGGCGCCGGCGGCCAGCCAGTCCCCGGAAACGCCGATCGTGACGTGCGCGGGAACGAGTGCGCGGAGGGCGGCGACTCTTGCCGGGGCAGCATCGGCGGCCATGCCCGGAATCTTGATCGAGCCGATGTTCGGCAGCGCGGCAATTCGGCCGTGTAACTCGTCGCTGAACGTGACGTGCGTGGTGCCCGGGTTGTCGTAGACGACGAGCGGAATCGCCAGCTCGGCGGTGACGTCTTCGTAGAGTCCGAAGACTTCATCGTCGGTGAGTGGCTGATAGGTCATGGGCGCGAGCAGCACCGCGGCGGCGCCGGCGGCGTGGGCATCCGCTGCCAGGTGGAGTACCTGCCGGGTGCGGAGCGCGCCGATGCCCACGATGACCGGGGTCGTACCGGCCGCCTCGACCGCGGCCCGTGCCGCCCAGGCACGCTGCTCACGGCTGAGGTAGGCATACCCGCCGGTCGAGCCGAGGGCGCCGATCGAGTCGACACCGGCCGCGGCGAGCCGGGAGACCAGACGCACGAAAGCACGTTCGTCGATGCCGGTCTCGTCGGTCGGGGTGAGGGGAAATGCGCTGAGCCCCGTGAACATGGCTGTGCCCCTTCGTCGGTGAGCGCGCGCATGCGGCGCTCCCACCATCCTCGCGCACGCTGCGACGCCAGAGGGCACCCGGCCGCACGACCCGCAGAGCATACGCGATCGAAGTTGCCAATTCCGCTCACCCGGTGGGGCAGCTACGCAGCCAGGGGAGTGGCGCCGGTTGTCCACCGGATGGCGCGCACGCCGGTCCGGGTGCCGTGTGTGTCGTCATCGTGGCCACGCAGGCGGCGGCATTGAACGAGGTCCTCATTCGGCGTGATGTGCGGGTCACGGCATGCGCTGGCGTAGTCGGTGTAGTCGATTTCAAGTAGGAGTTCGTCGTCGGTCATAGGTGTTGTTCCACTTCAGCCGGAGCACCTCGAGGTGAAATGTCCTGGCGAACGCACGTGCCGGATCACAGTGCTTGCCCCGAATCGATCGTGCGCGAATTGGTACGGCGCGATCTGGTTCGAAGCCCGATGTCACTCTCCGGCGGCGTCGGCGGAGCTGGTCTGTGCCTAAGAGCGTAGGTCGAGGGTTGGCGAAATGCACGATTAAAGCGAAAATGTTTCATTGTGTTACACGGTGGTGATCTGCGGTTGACCGGCGTTGGTCTTCCTGCCGCATGGGTTGCGCGGTTCGGGCGCTTCGTGCCCGGAGTCGGCCGACTGGCTGAACCGGCTGCAGCGCACATCTGAGTTGATCCGCTGAGTTCCTTTCGGGCGCCGGGTAACGATTTGCGCGCGCGTGTGTTGGCCCCAGTATGACTATGCCGCTCTCCATTCTTGACCTCGCCCCGATTGCACCCGGGCAGACCGCCCGGGAGAGTTTCGCGGCGAGTGTCGCGCTCGCGCAGACCGCCGAAAAACACGGGTACGAGCGCGTCTGGTATGCCGAGCACCACAACATGCCCACCATCGGTTCGTCGGCGACGAGCATTCTGATCGGCCACGTCGCCGGGCAGACCAGCACCATTCGGCTCGGTTCCGGCGGCGTCATGCTTCCCAACCACTCGCCGCTGGCGATAGCCGAGCAATACGGCACGCTGGCGGAGCTCTACCCCAACCGCATCGACCTGGGCCTCGGCCGCGCGCCCGGCAGCGATCAGAACACGGCCCGGGCTATGCGCCGTGACCCACGCGCTTCCGACCAGTTTCCGCAGGACGTCATGGAACTGCAGGCCTACCTGCGTGGCCAGTCGATCGTGCCCGGCGTACAGGCCGTGCCCGGTGCAGGCACTGATGTGCCGCTGTACATTCTCGGATCTTCGCTGTTCGGCGCCGGGCTCGCCGCTGCGCTCGGCCTGCCGTACGCCTTTGCGTCGCACTTCGCGCCCGACGCGCTGCACGAAGCCATCGCACTGTACCGCCGCGAATTCACGCCGTCCAAGCAGCTCGATGCGCCGCACCTTATCGTTGCCGCCAATGTGATCGCGGCCGATGAGAAAGCGGACGCCGTGCACCAGTTTGCGACGACCCGCCGCACCCGGGTGCGCGGTATGCTCTCCCGCGGGCCGGCCACCCCCGAGTACAGCGACGACCAAATCGACGTCTTTCTGTCCACGCTGGAGGGCCGTAACATCGCCAACATGATGCGGTATTCGGCGGTCGGTACGGCCGACGAGGTGCGCGACTACCTCGACGAGTTCGCCGCCGCAACCGAGGCCGACGAGCTCATTCTCGCCCACCAGTCACCGTTCATCGAGGGCCGTTTGCGTTCGGTCGAGCTCACGGCCGAGGCGATGAACCTCGTCGCGGCCTAGGTCGGTCAAAGACCCCGCTGGTCGAAACTAGCAACGCTCCCTGCTGCGAACAATCAGTTGTCGAGCGGTTCGCCCAGGGGATCGGCGGCACTGAGGTCGGCGAGGGCCATTCCGCCCACCGGCAGGCCAGCCCAGGACAGCAGGGTCCAGCCCTCCTCGGGGGAACCAATGAGTTCGACCACGCCGGTATTGTCGAGTTCGTTCTCGCCCGCAAAGGTCGCCGGCACGTTCTGCGCGCGCGCCGCCGTCCATATCCGAATGGCCGCACCGTGGCTGAACACCGCAGCGACCTCAGAGCCCGCAGCTGCGACTGCGATGTCGGCGTCGAACCGCCGGAAGAAGTCGTGACCGTCGTGAGCACCCGGCATCCTCTTCTCGAGGTCGCCGGAGCCCCAGGCCACGACAGTCTCCAGGTAGGTGCGAACGGATGCCCGATCGCGCAGCCCCTCGAGCGACCCGGCTTCGATCTCGTGCAACCCGGTCGCGACCTGCAACTCGAGGCCGCGATCGGCGGCGAGCGGATGCGCCGTCAGTTGGGTGCGCAGCAGCGTCGACACGAAGATGGCGTCGATCGGGTCGGAGCGCAGGGCATCGGGAATGGCGGTGGCCTGGCGCAGGCCGAGATGGGTCAGGCCCGGACCGGGATGCGCGGTGTCGAGCCGCCCGAGAACGTTGCCGGGAGTCTGGCCATGGCGGATCAAGAGAAGTCGCATATCCCCTCCAGCATAGGGAACGCGGCCGGGCAACGGGAGAGCGATGCGCCGACCGCGCTGCGGCATTGTGCGGCGGAATGAATGATGGCGCGGCCATGCAGCAGACAGTGGCAGCATGGAGGATATACCTACCTGCGTTCGAACAGAAAGAAGCCCCATGACGATCATTAAAATCAACGCCATCACCGTGCCGAGCGACGGCGGCGACGAGCTGGCCCGCCGGTTCGCCGCCCGCGCCGGCGCCGTCGACGACCGCCCCGGTTTCGAGGGGTTCGAGCTGCTCAAGCCGACCGATGACCGCCTGATCTGGCTCGTCGTGACCCGCTGGGCCGACGAGGAATCGTTCCAGGCGTGGCTGAGCTCCCCGTCCTTCTCTCACGGGCACCGCAGCGAGGCGCCGAAGGAAGGCGAGCCAGCCGCGCGCCCGGTCGGTGTGGGCAGCGAGTTGTGGTCGTACGCGATCGCCGGCGGTACTGCTAGCTAAGCCGAAGTGACGACGGGGTTTGAACCGGTTCGCTGTTGTGATGGGCTCTTCTGGAAGTGTGGTGTGAGCGGTCATGGTCGGTGACCGCACGCACATCCTCGAGTCCAACCGGCCCCCGAACACCACGCGGAAGACGACCCGCAGCTTTCCCGGAACGATTACTCACCCTCGACCTCGATGGTCTCGTCGGAGCTCGGTCGAGCCCCCCGTGGAGGTCGACCAGAAGGTCATCGACCGATTCGATACCCACCGACCGGCGCAGCAATCCCGCGGTGATGCCGAGGCGTTTGTTGAGATCGGGGGCAAACGACGCGTGGGTGGTGGTGTGGGGATGCAGCACCATCGAGCGAGTGTCGACGATGCCGGTCATGCGGCTGAACACCCGCAGACCGTTCGTGACGGCGCGGGCATCCTCGGTGCCGCCCGTTACGGTGATGGCGCAGACCGATCCGGTGTGCCCGTTGTAATATTATTTGCGCGATCGCGTTGTCGACGTGGCGTTCCATGCGCAGCCACCCTGGAGGGACGCAAGCCGCCACTCGGCGACCGCTTTGGTGGGGTTGCTTTGCCGGGAGTAGATGTGTTCGCGTGACCCGCCGTTGAACCGGGCGGCCCCGTCGTCGAAGGAGTCGAAGACGTACCCGGCGCTCAGGGTGAGCGGCGGAATGCGCGCGCCGCGGTTCTCATCGGTGTATTCGCCCACGTGCACCTGCGGGAAGCGAAGCTGACGCCGTTCCGGTCGGTGATCGGCGCCACGACGTCGCGAGCGTCAGCACTGCGCGACGAGCGCCTCGATGCGAATGACGGCATCGCGCAGGGTGTCGGGCGAGCAGGCCAGGTTGAGGCGGGCGAAGCCCCGGCCGCCGAGGCCGAGGCACTCGCCGTTGTTGAGGGCGACGCGGGCGTCGTCGAGAATGCGCTGGTACGGGCTCTCGCCGAGACCCAAATGGCGCAGGTCCAACCAGGCGAGGTAGCTGGCGTGCGGCCGGTGGTAAATCACGGCGGGCAGGTGTTCGCAGGGTAGGGAATGCAACAGAGAATCGTTGTCGACAATTTGGTCGATTGTCTTGTCGAGCCAGTCGGTACACGAGAACGCGGCGATGTTCGCGTGCAGGCCGAGGATGCTGGTGCGACAGGCGACCTCGTCCGGCAGCCGGCCCAGCAGCTCATTGGTGGCATCATCGGCGGCGATGACCAGCGCACACCTGAGCCCGGCCACGTTCCAGCCCTTGCTCGCCGAGGTGACGGTGACCGCGCGGGCGCCGGCGGCCAGGGCCAGCGGTGCGAACGGCGTGAACGCAACGCCCGGGTAGGTGAGCGGCGCGTGGATCTCGTCGGAAATCACGAACACGTCGTACTGCGCGGCGAGGCGGGCGAGCGTCTCGAGCGTCAACGTATCCCAGACGATGCCGTGCAGGTTGTGCGGGTTGCAGAGCAGAAAAGCGTCGATGCCGCGGGCAAAGCTGATCTCGAGCGCGGCGAGGTGATCGCCACCCGACCAGTGGTCGGCACGGCCAGGCGGAGCGCTTCGACGATACCGACGCTCACGTCGGTCGCGAGGTGTACATGGCGCGGCTCGACATGCCAGCCCCACCGGCTCAGCGCAAACTGCGCGACGGCTGGAGCGAGCGGGCCGGGGCCGTCCAGATAGCCGGTGTCGGAGGCCTGCACGCGCTCCCCGAGGGTGGCGACGATGGCCGGAGCGAGGGGGTAGTCCATCTCGGCGACAAACAAGGGAAGTACGTCGGCAAGAAAGCGAGTCCACGTGATGCTGCTGCGCTCGCGCCGGATATGCTCCAGCGGCGCGACCTTGATCACTGACATGACCACAGCTTGTTCCCGCCGCCGATAGTAAGCGAACACGTGCGAAAATATTCGACACGTTCGGTACCCGAGCGGATGCGAACGCACAGCAACGCCCACACTGACCGCGACTAAACTAGGGGCTTCGGTTTAAGGGGTGCGTGCGTGATCGACCAGGAGCTTGTTCGGGAACAGAACTATGTCCGGGCGCTGTATGCGCGGCTGGACGCGCTGGCGGAAGAGGCCGAATATCAGCTGATTGCGGTGCGCCGCCTCGACGTCGGCGGCAACCACCAGTCCCGCAGCGAACGCGACACCTTCGCTCGCCTCTATGAGGACCGCATCGTGCAACTGCGCGAAGTCGACGACCGGCTCGCCTTCGGTCGGCTCGAAACCGTGCCCGATGACTCCGGCGACTCGGTCTACCGTTATATCGGCCGGGTCGGCCTGCGCGATGAGGACCACAAGCCGCTGCTGCTGGACTGGCGGGTGCCCCAGGCGAGCGCCTTCTACCAGGCCACCGCCGCCACGCCGCTCGGTGCCCGGGCTCGCCGCCACCTGCTCTCCAAAGGGCGCAGCATCATCCGCATCGAAGACGAGATCCTCGACGCGTCCCTGCTTTCTGAACCGAATGCGATTAAGCACCAGGGCGAGGGCGCCCTGCTCGCAGCGCTCACGGCGCAACGCACGGGGCATATGTCCGACATCGTGTCAACCATTCAGGCGGAGCAGGACCGCATCATCCGCTCTGAGCTGGCCGGTGTTCTCGTCGTGCAGGGCGGCCCCGGCACCGGCAAAACCGCCGTGGCGCTGCACCGCGCCGCCTACCTCCTCTATACCCACCGGGATCGGCTGCGGGACAGTGGCGTGCTCATCATCGGCCCGTCGCGCTCGTTTCTGCAGTACATCGAGGCGGTGCTGCCCTCTCTCGGTGAGACCGGCGTGGTGCTCGCTTCGGTCGGGCAGCTCTTTCCCGGCGTCGAAGCGACTCGAGAGGATGCCCCCGCGGTCGCGGCACTGAAGGGCCAGGCGTTCATGGCCGACGTGATCAAGCGGGCCGTGCATTCCCGGCAGCGCACCCCGGCCGCCCCTAAGCAGCTGGTGGTCAACGGCGACCGCATCGTGTTGCAGCCCGAGCTCGTGTCGCAAGCGATCGCGCGCGCCCGCAGCACCGGTAAAACGCACAACGAGGCCCGGGTCACCTTCGTGAAGACCGCCATCAACGCGCTCTCCCGGGTCTGGCTCGAGCAGCTGCAGAAGCAGGGCCGGTCGATGGACGACACCGACCTGCCGATGCTGTGCGAAGACCTGCGCCTGGCCGACGATGTGCGGGTCGCGCTCAACACCGCCTGGCTGCCGCTTACTCCCGAGAAACTGTTGCAAGACCTGTACGCGCGGCCGCAGTGGTTGGCCGAGCTGACCCCGCGCTGGCGGTATGCCCAACGCAAGCTGCTGGCGCGCCCGCGGACGGCCGAGTTCACGATTGCCGACATTCCGCTGCTCGATGAGGCGGCCGAGCTGCTCGGGGAGTACAACGCGGTCGACCAGGCGAAGAAGCGCGCGCTCAAAGAACAGCGCAAACGCGATGTGGAGAACGCCGAAACGGCCATTGAAAACATGCAGGTGAAGGGCCTCGTCAACGCGAAAGACCTCGCCGCAAGTTTCGCCGAACTCGACGAACGGTCCACGACCAGTGAGCGCGCCGCGAGGGACCGTAGCTGGACCTACGGCCACGTCGTCGTCGACGAAGCGCAGGAGCTGTCCCCGATGCAGTGGCGGCTGGTGTTGCGGCGCGGTCCGCGCCGATCGTTCACGATCGTCGGCGACATTGCGCAGGCGGCGAGCGCTGCAGCATCGGCTAGTTGGAAAGAGGCGTTGCAACCGGTCCTTGACGGCTCGCCCGAAGCCGGTCGCTGGCGCCTTGAAGAGCTCACCGTGAACTATCGCACGCCGAGCCAGATCGCCACGGCGGCCGAGACGGTCGCGATGTCGCACCGCTTGCCGATCACGCGGTCCCGCACGGTGCGGTCGAGTGAATGGCCGGTCGACACGGTAGCGGATGCCGCGGTGGCGGTTCGCCGCGACCGCGCGCTCGGAGTCGGCGGCACCCTCGCCGTGATCGTCGTCGACACCGGCCTCGACGACCTCGAAACCAGACTGCGCGCCGAATTCGGCGACCTGCTCGGTGTCGGAGCGCTCGGCCTCAGCCGCCAGATTGCCCTGCTCACGCCGCAGGACGCCAAGGGACTCGAGTTTGACGCGGTCATCGTCGTTGACCCGACGGCCATTCTCGCGGCCTCCGAGCACGGCGCCGGGGCGCTCTATGTCGCCATGACCCGGGCCACGCAGCGGCTCTACTTGGTCGGAGACGCGCCGCTCGGGGACGCGCTGACCTGACGCTTCGGGTCGGCGCGTACGGGCTGTTTTGCGTGACTGTGGAAACCTTCGCCGTCGCTCCGAATTGACTCTGGAAATGACTGCGCTATTGCGCGGGGATTCAGCCGGGGTCGATGACCTCGTTCAATGTGCCGGTGGCAACATCGAAGACGAAACCACGCACCGAATCCTTCAGCGGAATGAAGGGGCTCGCCTTGATGCGCCGAATGGACTGCGCGACATCGGCGGCCGGGTCGGTGAAGGCCTCGGCGGCCCACGGCGGGCGAATGCCGGTGTCGGCCACGATGGATTCCTTGAAGACATCGTCGGTGAAGGTGAGCATGCCGCAGTCGGTGTGGTGGATCAGGATGATCTCGGTCGTGCCGAGTAGACGTTGGCTGATCGCGAGCGATCGGATCTCATCTTCGGTGATGACGCCGCCGGCGTTTCGAATCACGTGGGATTCCCCCTCGCCGAGACCGAGCACCCGGTAGACGTCGAGCCGGGCATCCATGCAGGCGACGACCGCGAGATGCTTCGACGGCGGAAGCGACAGCGGGCCGTGAAAGGTCGCCGCGTAGACGGCATTGTTCTTCAGAAGCTCATCGGTGACAGACATTGTTTACCTTGGGTCGATTGGTCAGGGAACCTGCATGCAGCCAGCGTGCCACGACTTACTCCTGCTATCCAGGGTTGCGTCATCCGTTGTCACATTCGTCCCTGGCTGCCGCCGGGGCCTGAACAGGGAATCCGTCGGTTGCCGTGTCCCGGCCACAGTGCAGTGCGGCGCGCGAACGCTGGCCCTCCGGATCCCCAAAATAGCCGGGGGCGACAGAGTTCCCCGGAGTGCGCACCCCGGTCGGCTAGCGTGGAACCATGACATCGGAGTCGCACCCCACACCCTTTTCCAGCCTCGACGACTACATCGCGCTGCCCCGCGTAGAAAATCTCGCGCTCTCGCCCGACGCTCGACGGGTTGTGCTCACCGTCGCCACCCTCACCCGGGATCGCACCACGTATGAGCGGGCACTCTGGTCGGTGGCCGCCGACGGTACGGGCGTTCCGACCCGCCTGACCCGGTCGGCGATGGGCGAATCCAAAGCGGCCTTCACGGCCGCCGGCGACGTTCTGTTCGTGTCGTCCCGTCCCGACGCCGCTGCCGGCAGGGGCGTCGACAAGGGCGCTGACAAGGACGCCGAAGTCGCCCAACTCTGGCTGCTTCCCGCCGCCGGCGGCGAGGCTCGCGCGATCACTCGCCTCAGTGGGGGAGTATCCGGCATCGCCGCGGTGGCCGCCGCCGCCAACTCGCTCGTGATCAGCGCCGATCTGCTGCCGAGCGCCGCCGACCTCGAAGCGGAAGGCTCGGTCCGCAAGGAGCGCGCCGACAAGAAAGTCGCGGCCATTCTGCACGAGAGCTACCCGGTGCGTTTCTGGGACCACGACCTCGGCCCGGCCGAGCCGCACCTGCTGGCACTCGACCTCGCCGACCTGCACGACACGATTGCCGACCGGAGGGCCGAATCTACTGCCCCATCCACAACGGATACCCCCGCTCCCTACCCCGCCGATCTCCCGCGTCCCCGAGACCTCACGCCGACGCCCGGCCGCACCATGGATACGGCCGGGCAGGCCTTGACTCCCGACGGATCCACGCTGATCGCCGCGCTGCGGGTCGCCGAGCAACGGTCCGGCCGCTACGTTCTGGTGTCGATCGATGTCATGACCGGCAGGCAGACCATCCTGTTCGACGAATCGAAGGTCGACTTCGAGTCGCCGGCGGTGAGCCTCGACGGCCGACAGATCGCCTTCGTGCGCTCCTTCGTCAGTACCCCGGAGGGTCCGGCCGACCAGGAAATCTGGGTCGCCGACCTCGACGGCGGCCACCCGCGTCGTCTTGCCGCCGATTGGGACCGCTGGCCGTCGAGCCTGGTCTTCGACTCCCCGCGCGCTGGCGGCACGAACGCGCTCATCGTCACCGCCGACCACGACGGCCGCGGGCCGATCTTTCGTGTGCCACTCGACGGCGGGGCCCCCGAACAGCTCACCACCGACGACTTCAGTTACACCAACGTCTGTGTCGACGCCCTAACCGGTGACCTCGTGGCGTTGCGCTCCTCCTGGATCGCGCCGGCGCATCCGGTGCGCATCAGTCACACCGGCTCGAGCGTGACAACCCCGCTCGCCTCGCCGGCCGCGCTGCCCGATGTTCCCGGCACGATCACGGAGGTCGAGACCCGGGCCGAGGACGGAGCGCGGGTGCGTGCCTGGCTGCTGCTGCCTGCGGGAGCCTCGGCAGAGCATCCGGCCCCGTTGTTGCTGTGGATTCACGGCGGCCCGCTGAACAGCTGGAACGCCTGGAGCTGGCGGTGGAGCCCGCTGCTCGCCGTGGCCCGCGGCTACGCGGTGCTGCTGCCCGACCCCGCGCTGTCGACCGGCTACGGCCTTGATTTCATCGCGCGCGGCTGGAACGCCTGGGGGGCCAAACCGTACACCGACCTGCTCACGATCACCGATGCCGCCGAAGCCCGCCCCGAGATCGACGAGACCCGTTCCGCGGCGATGGGCGGATCCTTCGGCGGCTACATGGCCAACTGGGTCGCCGGGCACACCGACCGGTTCCGCGCCATCGTCAGCCACGCGAGCCTGTGGTCGCTCGACCAGTTCAACGGAACGACCGACAACTCCCACTACTGGCAGAGCATTTTCTCGAAACAGGGCATGATCGACAATTCGCCGCACCAGGCAGTGCGCAACATCGTCACGCCGATGCTCGTCATTCACGGTGACCACGACTACCGGGTGCCGATCGGTGAGAGCCTGCGACTGTGGTCGGAGCTCGCTGAACACCACGCCACTGCCGACGGAAGCACCCAGCACAAGTTCCTCTTCTTTCCCGATGAGAACCACTGGATACTCAAGCCGCAGCACGCGGTGCTCTGGTACCAGACCGTGTTCGCTTTTCTCGACCAGCACGTGCACGGCACCGACTGGAAGCGGCCGCGCCTGCTCGGCTGAGCGCGCTCGGGTCACGGGCGGCCCGCGCAGTCCGTTAAAGTGGAGAGCTGGAGAGGAACCAGCGAGTGAGTGATATTGCGGGCGAATTGGCGTGGGTGCGCGAAGCCTTCGACAAACCCACCCTGCGCCTGCTCGACCGCAAATGGGCGCCGTTCGTGCTCGCGGTGTTCAAGAGCTCGTTCAGCCGGGACCGCCGCAGTGTTCCCTGCGAATTGCTGCACACCCAAGTGGATGCCTACCTCGCCGACCTGCGCAGCACCGGCATCGACGCCCCCGAGAAAACCGGCCGGGCCCTCTGCGTGCAGTGGATGAACGATCTCTGGCTGTACCGGGAGATTCGCGACGCTGGCGACGGCAACGAGGAGCACTACTCGCTCACCAGCCACGCGCTCGAAGCGCTGCTGCTCGTCGACGGTCTCGCCCGCGATCGGGCGCTGATCAGCGAATCCCGGCTCAGTACGATCGTCGACACCGTGCGCCACCGGGCGACCGAAGCCAACCCCGATCGTGAGGAGCGGGTGCGCCGCCTCAACCAGCAGATAAGCGAGCTGACCAGTGAACGAGACCGGCTCGCCGGTGGGGGCGACATCGAACCCGCCTCGAACGAGCAGATGCACGAGGGCTACGCGAACCTCACCGACCTCATCCAGCAGCTGCCGAGCGACTTCAAACGGGTCGAAGAGTCGGTCGCGGCCATGCACCGGCAGATCATCAACGACTTTCGCGGCGAGGAACGCCCGATCAGCGAGGTTCTCGACGATTACCTGGCCAAAACGGATGCCCTCATGTCGTCGACCGCAGAGGGTCGCGCCTTCGAGGGGGCGTTCACCCTGCTGCGAAACGACGCGCTCATGCAGGGGCTGAAGGCCGACCTGGAGACGATTCTGCTGCATCCGTTCGCCCTCGAACTGAGCCTGAACGAACGCCGGAGCTTTATGAGCACGGTGACCCTGCTGCGCAAGGGTATCGACGACGTGCTCACCCAGCGCAAGGGGCTCACGACCACCCTGCGCGAGCACATCGTCAACCACGACGTCGTGAAAGACCGCGAGTTGGAGCGGGTACTACGCGACGTCAACCGCGAACTCGCGACTTGGATGCAGACCGCAAGGCCCCGCTCCACGGTTACCGCCGAGCTCATGCCCGGCACCCTCGAGGTGGAACATCTGCGCGAGCGCTTTTACGACCCGGTCGCTCACACGGGGCCGCCCGCGCTGGCCGACGTCTCCGGCGCCGCACCGGCAGCCCCGAGCCTCGGCGACCTGCGCCAACAGGGTGGGCCGCTGCTCGAAGAGCTGCGCGACGCCCTCGTGGCGGCTTTCGGGGCGGGGGAGGCGGCATCCGTTGGCGTCGCGTTCAATGGTTTCGACGCGAGCCTGCGCCGGCCGGTGGAGATTCTCGGCCTCCTGCAGCTCGCCGCCCAGCTGAGCACACCGATCGGCCCGATTGGTCTGGAAAGCTTCACAACGGTGCGACCGGATGGCTCGGTGCGGCTTTTCGACGTGCCGCGCCGCATTCTGACCGACGACGACACGGCGGCCCTGGCCGCCCAGGATTTGGGTTCCCAGCATGATTGACGACGTGACCGACGACCTCCCCGCCGACGATACGGCTATCGACAGCGACCCGGCAAGCCTCTCGCTGTTCGAGGGCGATGAGGGCGGGCTCAGCGTGGAGCAGCGTCGCACCCTCGTGCTGCTGCTGAAGCACCGCTATATCTCGGCGGCCCTGCAGCCGGCGGAATGGCGGACCCTGCTCACGTCGCAGGGCCTGCTCAAATCGCGCCTCAACGATGTCTTTCTCGACCTGCACGTTGACCTGCACTACGAGGTCGCCTTCAAAAGGCAGGCCCTCGCCGAGGGCGGCGAACGGTTTCCCACGCTGCTGCACGACGTCGCCTACACCCGCGAAGAGACCATTCTGCTGGTGCTGCTGCGCCAACGCTTTCGCAGCGAACGGGCCAATGGACAGGACATCGTGCTCGTCGATCGCGACAATCTGGTCGAGAACGTCGCGCACTTTCGTCCGGAGCACGCCACCGACCTCTCCGGCGACGCTCGCAAGGCGGCGGCCGCCGTCGACAGCCTCGCCAAGGCGCGGGTGCTTCTCAAAACCAGCGACCCCGACCGCTTTCGCATCTCGGCGGTGATCGAGGTGATGTTATCGGTCGAACGCCTCGGCGAACTGCTCGACTGGCTGCGCGAAGAAAACAGTGAACCGCTCGCCGCCTCGCACCTGGAGCCCCTCGTATGAAAGATTCCCCGCTGTTCTACATCGACGGCGCCACCGAGGGGACCACCCAGTGGCGCGCCGAATCGATGCAGCTGGTCAACTGGGGCGGTTTTCACGGCCACCACGAGATCAACTTTGCCGCGGCGGCCACGCTCGTCTCCGGCGCGTCGGGCACCGGCAAGAGCAGCCTGCTCGACGCCTACCTCGCATTGATGATGCCCTCCGACACCCCGTTCAACGGCGCCTCGAACGACGCCGGCTCCGGCCGGGCCCGCAGCGTCGACCAGCGCAACCTGATGACCTACCTGCGCGGCAAGACCGACGCCAACCGGGAGGCCGGCACCGGGGAATTGACCGATCAGGTTCTGCGCGGCGCGCACGAGGCCACCTGGGGCGCCATCGCCATGACCTTCATCGACGACAACCAGCGCCGGTTCACCGTGCTGCGGGCCTACTTCGTGCCGCGCGGCGCCCACAGGTTCGTCGACGTCAGCATGAAAATGGCCACGACCGACGGGTGCCTTGACCTGCGCGACCTCGCCTCCTGTGCTGACAGCCGGTTCGACAAGCGCGCTCTCAAAGCCCGCTTCGTCGATCTCGATGTGTTCGACACCTACGCGGCGTTCGCCCAAACGCTGTACACCCGCCTTGGGATCGGCGCCAACGGCGAGGGCGGCAAGGCCCTGCGACTGCTGGCCCGCATCCAGGCCGGCCAGCAGGTGAAAACGGTCGACGGACTGTACAAGTCCATGGTCCTCGAAGAACCCGCCACCTTCGCCGCCGCCGACAAAGCGGTCGACCACTTCGAAGACCTCGAACGCTCCTACGGCGCCATGGTCACCGAGGCGCAGAAGGCCCAGGTGCTTGAACGCCTGCCCGATCTGAACGAGGCGTACGAGACCGCGACCGCCACGGCCGACCTGGTCGACACCTTCGGGGTGCACCGGACCGGGGACACCCCGTTCGTGCTCTGGCAGCTGGGCACCGAGCAAGCCCTGCTCGAGCGCGCCGACGACACGAACCGGGCCGCCCGCCGTGCCAACCAGACCGCTGTGACGCAGGCGCGCGACGAGGAAACCGCCCTGAGAATCCGCGTCGCCCAGCTGCAACAGCAGCAGCGCAACAACGGCGGTGACGTGCTCGAACGGCTGCACAACGAACTCGTCCAGCTCGGCGACCAGCACGACGATGTGGCTCGTGAGCGCGCAAACTTCGACAGTCGGGTGCAGACTCTGGCCGCGCCGATCGATTCCGCCGCGTCCTTTTCGGCCGCCCAGCGCGACGCTGATCGCTTTGCAGCCGGGTTCGACGCCGCCGAGATAGCCCTGGAGGGGACCCGCTCGGCACTGCAGCGTGAGTCGTACCCGGTGGAGGAGAGCATCCGCTCACTCAAACAGGAACGCGCGTTCCTGACCGGGCGCGAGAGTCTGGTGCCGCAGCCCCTGCACAATGCCCGGCTGCTGATCGCCGAGGCCGCGGGAATTCCGGCCGAAGAATTGCCGTTCGTGGCCGAACTCATCGACCTCGCCGCCGGTGAAGAACGCTGGAGGCAGGCCGCCGAGGTGACTCTCTCGTCGGTCGTGCGGGTTCTGCTCGTCGACCAGACCAGGCTCGCCCACCTGAGCGCGGCGATCGACCCGTTACAACTGCCCGTGCGCATTCACTTTGAAGGTGTGGCGCTCCAATTGCACCAGGACCTGGCCGGTGACCCCCACTACGTGTCGGGCAAGCTCGACGTGAAGAACTCGCCGTTCAGCAGCTGGGTGCAGGCACGCCTCAGGGCCTCAAACCTCGACGCGCTGTGCGTGGCTACCCCGTCCGAGCTGGTGGGTGACGGTGCACGGGTGACGCCGAGCGGGCAGACCCGTAATGGTTCCCGCGGCGCTCACGGTTGGAACTCCGGCCAGAAGTCGATCATTGGGTTTTCCAGCAGCGCTCGGCTCGGTGACATCACGGCGGAGCTGGCCGTGCAGGGGCGGGTGGCCGACGCGATCGCGGGGCGGGCATCCGCTATCGCAGACAGCCTCACCCAGCTGCGCGAGAAACAGGCCGTTCACCAGCACATTCTTGACACGGACTGGTCGACCATCGACGTCGCCGCGACCGTGACGCGCATTCTGGAGAAGAAATCCGAGCAAGAACGGATGCTGGCCGGCAGCGACATTCTGCGCGCCCTCAGCGACGAGGAGGGCCGGCTCACCCTCGAACTCGACGCAGCGCAAAGGCTCAGGCACACCGCCGACCAGACCGGTGCCGTGCTCGCCGAGGAGCAGGGCAGCATCGTCGACGCGCAAGACACGGTGAATACTCGGCTTGACCAGATCGAACGGGGTGAGGGTCTGACCCTGTCGGAGGAGCATGTTGCACACCTCTCCGAGCAGTTCGCGCTCGTCACCGACCAGAACGACCTCGCCGGCTTCGCCGGAGGCTTGAAACGCCTGCGCGAGCGTCTGATCGCCCGGTCGGCGCAGGATCGCGACAGCGCCGCCCGCGATCGCGCCACCATGATCGGCATCTTCGAGACCTACCAGGGACGCTGGCCCGACCCCAACATCGGCGTCGGGCTCGAGTCGGTCACGAGCTACACCGACATTCTCGACGCAATCCGCACCCTCGGCCTCTCCGAGCGGCGTCAGGAATGGAAACGTCGGCTATCGGCGTGGAGTGGGCAAGACCTCGTGCCGCTGACCGGCGCGTTCAACACGGCGATCGAAGAAATCGAAGACCGACTGCGGCCGATCAACGAGATTCTCGCGACCTTGCCGTTCGGCGCGACCCGCGACCGCCTGCAGATTGCCCTGCGCCGCCTGCACCGCGACGACGCGACGGCGTTTCGCAAAGAGCTCAAGGTGCTCTCCTCGGGTGCAACGGAGCACTTCAGTGATGACGAAACCGAAGACCGCTTCACCCGGCTGCAGCAGTTCATGAGCCTGATCCGCCGGCCCGACGGCACCAACAAATCGCAGCGCGACCTACTGCTCGACGTACGAGCGCACGTCGAGATCACCGCCGTGCGCGTCACGCAGGAGGGCGTCGAAGTCAGTACGTACTCCTCGCTCGGCGGCAAAAGCGGTGGCGAGTCGCAGGAACTCGTGGCCTTCGTCGTCGGTGCCGCCCTGCGTTTTCAGCTCGGCGACGAAAGCCGCACACGGCCGCGCTTCGCCCCGGTCTTCCTCGACGAGGGCTTCGTGAAATCCGACGCGGAGTTCGCCGGCCGGGCGGTCGCCGCGTGGAGGGGCCTCGGCTTTCAGCTCGTCGTTGGCGCCCCGCTCGACAAGGTCACCGCCCTCGAACCGAACATGCAGCTCGTGCTGTCGATCACCAAGAACATCGCCACCGGCTACTCCTACATCACGCCGTTAGCGTCTCCGGAGGCCGGCGCTACTGCGGAATCAGCCGCCTAGTTCACCGAAACGGATGCCGCGCGGTCACTCAGCGAGCGTGCGGTACCGCGGGGACACCACCCCATCGCCGAACCGGCACCGGTCGACCAGGTGTAGACGTACCCCGCTCGACTCTTCCAGGGCATTGGCGAAGGCGTGCACCTCGTCGGTGAGATAGTCGTCGAGCGGCGTGATTCCGGTTCAGATCAGCTGGTCCGTATCAAAAACCATACCGGGCGGCCGCTAACAGTGGTTTGCCGGTGCGTGAGAGTCGGCCGTGCCTTCGCCTCGGGTTGGGCGTAGCATGACTAGAATGATCGTCTTTTGTCCTTCCGAGCAAGCCGGAACGCGCCGGTCGACCGGCCCCGCCGGCTGGCGCTGAGACGTGACCAGAATGCGGCGTCGTCTTCGCAATCCCAGCTTTCGTAACCCGACGTTTTTTTCGACCTGGCTGCTGTGGCTGGTCGGAATTCTTGCTTTTCCGATCGCGGGCCTGGCCGGTACCGCGGTGGGTGGGCGGGTCAGCAACCCGGTGTCGGCCCTCATCGGCGGGGCGGTCTGCGGCGTCGTCATCGGCCTCGGCCAGGTACTGGTCAGCCGGCGACGCCTCGATCCGCTGATGTGGATCCCGTTGTCGGCGATTGGAATGGGTCTGGGGCTGCTCCTGGGCTCGACCGCTGTCAACTACCGAACGACGCTTGGCGAACTGGCCCTGATGGGAGCGATCACCGGGCTCGTGCTCGGCGCGGCGCAGGCCGTCGCGCTGCCGCCGCGCGCCCGGCGACGCTGGCTGTGGGCCCTCGGTGTGGCCGCTTTCTGGGCGCTCGGCTGGACCCTGACGACCCTGGCCGGAGTCAATGTCGAGGCGCAGTTCACGAACTTTGGCGCCATCGGCGCGGTGACGTTCACCGCGTTGTCCGGGCTCCTGCTGCACCTCCTGCTGCCGTTTCACCCCAGGTCGGGCATGTGGTTGCGGTCTCGACCCGTCAGTACGTCGCCGTAGTGTGCGACACCCATCACACGTGCGCTTGCCGCCCAGCGGGACAGCGGCCGTGCGGGACGCAATAGGCTCGAAACAGCGGATGTCCCGAATCAGTGTCGGTATCGGCACGACCAATACGGGTGGCCCGGCGTCGCCAGATCGGAACCACCTGTGGAATTCTCCGCCATGCTCGCCGCAACGACAGGGCTGAAATCTGACATCGTCAGAAATGTCGCTGCGGTCGCCGATGATGTTCTTCAGTTGAGCCGGGCGATCCACGCCGACCCGGAACTGTCCTTTCAGGAGTACCGCGCATCCGCTCTGATTACCACCCGGCTGCACCGGGCAGGATTCACCCTGGAACAACCGGTGGCCGATCTGCCGACAGCCTTCGTGGCGACCGCCGGGACCGGGCCATTGACGGTTGCCATCTGCGTTGAATACGACTCGTTGCCGAACATCGGCCATGCCTGCGGTCACAACATCATCGCCGGCGCGAGTGTCGCGGCCGCCCTCGGCCTGCTTCCGCTTGTCGACGCCCTCGGCATCACGCTCAAGGTGATCGGGACTCCAGCCGAGGAACACGGCGGCGGGAAGGTCCTGCTCATGGAACGCGGCGTGTTCGACGGCGTTGGGGTTGCCCTGATGACCCATCCCGTTCAGGACGGAATGTCCTACAACCCGGCCGGAACAACCTGCCAGGCCGTCGGTCGGTACCGGGCGACGTTCCGGGGAACGGCCGCGCACGCGGCGGCGGCGCCCCATCTCGGTGTCAACGCAGCGGATGCCGCGGTGTTGTCGCAGGTCGCCGTGGGGTTGCTGCGGCAGCAGATTCCTGGAGACCACCGAATTGCCCTGTATGTGTCAGAGGCGGGCTTCGCCACGAACATCATTCCCGACACAGCCGTGGTGGAATTCGAATGCCGCGCCTTTACCCTGCCAAAGTACGAGGCCTTGCTGGTACGGGTGCGTCGGTGTTTTGAGGCCGGCGCGCTGGCGACGGGAACCACGCTGGAGATCGAGCAGACCGAGCCCCTGTACGAGCCGCTGCTGCAGAACGAGGCGTTGTCTGCCCATTGGAACGCCGGCATGGCGTTCTTCGGCCGCAATGTGGCACGTTCGACTGGACTGAGCGGCGGCTCAACGGACATGGGCAACGTCTCCCAGATCATCCCCAGCATTCACCCGTGGGTGGGGATCCCCGGGGCTCACGTTCCCATTCATTCCCACGGCTTTGCGGCCGTCGCCGATACCCCGGAGGCCCACCAGATCATGTTCGAGTCTGCCCTCGCGATGGCGTGGACCGTGCTCGGCGTGACCACCGATGACAACGAGCGGCAGTCATTCATCGACGCCGCGCAGCTGCGCGTGATGTCTGAGGCCACCGGGGCGCCCCAGTGAAGACCAGCGTCACCGCCACCGCGACCAACAGCCGGCCGGCATCCGTTCGCCTGAAACAGGCCGGTCCAATCATCGCGCTGGCGTTCGTCATCGCCGTGGGCTGTCAGGCGATTGGGTCGCTGACCATCGATCTGGGCGTCGGAACGATCATTATTTTCCCGATGGTCTGGGCTATTCTCATCGGTGCCGTTGTGTCGGTGCAGAGGATCAAACCGCTCGGGTTGAACCTGCAAAAGATCGCCAATGCCTTTGTGGGCATCGCCGTGATGTTGCTCGTGGCCCGCCTGGCGTTCTCCATCGGCCCGAGCCTGCCGCTATTGCTCGATGCCGGCCCGGCCCTGCTGGTGCAGGAGATCGGGCACCTACTCGGCACGGTCGCCCTTGCGCTGCCGCTCGCCGTGTTGCTGCGCATGGGTAAGTCCACCGTGGGTGCCACATTCTCGCTCGATCGCGAACCGGCCTTCGCCATGGTCAGTGAGAAGTACGGTCCCGATTCCGACCAATACCGCGGAGTGCTCGCGATGTACGTGTTCGGCACACTTTTCGGTGCGGTCTACATCAGCTTGCTGGCGTCGCTTCTCACCTCGGCCAATATCTTCGACCCGCTTGCCCTTGCCATGGGGGCCGGCGTGGGGTCGGGGTCGATGATGGCCGCCGCCGCAGCGAGTATCGTGGCGCAGTTTCCCGCCCAGGCCGAGCAGATCCTCGCCATGGCGGCGGTGTCCAACCTCATCACGACCGTGCTGGGCGTCTATGTCGGCATCTATATTGCCCTGCCGCTCGCCGACCGGTTCTACCGACTGCTGACCCGCCGCCAGATCGACAAGAAGCCTGCACCGGATGCCGCCACCCTCGACGAAAATCGCCGGTTCCGAGAAGCCACGACGGAGGCCGCAGCCCCGGTGAAACTGCCGATCTGGATGGCGATGTGCGTGCTCTCCGCCATCGGCATCGCGACGGCCTCGGTCGCGGCAAAGTCCTTTTCGTGGGGCATCGTGGGCGGGTACGCCATCATGGTCGCCCTCATCCTGGTGAGTATGTTCCTGGCGAAGGTGTCGCGCAAGATCTCGGCCATTGTCTGGGCAACAACCATCGGCGCGCTTATCTCCAGCCCGTGGTCACCGATCGGGGAGTCGCTGACGGCCCTTGTGACCAGCATCGACTTTCTCTCGCTGGCGACCGTTGTCCTGGTCAGCGCGGGGCTGAGCCTCGGCAAGGATATGCCACTTCTCAAGCGCATCGGGTGGAAGATTATTCCGGTGGGTTTGGTCGCGATCACAGCCTCGTTCGTGCTCGCCACCGTCTTCGCGGAGTTCTCCTTGGGCCTCTGGTAGCTTCTGGTAGCTTCTCTTTACGCCGACCGCCGACTGTGCGCCTCAAACCGTCACCGCGCCAAGTGTCGGTGGGCGCGCCCGTTACCGGTGGGCGCGCCAGCCATAGTGGGCGCGCCGACCGGTAGTGGGCGCGCCGATGACCAGGCCGGCGGCTTAGGTGCGCTGCAGCACCTTTTCGAGCACCTCGAGGTGCAGGTCATCGCGCTTGGGTACACCGAAACGCGTGTCGAAGTGAAAGGGTTTCTGTACTCCCGTTCGCTGATAGCCGCGACGTTCATAGAACGCGATGAGGGAGTCGCGCACGCTGATGACCGTCATCACCATTGCGGTCGAACGCCATTCGGAGACGGCCTGTCGTTCGGCCTCGGCCAGAATACGCTTGCCGTCACCCTGGCTCTGGCCGATCGGACGCACGGCGAACATGCCGAAATAGGCGGTATCACCCACGTCCTTCTCGATGTGGGCGCACCCGACCAGATCGACCCCACGTTCACCAAGAATGACGAAGCTGTGGGCCCGATCGAGGTCGGCACGCAGGATATCGGCGTCGAGGCGCTGGCCGTCGATGAGGTCGGCCTCCGTGGTCCAGCCCTGTCGGCTCGCCTCGCCGCGATAGGCGCTCGTCACCAACTCCAGCAGGGCCGGAACATCGTCGGTGGTCGCGCGGCGGAACGTCAGGGTGTCCATTTTCCCTACGACGTACGCTCGGCCGGAACACGGGTGCGCCAGGCCCGCCACGCACCCGTGGCCCACAGCACCCACAGTACGAGCAGAGGTTGAAAGGCCAAGCGGATACCCCGAGACAGATCCGAATTCAGCCCAAACGAGTCGGTTGCCGTGACGAACTGTGAGATGTTGCCGGGAAAGATCGCCACGAAGAACGCGGCGACAATCCAGCCGACCGGCACCCGCCACCGGTGCAGTGCGAGCAGCGCGATTCCGAGCATGATTTCGACGATTCCCGATAGCACCACGACCGTGTCGGTGCCCAAGGGAACCCAGGCCGGAACCTGCGCCTGAAATGCTTCCCGATTGACGGTGAGATGGCTGATTCCAGCCAGCAGCAGAAAGGCGCCGAGAATCAGCTGGCCGATTAGCCGGGGCAGCGAACGGTGCGAGCGTGCCGCACTTTCACGAGGTGTAGATTCAGCCATTTGTGCTGAGTCTAATGCTGGCAGGGTGCAGTTTTGTGACGGTTTCAGCCGGGTAGACGGCGTGCTGCGAGCACGACTGACCGAGCGTCGAGCAGGTCCACGGCTAACGACCGAGGAGCCGCGCGAAGAACCCGCCCGTGGATTTCTGCCTCACGTGGCCCTCGCAGCGCTGGTTGCGCGGCACATTCTTCATGACCTGATCAACGTGCTGGCCGCACCCGGCCCAGGTGGTCTTCTGACAGGTCTTGCAGGTGACTGCTCTGCACATGGTCGGTGCCTTTCGGTAGGGAATTATCTCAGAGTATACCCGTGGGGGTATCACACAAATTCGTACCCCGTGAACGGATGCTCGCGCCCCAGTGGGTGTATCGTGCCAGCGATGAGCGCTCGGTCGGCCACACGACCCCGGGACTCAGGAACTACAAGGAGAGCGGTGCCGCATGAGCAGTGAAACCCCGATCGACGACGTTACCGACGACGACATCGAGGTCACGCACTCCAAAGCCTGGGCCGCCGGTGTACCGGGCGTGCTGCATTCCATGCAACCGGCGATCACCCAGATGGGCGCCCGGCGAGGAATGCGTGCGCTCCTGGCCATGAACCAGAAAGACGGTTTCGACTGCTTGAGCTGCGCCTGGCCCGACCCGGCACACCGCAAGGCGTTCGAGTTCTGTGAAAACGGCGCCAAGGCCGTGACCTGGGAGGCCACCCCGATCACCATCCCGACGAGTTTCTGGGCCGATCATTCGCTGCACGACCTGCGCGAGAAGAGCGAATACTGGCTCGGCATGCAGGGCCGGCTAGTCGAACCCGTCTACAAGCCGGCCGGCAGCGACCACTACCGCCCGGTCAGCTGGCCCGAGGCCATTCGGGTGATCGCCGCCAAGCTCAACGCCCTCGACTCACCCGACCAGGCCGCCTTCTACACGAGCGGACGCGCTTCCAACGAGGCCGCCTTCGTCTACCAGCTCTTCGCGCGGGCCTACGGCACCAATAACCTGCCGGACTGTTCCAATATGTGCCATGAATCCACGGGCTGGGCCATGGGGCAGACCGTCGGCATCGGCAAGAGCACGATCAGCTACGACGATTTTGCGAAAGCCGACCTGATCATCATCATGGGTCAAAACCCCGGCACGAACCATCCGCGCATGCTCACCGCGCTCGAAGGGGCCAAGGATGCCGGCGCCCAGATCGTCGCCATCAACCCGCTGCCTGAGGCAGGTCTGCGCCGCTACAAGAACCCGCAACGGGTGCGCGGGATCATCGGCCACGGCACCGACATCGCCGACCAATTTCTGCAAATTCGCATCGGGGGCGACATGGCTCTGCTGCAGGCCGTCTCGAAGCGGGTGCTGGACGCCGAAGATGCCGCGCCAGGAACCGCGCTGGATCAATCCTTTCTCGACGAACACTGTCACGGCCTGGCCGAGCTGCGGCAGCATCTCTCCCAGCTCGACGAGCGCGTGGTGCTGGCCGCGACGGGCCTGCGCGCGGCACAAATCGACGAACTCACGCAGCGGTACCTCAAATCTGATCGAGTGATCATCACCTGGGCCATGGGGCTGACGCAGCAGAAGAAGGGCGTCGAGACGATCAAGGAAATCATCAACCTGCTGCTGCTGCGCGGCAATATCGGCAAACCCGGTGCCGGGGCCTCACCGATCCGCGGCCACAGCAACGTACAGGGAGACCGCACCATGGGCATCTGGGAGCAGATGCCGCCGGCCTTCCTCGACGCCCTGCAGCGGGAGTTCGGCTTCGACCCGCCACGAGCGCACGGCGTTGATTCCGTCGACGGGGTGCGCGCCATGCGCGACGGAAGGATGAAGGTGTGGATGGGTCTCGGCGGCAATTTCGTCGCCGCCATGTCCGACACGGGCATTGCCGAGGCCGCAATGCAGCGCACCGAGATGAGCGTTCAGATCTCCACGAAACTCAACCGTTCGCACGCCGTGACGGGCGAGGAGGCCCTAATCCTGCCGACCAGGGGGCGCACTGAAATTGATGAGCAGGCCAGTGGGGTGCAGTTTGTCTCCGTCGAGGATTCGGTCTGCGCTGTGCACCCGTCCTGGGGCAATCTCAAGCCGGTGTCACCGAATCTGCTGTCCGAGGTGGCGATCATTTCGCGACTGGCCAGCGCCGTGCTCAAAAGCACAGTCGCGGTCGACTGGGCCGGTTTCGAGGCCGACTACGACCGCATCCGCGACCACATCGCCCACGTGGTCGACGGGTGCGAAAATTATAACGGGCGCATCCGGGAGGAGGGCGGGTTCGTGCTGGCGAACGGCCCCCGCGATTCACGCACCTTCAACACCCCGATCGGCAAAGCCATGCTGACGACGAACACGCTTGAGCACCTCGAGGTGCCGCCCGGGCGCCTGGTACTGCAGACGCTGCGCAGCCACGATCAGTTCAACACCACCATCTACGGCCTCGATGACCGCTATCGCGGCATTAAAAAGGGTCGGCACGTGGTCTTCATCAACAAGAAAGACCTGATTAACCTCGGTTTCGCCGACGGAGACCTGGTCGATGTGCACAGCGAGTTCAGCGACAATGTCGACCGGGTGCTGCGCGGCTACCGGTTGGTCGCCTACCCGACACCGCGCGGCTGCGCCGCCGCGTACTATCCAGAAGCGAACGTGCTCGTGCCGCTCGACAGCGTCGCCGACGGCAGCAACACGCCGGTGTCGAAGGCCGTCATCATCCGGCTGGAGCGTGCAACGCCCTGATTGAGAAAGCTACTGCGCCGTGTTCACCCAGCCGGTTTCGTTGGGATTCTCACCCGCGGGCTGCTGGCAGACGGCGATGACGACATCCGCTGCCCGAGCGATGGCCGCGTGCGACGCCGTAGCCGAATTGGCTGCGGCCAAGCCGGCGGCATAGCCGACGACGAACGTTGTGATGGGTGCGGCCATCGGACTGATCGCACGAGCGGCCTCATCGGCGACGTTCAGCATGAGGTGGTTGTCCACCTCCAGATCCAAAATTTGGAGGGCCTGGCTGAGGCGGCGGGTCCACTGCTTCAGAATCTCTTCGTCCACGTCGTTGTGTGTCACAGCAACTCCTTCAGTTGTCGGTTAGAACGGATGCCCGGCGACGTTGACGGTACCCTGACGCGAGAAATCGCGTGCAACAAAATGGCTCCGAATTGTTACCAACCCATAGTGCCCGCGGCGCCCTTGAACGGCCCGACAATTTTCTCGGTGATCCAGCCGCCGTAGTAGTCGCCGTCCTGCGCACGCACCGTTTCACCGTCGACGGTGCAGCGCTGCATTGCTCCCGGATAAATGGCGACGCGGTCGGCCAGCGTCTCATACCCCGATGTCGGCGTGGGGTAGAACCAGGCGGCCCGGGCGCTTGAGCCGACGGAGAGGTAGCCGGCTACGCCCTTGTACTCGCAGTAGCTCTGGCCCGGGGCCGGTTGCAGAATTTCCGGGGCGAAGGCGCTCCGCGGCAAGTAGTACACCGGTGGATGGCTGGTCTCGAGCACCCGCACGACGTCGCGCGTGTCGGCGATGGTCACGCCGTCGAGTTCGATGGTGACGTGTTCCTGGGTGTGTTCGACGCGGGGCGGTCTGGGGTAATCCCAAACGGATTCCTGGCCGGGGCGGACGGGGTCGCGGTTCGCTCGCTCAATCATGAACCGATGCTAGGACAGCAACCTGCGAAGAACCGTGATGTTTGCGTCAGCCGGCCCGGCGCGGTTGCAAAAGGGCAACGGTGAGCGCGGCGGCCACCACGGCAAGCCCGGCAACCATGCCGACCATGCCGACCCACCCCCACTGCACAAAGAACACACCACCGAGCCAGCCGAACAGGCTCGACCCGGTATGGTGCGAGAGGTTGTACAGCGAGGATGCCTGGGCCCGACCGACCTGGGCCTCGGCCCCGGTCCAGCCGGACGCCACGGCGTGTGCGGCAAAGAAGCCCGCCGTGGCCAGCAATACGCCGAGCAGAACGATTGCGAGCACGGTCGACAGGGTCAGCAGCACCCCCGCCGTCATGCAAGCGAGCGAGCTCAGCAGTACCGACCAGCGACCGAATCGGGCGGTGAGAATGCCGGCTTGAGCCGATGACCATGTGCCGGCCACATACGCCACGAAGACGAGACTGATCAGGGCCTGCGGTAGGTTGAACGGGTCGTGGGCCAGCCGAAAACCGAGGTAGTTGTACAGGGCGACGAAACCGCCCATGAGCAGAAACCCCTGCGCATAGAGCGCGAGCAGGCGCGGCGACGTGAGATTGGCCCGCAGCAGCATGACCAGGCTCAGATCGGTGCCGAGCTCGTGCGCCCCGCGTTTGTGACCGACCCGCGGCACGAACGGGCGGGGTACAAAGCCGCGCGGCGCCGGAATCAGCGTAATGAACAGCACGGCCGCGACGGCGCAGAGCGCTCCGACCGTCAAGACGCCGACCCGCCAGTTGGCGAGTTCGGTGATCGGCCCCGCCACGAGACGCCCGAGCAGGCCGCCGATCGAGGTGCCGGCGACGTAGGTGCCGGCCGCACGGGCGGCATGTCGGGGCTCGATCTCCTCACTCAGGTAAGCGATCGCGATCGCCGGAACGCCGCCGAGCATCAGCCCTTCGACCAACCGCCCGGTGAGCAGCAGCGAGAAGGTGGGGGCAAACGGCACGAGCAGTCCGAACACCGTCGCCGCGATCACGGCAATTGACATGGCCCGCACCCGGCCGAGCCGGTCGGCCATGATCGACCAGGGAATCACACCGACGGCTAGGCCGAGCGTCGATGCAGAGATGACGAGGGCGGCATCCGCTGCGCTGACACCGACGTCGTCGGCGATCTGGGCGAGTACTGCCTGAGGCGAGTACAGCTGGGCGAACGTGGCGATGCCAGCGAAGAACAGACCGGCGAGCAGTTTGCGATAGTCGGAACTGCCGTGCGAGTGCCCGCTCCAGCCAGCGGATGCCACCACCCGGCCCGGGTTCGCGATCGTCTTCACGCGGCAATCTCGACTCGGGGCACTCGTTCAGCGCACGCGTTCCGGGCCCTACACCCACCCGTGACGAATCTGGCTACAGTGTGCGCATGAGCTCTGATGCGCAGGTTTTGACGGTGGATGGCCCACACGGCGCGCATGACGTGCGCCTGTCGAGCCCGAGCCGGGTGCTCTGGCCCGAACTGGGAATCACCAAACGTGACCTCGCCCAGTACCTGATTGACGTCGGTGAAGCGTTCGTGCGGGCCAACGGTGATCGCCCGGTATCGTTGCAACGGTTCAGCGGCGGAATCGACGGTGAGCAGTTCTTCTCAAAGAACCCGCCCAGGGGCGCGCCCGACTATGTGCGGGCCGTGCCCGTGGTCTACCCGAGCGGGCGTACGCATCCGCAGCTCGTGATCGACGAACCGGCCGCCGCGGTGTGGGCGGTGCAGATGAACACGATCGTGTTCCACCCGTGGCCGTCCAGGGCCGAGCTCTCGGACAATCCCGATGAACTGCGCATCGACCTGGATCCGCAGCCCGGCACGAACTTCGCCGACACCATTCCCGTCGCCGTGGAGCTGAGAGAGCTGCTCGCCGAAGCCGGCCTCGTGGCGTTCGTGAAGACCTCCGGAAATCGGGGGCTGCACGTGTTCGCGCCGATCACCCCGACCCGGGAATTTCTCGACGTGCGGCACGCGGTCATCGCCGCGGCGCGCGAGCTGGAACGACGGATGCCCACCCGGGTGACCACGAACTGGTGGAAGGAAGAGCGCGGCGAGCGCGTCTTCGTCGACTACAACCAGGCCAACCGCGACCGCACCATGGCCGGTGCCTACAGCCCGAGGCCGCTGCCGCACGCCCCGGTCTCCTGCCCGCTGGAGTGGAGCGAACTGGCGCAGGCCAACCCGCGCGCGTTCACGATCCTCACCGTGCCGGATCGGTTACAGAAGCAAGGCGACCCGTGGGCGTCGATGCACGAACAGCCCGGCTCGATCGACGCCCTGTATTCCTGGTGGGAACGCGATCTCGAGGGCGGGCTCGGCGAGTTGCCGTTTCCGCCGGACTTTCCCAAGATGCCAGGGGAGCCGCCGCGCGTGCAGCCCAGCCGCGCCCGCCGTCCGGAGTAGGCCGCGTCGACTAGCCGCGTCGACCGATCAGTTCACGATGCGCTCGGCGGGCACGGGCGCTTCCGGCGGGGTGCCGGTGCCGAATGGACGGCCGCCGAGCTCGGCGCGAGAATGCGGGGCCAGCCAGGTGGCAGCATCCGGCCCCTTCGGCACAATGCCACTGGGATTGATATCGACGTGGGTCACGTAATAGTGCTTCTTGATCTGGCCGAAGTCGATCGTGTCACCAAAACCGGGCGTCTGAAAAAGGTCACGGGCATAGGCCCACAGCACCGGCATCTCGCACAGCTTGTTGCGATTGCATTTGAAGTGACTGTGATACACCGCATCGAAGCGGGCGAGGGTGGTGAACAAGCGGATGTCCGCCTCGGTAATCGTGTCGCCCACAAGATACCGTTGGCCCGCCAAGCGCTCTTCGAGCCAGTCCAGCCGGTCGAACAGGGCGTCGTAGGCCCGTTCATAGGATTTCTGGCTTCCAGCAAAGCCGCACTTGTAGACGCCGTTGTTCACGTCGTGAAAGATCAGTTCGGCCACCTCGTCGATCTCGGCCCGCAAGGTTTTGGGGTAGAGATCAGGGGCACCGGCTCGGTGATACGCGGTCCACTCGGTCTCAAGATCCAGGGTGATCTGCGGGTAATTATTGGTAACGACCTGGCCGGTGGGTACATCGATGATTGCCGGCACGGTGATGCCGCGCGGGTAGTCGGGAAATCGGGCAAAGAAGGCCTGCTGCAGGCGTTCAATACCGAGGACCGGGTCGAGCCCGTCCGGGTCGAGGTCGAAGGTCCAGCTGTTCTTGTCGTGCGTGGGGCCGGGTAGGCCCAGCGAGATAACGCCCTCAAGGCCGAGCAGGCGACGCACAATTGTGGTGCGGTTTGCCCACGGGCAGGCTCGGGCCGCGACCAATCGATAGCGGCCCGGTTCCACCGGCCAGCCATCCCGGGCGTCTCGCGTAATGCGATCTTCGATGTAGTTGGTGTCGCGGTTGAAGTCCTGGCCGGGCTGAATGTAACTGGGGTCGAGGCTCATGCCCTTACGCTACCGGACACGGCCGACACGGGCTTGGGTGGTTCTAGGCTGCGCCGCCGAGTTCGGCGGTGAGTTCGGCGGTGAGCTCGGCGTCGGTACGGGCATCGATGATGCCCCACATCATATGGGTGGGGCCGCTGCTGTCGCCCGGCTCCACCCGCGGCCGACTGGCCCAGCCGCGGGCGACGGCGGCCGCCCCGAGCTGCGCCAGCGAATCACTTATGCGCGTTTTGCGAATCTTGCCGGCCAGCACGCTGCCGTCGGGCGCCTGGCGCCAGCCGCGCTTGTGGGCGATCACCCGACCAATCTCCTCGTCGGTCAACCAGCGCGAAAAACTGCGGGTAGGCGGGTCAATGGCGATCAGCTTCATGCGAATACTGTACTCGCCACCGGTCGGCCCTGGCTCACCGCCCGGTGCTGGATCCTGGTGACTCATGCGAACGACTGATCGGGACGATAATCACTGCACAAACCCGACAAAGAAGGAGATCCAATCATGAGTAGCCGTCTCAATCCGTACCTCGGCTTTCGCGGCAACGCCCGGGAGGCGATGGACTTTTACCAGAGAGTCTTCGGAGGTGAGGTGACCCGCAGCACCTTCGGGGAGTCCAACGCGAGTGACGATCCGGCCGATAAAGACAAGATCATGCACTCGGAACTGACCACCGCGAGCGGATTTTCTCTGATGGCCTCCGATGCGCCGAGCAGTATGCAGGTCGCCACCGGCAGCAGCATCTCGGTCTCCCTCAGCGGTGACGACGAGGCCGAATTGACCGGGTATTGGGAGAAGCTGGTGGAGGGAGGCTCCGTCGCAATGCCGCTGAGCAAGGCACCCTGGGGCGACAGCTTCGGCATGGTGACCGACAAGTTCGGCACGGCCTGGATAATCAATATTGCTGGCACGCCCGGCTGAAGAAGTTCCTGAGCGCGACGGGGTGCGTTGTCCTATGATGGGCCCGTGATAAATGCATCGGCGACACACATCGCTCACGAAGCGAGTAACAGCTCGACTCTGCAACTGCTGGCACGGCTCGGCTTTGCCGTCAATGGACTGCTGCACATTCTCATCGGGTCAATCGCGATCACCGTCGCGGTCGGCGCGGGCGGTGGATCCGCCGATCAGAGCGGTGCGCTCGGCCAACTCGGGTCCAGCCCCGGCGGGGTGTTTCTGCTCTGGACGGTCGTCGTCGGCATGTTCGCACTCGGGCTATGGCTTCTAGTCTCGGCATTCGTGATGCAGGGTGACCCTAAACGCAAGTGGTCGCGTCGTTTTGCAAACCTGGCCAAAGCCGTCGTTTACTTTGCCCTCGGCGTTACCGCGCTCACCTTCGCCCGTGGCGGCTCGGCCAGTTCGGCTAGCAGCACGCAGAGCGCCAGCTCGTCGTTGCTGGCATCGCCCGGTGGCATCATCGTGCTCTTTTTGCTCGGTGTGGCCGTGTTGGGCGTCGCTGGCTACTTTGTCTATAAGGGTGCAGCTCAGAAATTTCGGTCAGACCTCGCCGTGCCGAGCGGAACGGTCGGCCGTGTGGTCATCGCCCTCGGCGTCGTCGGTTACATCGCCAAGGGCGTCGCGCTCGGCGTGGTGGCGATCCTCATCGGGGTCGCTGCGCTCACCCGCGATGCCAGCAAATCCACCGGGCTCGACGGGGCGCTCAAAGCGCTCGCCGCCCTGCCCTTCGGAACGCTCGCTCTGCTCCTGATCGGCAGCGGGCTCATCGCCTATGGCATTTACTGCTTCGTGCGCGCCCGGCGCGCCCAGTTGTAGCACGCGGAGCGAACAGATTGCGACGGCGTTAGTCGACCGCGATGTCGCCTGGAGCCTTGTCCGGGTGCCAGCCCCGCCGAGATGGCTGGCGCAGCCGACCCGTCGCGGTCCACCCGTCGCGGTCCACTCAGCGAATTCCACTCAGCGAATTCCACTC
>NZ_JAJAYI010000058.1 GCF_026786305.1 Cryobacterium sp.
AACGTAGCCGATCCGTCGGCGAAGCGACACCGGATTGAGGCCGGAAGTATCCTCGCCGTCGATCAGGATGCTGCCGGCGGTCGGGTCGATCATCCGGTTGATCATCCGGAGCAGCGTTGTTTTGCCCGAGCCGGACGACCCTACGAATACTGTCGCCTTGTGCGAGGGAAGCACGAGGGAGAAGTTGTCGACAGCGAGGGTGCCATCCGGAAAGCGCTTTGAAACGTTCTGGAATTCGATCATGACGGGCGGCTCATTCCTCGTAGGTCTCACGAATCGACACTTGCCGGGCTCTTCAAAGAACAATTCTATTCGTTGCGTCTGAATTGGCGAGTAGCCCTTGTTGGTACCTCCAGTCCACGTAGTTGGTCCACGTAGTTGGTCCACGTAGTTGGTCCACGTAATCGGTACCACCTCGGTGGACCAAGGGTACCGACTACGGCTACTCGCCACCCGCGACACCACGATTATCTAGGACTAGATTCAGGGCGCTCACGGAGCCTCAAGTCAGTCGTCAAGGTCACGTCTCGCGGGGTGCGATTCCACTCACCCTGCAGATAGAAGTTTTCTGGTTCTGGGGCTTGTAGTTTGGAGACGTGCACCAGGCCGATGAGCGTGCCCCCTCGGCGAATGGGCCACACCTTCACCGACCCCAGACTGGCCGCCGCGATCGTCGACCGACTCACCTTTCGCGGCCACGTCATCAACACCGGCGCCCAGTCCTGCCGCCTCAAAAGCACCCAGGACCAAGCCCGCTCAGCCTGAGCAGCCAACCCCGGGCGGGGCCAACGCACAATGCTCACCCGGGGCCAAATCAGGTTGCTATATCCACCTGCCGCAATCGTCAATTCCCTGTGCCCGATGGGGATCTTGGGTTCCGCTGGTCTTCGGGGCGTCGCTGTTCGGTGCCGGCGGTTCGTTGTAGCGGCCCCGTTCATCCTCGTCGCACGAATCACCGTCCCGCGGGTGTCAGTCATTATCCGTGTCAGTCCGGGATCAGGTCAAAGCGTTCGGTTCCCGTAACCCAGGGAGTGACCTGAAGAGAGTAGCCACGACACCTGGCAATGAGTTTGTCCATCCAAGTTGGGTCTTCGAATTCGATGCCATCGGCGAACCGCAACCATGAGCCCACGACTCTTGCGCCAATTCTCGCTGTGACGAGCTGAACGGGTTTCACGTCAAACGACGCGAGGAAGATCGTGAGGCGGGTTTCGCCGACGGACCATAGTTCGAGGACGTACCAGTCGTCGAGTTGAACGTACCAGTTGCCACAGTATTCGACCTCGCACACGATGCCGGTCGATCCACCGAGAAGCGTCCAGGTCTTGGGGTGCTCGTCGCTGAAGGACACTTCACGAACTGTCGGCGCGAGGAGGGGCATGACGGCATCGCGCAGAGCAGCGATGGTCAGCTCGTGGCGCATGACGTAAGTGTAGGCGATGGTGATCTTCGCCGCTCGGTGGCGGCCCAGATCGCTCTGTACCGTATCTCATGTGTTGGGAGGCAGTCAGGTTATGAGGCGGTTGCCGTGACGTCGTCTTGCTGAATTCGAATTGCAATAATGGGCGCGCGGTGCGTGCCCACCTCCGGCACCGCCGCGATGGCCGCAGCCCCCAGCAAAACCAGCTACCCAGCGGTGGAATATCGCCGCATCGCGACCCGGCGCGGTCCAATAAAAGCCGTCGTCGCCCTCGAAAACACCATCCTGACCACAGTCTGAAACATGCTCACCACCGGAGAAGCCTATTTGGGTCACAGCGTCGACCACTACGCGAAGCTGGATCCGGAACGAATCAAGCGAAGGGCGCGCAAGGAACTCGACAGCGCCGGATTCGACGCGGTACTTACCAAGAGAGCAGCCTAAGTCACCTTTATTTTGCATTAGACAGTAGGCGGCCACCACGTGCTCAGTAATTCTCTAGCATCCGCCAACATGGAACTCGTAGGAATCTACGGAGGCCAACTCTTTCAGTGACGGACGCTGAAACAGGTCCCATGCTCGCCTCAGCTCGTCCTGAGTCATCGCGTACGCACCGGCAGCGGCGTCTTGGTTGCGGTTCCGCAATCGATTCCATAGCGCGTCGTAGGAAACATCAAAGATGTGCAGTTCGATGCGCGAGCCGCAGGCATGGGCATAGCGAAACTTCTCGGTCCGCTCCTCCGTCATCCACAGTCCGTCCTCAAGGATGACGTCGACGCCGTGCCTCATTAACGTCAACCCGTGGCGGTAGAGCAAGGGCTGTAGCCGACTGTGAAAGTCCGTGTCACCGTGGTCGACTCCAAGTTCTGCCTGCCAAACGTCCGTGCACAGGCGGATCCCTTTCCCATCGGTCTCCAGACGCCGAGCCAGCGTGGTTTTGCCGGATCCGGGAAGGCCGCAGAACAGCGTCAACGTGGGCGGGTCGCCCATTCGGCCCTCACCTGACTGGAGATCGCTCACATCGACATCATCCCACCTCGGCAGCGGTCCGAAGCTGGTGCGGTGAGCGCCCGACCGCGCTTCGGAGCACCGCAGGCCCCGGTCAACGATGGAGGACTTAAATCGAAGGAGCCATTCGTGCTCGAATCGCGCGAGTGGAACCACGGACGCGTAGCCGGCCGGCCCTTCGAATACGCCGTATATGGCAACCTCGAAGCTTTCCGGGATCTCGATCTGCGGGGTCAAAGCGGGCCAAATTCGACACATCCTGAAGGACTCAAGTACGAGAATTCGTCCACGCTGAATGCCCCTCCGGTCGCCAAAATGCCTGCTGTTTTCGAGCCGTTGAAACGATGAATCGGCGGCCACACACGTTTTCAATCAGCACGTCTAATGCGGGGTCGGCCTAAAATCGGCGAAAAAATACCCCGGACTTCCGCAGAAATCCGGGGTTTTTGTAGCGGGAGCGGGAATTGAACCCGCGACACCACGATTATGAGCCGTGTGCTCTAACCAACTGAGCTACCCCGCCGCGACTTGTCGGCTGTTCGCTTCCAAGCCTGAGCCCCCTGTGGGAATCGGACCCACTACCTCTTCCTTACCAAGGAAGTGCTCTACCAATGAGCTAAGGGGGCAGAGCAACCAAAGAACAGTCGCAACACCGCGTTTTGGCAACCTAAAAACATTATCACTCCAATGGCCAGCTCCTGACCACTTGACCCACGCTACAGGCACCCGGCAACGATGCCGTAGCATTTCAGGATGACTGGCACCGAACTGACCTCTGGCATCGAACTGACCTCTGGCACCGAATGGTGGCGCACAGCCGTTATTTATCAGATCTACCCGCGATCGTTCGCCGATGCGAACGGTGACGGCATGGGCGACCTCGCTGGGATCAGCGCGCGACTGCCTCAGCTTAAAGACCTCGGCGTCGACGCCATCTGGCTTTCTCCTTTTTATACCTCGCCGCAACGCGACGCCGGCTACGACGTCTCCGACTACTGCAACGTCGACCCCTTGTTCGGCACCCTGGACGACTTCGAGGTGCTGCAGCGCACCGCCCATGACCTCGGTATCCGGGTCATCGTCGACATCGTGCCCAACCACTCCTCAAGCGAACACGGCTGGTTCCAGGCGGCCCTCGCCGCCGGCCCGGGTAGCGAAGAACGCGCCCGCTACACCTTCCGTGACGGCAAGGGCACGACCGGCGAGTTGCCGCCGAACAACTGGGAGTCCGTCTTCGGCGGCCTTGCCTGGACCCGCACGACCGACCCCGACGGCACCCCCGGCCAGTGGTACCTGCACCTGTTCGATAGCAGCCAGCCCGACTTCGACTGGGACAGCGGTTGGGTGCGCGAGCAGTTCCGCGCGGTGCTGCGCTTCTGGCTCGACCGCGGCGTCGACGGTTTTCGAGTGGATGTCGCGCACGGCATGATCAAGGCTCCCGGCCTCCCCGATTACACGCCTTCCGCCGAGGGCGGCAGCATGGGCGGGGCGCCGGCATCCGCTCTCGAACCGGGAATCACAGCCGAGACGCCGCTGACCGCCCCGTACTGGGCGCAGGATGGCGTGCACGAGATCTATCGCGACTGGCACCAGGTGCTCGCTGCCTACCCCGGAGACCGGGTTCTCGCGGCCGAAGCCTGGGTTGACCCGCTCAGCCAGATGGCCAAGTGGGTGCGTCCCGACGAGATGCACCAAGCTTTCAATTTCGCCTACCTCGAAACCCCGTGGAACGCTGCAAAACTCAAGAGCGTCATCAGCGAGTCGCTCGATGCCTTCGGCAACGTCGGCGCGCCGAGCACCTGGGTGCTGTCCAACCATGACGTCGTGCGCCACGCCTCCCGGCTCGCCCTCGACGGCGACAACCTGCAGGGACACGGCATCGGCCCGAAAACCGTCGGGCTGCCCAACACGTTGCTGGGATTGCGACGCGCGCGGGCGGCATCCGCTCTGATGCTGTCGCTGCCCGGCTCCAGCTACCTGTATCAGGGCGAGGAACTCGGCCTGCCCGAGGCCGTCGACCTGCCCGACCACGCCCGCGAAGACCCCACGTGGTTTCGCACCAACGGTGAACGCTACGGTCGAGACGGATGCCGCGTGCCGATTCCGTGGGAAGCCGCCGGCGAATCGTTCGGCTTCAGCACCGGCGCGAAGAGCTGGCTGCCGCAACCGTCCGACTGGGCGGGGCTGGCCCGCGACCAGCAAGACGGCGTGGCCGGATCGACTCTCGAGCTGTACAAGCTCGCGCTGAGCCTCCGCCGGGAACACGCCCTTGGCGCCGGTACGGTCGAGTGGCTCGGGGGCTTCGGCCCCGAGGTTGCGGCGTACCGCAACGGCGACGTAACCATCGTGGCCAACACGGGCGCAGCATCCGTTCAGCTGCCCGCTGGCGACGTACTTCTGGCGAGCGAAGAACTCGTCGGCCGCACCCTGCCGGGCGACACGACGGTTTGGTTGCTTACCGTTCAGGCATGACCGAAGCTGTCGACCAGCCGAATGGTAGTGGCAGCCCCGCGCTGGCGAGCATCGCCGCCACGCGAGAGCTGAAGCTCGAGTTGACCCGGTTCATGCTGTCGTACAAGTTCGCGAGCGACGAGATGCTCACCAAGATGAACATTCTGAAGGAAGAGTTCAGCTCGATCCACGACTATAGCCCGATCGAGCACGTCAGCTCGAACTCAACGGTATTCGCGGCAATATTCAGGACATCGCGGGCATTCGCATCACCTGCAGTTTCATCTCGGACACCTATCGCATTCGCGATCTGCTCGCCGGGCAGCGAGACGTGACGGTGCTCCACGAGAAGGACTACATTCAGGCGCCCAAGGCGAACGGATACCAGAGCCTGCACCTCATCGTCGCGATCCCGGTGTTCATGTCCGACCGCGTGCAGCCGGTCACCGTAGAGATTCAGATTCGCACGATTGCCATGGACTTCTGGGCGCGCCTCGAGCACAAGATTTTCTACAAGTACAACGGCGCCGTGCCCGACACTCTCGTCGAGGACCTGCGGCAGGCGGCGGACCCCGCCAATCGCCTCGACGTGAAGATGGAATTGCTGCACGACCAGGTCGTAGCGCTCGAGTCCGTCGATGCCAATGATGCTGCCGTCTTCAGCTTCGACGGCCTGCCGCCGTTTCCGCTGCCGAAGGGCCTGCTCGATTCCATCATGCGCGGTCGCAGCGAAACCTGGTAGGTTCCGGGCTAGTTCGTGTTGGCGTAGAGCCAGGCGAGCGGATCGACCTTAGTGCCGGTGATGCCACCCTCTCGAATCTCGAAGTGCAAGTGCGGGCCGGTCGACATTCCGGTGCTGCCGGTTTTACCGATGACCTGGCCGACCTTGACCACGTCGCCCTCCTTGAAGAGCATCGATCCGTGGATCATGTGCGCGTACACGCTCGTGACGAGCTCGCCGTTGACCATGTGGTCGATCATCATGTGAACGCCGAGGCTGGCTTCGCCGTCTTCGGCGCGGCTGACAACACCGTCAGCGATGGCCTGAATCGGCGCACCGACGCCCGGGTTGAAGTCCTGGCCGCCGTGGTTCACGGAACAGCCGGCGCAATTGCGGTGGCCCATCTGGTCACCGATGTGCACCCCAACGGCGAATGGCCACTGAATGGTGCCGTTCGGGTTATTGGTGAAGGTGTCCTCCATACGAATACCGCTGGCTGCGGCAACCTCGGCGATGGTGCTCGACTCGTACCCGTCGCGCTCGACGGTGACGGTGTCGCCACCGGCGAGATCCATGCTCTGCGCCTCTTCGGCCGGCACAACCCGCTGAGCTTCCAAAGCGGATGCCTGCACGTCCTGCGAAGACAACAGCGCCTCCGCCGGAATCGACGTGGCCACGGCCATCAGTGCCACGAACGACATCGCGAGGATCGAGGCGCCCCTGGCCGCGCGCTTGCGCATGGTGCTGCCGGGCGGACGTGCGCGTGGGGTGCGGCGGGGAAGCGAACCGGCCGGGACGAAATCGCGCGCGGGGGCGAAGGGCTCGCCGGGCTTCTGCTCGATGCGCTGGCGACGTCGAGGCAGGCCACCGGCGGGGGGAATCACCGTCGGGATCGACTGCGTGATGCCGGGAGCCAGCAGCTTCTCGTAGTCGGTGGGCTCGGCGGCGGCGACCGGCACGGCCGCGACGATACGGTTGGTCTCGGTGACGACGGCCGGCTCAAGATCGCGTTCGGACAGATCGGCGGCGACGATCAGGTCTGCGGCGGGGCTGAGCCGCACGATATCAACGACGACCTCGTCCACCGGTGCCGCAGCGGAGAAGGCTACGCGCTCGCGCTCGCGTAATTGGCGACGGGTGAGGGCTGCCGGAGCTACTGGTGGAAATACGGTGCCGTCACTCTCGCCGGACACGGAGGTGCCCACGGATGGAGTGTGACGTGACAAAGTACAGCTTTCGGCGTAGCGGACGGGATCGGGTGCTCGTGCTGGATAACGCCAAATGACGACATGCCAATATAACGAATTCATTAACGTTAGCGCGCAACCCTGAGAATACCAGAGGAAAGTGACCGATCACACCCAAACGGGGGTAAGTGGGTATAAAATCAGTCAGCTTTCGCGCGAAATGGGAAGCGTTCGAAGAGACCAGCGAGCACCGGTTCGAACTGATCGTAGAGGCTGGGAGCGGCGGCGATGAGCAGATCGCGACCCTCGGCATCCGCTTGCAGAGCGCCGACCCGGGCACCGGCTTCGCGGGCGATCAGGGCGCCGGCGGCGTGATCCCACGGGTTGAGTCCACGTTCAAAATAGAGGTCGAGTCGCCCGCAGGCCACCGAGCACAGGTCGAGCGCAGCAGACCCGATACGACGGATATCCCGCACCTGGCCGATGAGGCCGCCCACGACGTTCGCCTGCCACACCCGCCGGGTCGCCTCGTAGCCGAAGCCGGTGCCGGCCAGGGCGAGCGAGAGCGGCACGTCATGATTCACGTGCAGTCGCCGGTCGCCCAGCCAGGCACCCGAACCCTCGGACGCGGTGAACACCTCGCCGAGGGCGGGGTTGACGACCGCACCCGCGAGGGCGTTCCAGCTGGCCGGGTCAGGGTCGCCCTGCACGACGGCGATGCTGACAGCGTAGAACGGAATGCCGTAGAGGTAGTTGACGGTACCGTCGATGGGGTCGACCACCCAGGTGAGCCCGCTCGTGCCGTCGGTCGCGTCGGACTCCTCGCCGTAAAACCCGTCATTGGGGCGGGCGTCGGCCAGCAGGCTGCGAATGAGCAGCTCGACCTCGCGGTCGGCAGCGGTGACGATATCTTCGGGCGACGACTTCGAGGCCGCAATCTCGACCCCCTCGGCGCGGCGACGGTGGGCGAGTGCGCCGGCGGTGAGGGCGATCGTGCGTGCAAGGTCAAGCAACTCGGTCGGGGCAGGATGCGTCATGCCCTCACGCTACAGGCAGCTGTCCTAACGAGAACAGGCAGGCCCGAGGGCCTGCCTGTTCTGGTGCTGGTGGCGAGTGCGAGGTTCGAACTCACGAAGGCTACGCCGTCTGATTTACAGTCAGATCCCTTTGGCCGCTTGGGTAACTCGCCATGCGCTCCCGACCAGGTGTAATCACTTGATCGGAGACGCGGTTTCAACAATACAAGACGAAACGCCTCTCCGAGAAATCAGCGCCCGCCGGGTTGTCGTTGAGGCGCATCGGCTACCCGGCGGGGGGGGCGCCCCCCCCCGGCCCGGGGGGGGGGGGGGGGGGGGCCGGGCCGCCGGCCCCCCCCGCCCTGTGCGCGGTGGGGGCCGCCCGCCCCCCCACGGCCGCCTGGAC
>NZ_JAJAYI010000059.1 GCF_026786305.1 Cryobacterium sp.
ACCGACCAGCCCCGCATTCTCACCGAACGCCGCGGCCATATTCTGCTGATCGGGTTCAACCGGCCCGAGAAACGCAATGCCGCGGATTTCTCCCTGCTGCAGCAACTCGCACTCGCCTACGGTGAACTCGACCGCGACCCCGAGCTGCGCGCGGGCCTGGTCTACGCTGTCGGCGACCATTTCACGGCTGGACTCGACCTCGCCGACATCGGCCCCCGACTCGGCCCGAACGGGCTCGAAATGGTGCCGGAGGGCGGCATCAATCCGTGGCAAGTGGATGGTCAATCGCTCACCAAACCGGTTGTCATCGCCGTACAGGGCACCTGCCTCACCCTCGGTATCGAGCTCATGCTCGCGAGCGACATTGTCGTGGCCGCCGAGTCGACCCGGTTCGGCCAGATCGAGGTCGCCCGGGGTATTCTGCCGTTCGGAGGCGCGACGATCCGGTTTCCCCGCGCGGCCGGCTGGGGCAACGCGATGCGCTGGCTGCTCACCGGCGACCTGTTCGACGCCGCCGAGGCGCACCGAATGGGCCTTGTGCAGGAGATTGTGCCCGACGGCACCCAGTTCGACCGGGCCCTCGAACTCGCCGAGAAGATCGCGGCCCAGGCTCCGCTCGCCATCCAGGCCACCCTCGCCAACGCCCGACTCGCGCAGCGCGACGGGGCGGCATCCGCTGAAGTAGCGCTGCAGCCGGCCCTGGCCCGCCTGGTGCAGACCGAGGACAGCCGAATCGGCCTCCAGGCCTTCCTGACTCGCACACCCGCCGTCTTCCTCGGACGCTGAACCCACTTCGCACCCTCTCTTGTGCACCGGGCCCGGAAAGCGGGCACGTGATAGATCCTGGGCCCGGTTTCATCAGGTGGGCCCAGGTCTGGAACCTCGGGGTAGGCTTCTCGAAACCGGCCGCCACCCCAGTCAGGAGATTCAATGTCGAGTCAGAGCTACGACGTCATCGTGATCGGAGGCGGCGCTGTCGGAGAAAATGTTGCCGACCGCACCGCTCAGGGCGGCCTGCGTACGGTCGTCGTCGAGAGCGACCTCGTCGGCGGTGAATGCTCGTACTGGGCCTGCATGCCGTCGAAAGCTTTGCTGCGCAGCGGCGCCGCCCTCGCGGCGGCACGGCGGGTACCGGGCGCCGCCGAGGCCGTCACCGGCTCCGTCGACGTGCGCGCCGCCCTCAAACAACGCGACTCCATCGCCAGCCAGTGGAAGGATGACGGCCAGGCGAAATGGCTCGAGTCGGCCGGCATCGACCTCGTGCGCGGCCATGCCCGCCTCACCGCTCTGCGCGAAGTCACCGTGACCGGCGACGATGGCACCGTGACCGTGCTCACGGCAAAGCACGCCGTGGTCGTCAGTACCGGGTCAGCGGCGCTGCTGCCCGACATTCCCGGCCTGAAAGACATCAACCCCTGGACCAGCCGTGACGCGACGAGTGCCCAGCAGATTCCGCCCCGCCTGGCCGTGATCGGTGGCGGGGTCGTCGCCGCCGAGATGGCCGCCGCCTACGCCTCGCTCGGGTCGGCGGTCACCGTGATAGCCCGCAGTCCCCTGCTCGGCGGGCAGGAGCCGTTCGCCGGCGAACTCGTCACCGCCGCCCTGCAGGAGAACGGTGTGACCGTGCTGGTCGGGCCGTCCACGACCGCGGCCCACCGGGAGACCGACGGTGCCGTCACGCTCAGCCTCGACGACGGAACGGCGGTCACAGCCGAGAGGGTACTCGTGGCCATCGGTCGTACGCCGCGCACACACGACCTCGGCCTCGACACGGTCGGCCTCGAGGCAGGCGATTGGCTCACCGTTGACGACACTCTGCTCGTTCAGGGTGACTCCCCCGCCTTGGTCGGCGATTGGCTCTATGCGACCGGCGATGTCAACCACCGGGCGCTCTTGACCCACCAGGGCAAATACCAGGCCCGCGCGGCCGGCGACGCGATCGTGGCCCGGGCGGTCGGCAGCCGGGTCGACGATGCACCGTGGGGCGCGCACGTCGCGACGGCCGACCACGCCGCCGTTCCGCAGGTTACCTTCACCGATCCCGAGGTCGCCTCGGTGGGGCTGACCGCCGCGTCGGCCGTGAAGGCGGGGTATCGCATCCGCATTCTGGATTACGACCTCGCCAACCTGGGCGGCGCCTCGGTGCTCGCCGTCGGTTATGTCGGTAAAGCGCGAGCGGTCCTCGACCTCGACCGGGAGGTTCTGCTCGGCGTCACCTTCGTCGGCCAAGACGTGGCCGAGCTGCTGCACTCGGCCACGGTCGCCATCGTCGGCGAGGTGCCCATCAGCCGGTTGTGGCACGCCGTGCCGAGCTACCCCACCCTGAGCGAGGTGTGGCTGCGCCTCCTCGAAGCCTATGGCCGTCCCGGGTTCACCGATGAGGAGTTACGGTAGGGGATGCGTCGCATCCTCTTTGATTCGCCCGTCAGCCGGGCCGGTTACCTGTACGCGACCGCGTTCGGGCTGGTCTGGGGTTCGATCTGGAGCACCGGGCGCGTCGAAAAACGGGCGGGCCTGTTCGTGTTTCGCGGCATGCCGCCGTGGACGTTCGGGCGCGGCGGATCGTGCGTGGGCGGCTGCTACCTCACCAACCAGAACGTCACGGCAGACGTGCTCGAGCACGAAGCCGTACACAAAAGCCAGTGGCAGCGGTTCGGCATGGTTTTTCCGCTGCTGTACGCGGTCGCCGGGCGCAACCCGCGGAAGAATCGCTTCGAGATCGAGGCCGGCCTGAAAAAGGGCGGCTACTTACGGTAGGTCAGCTCGGGTACACAAAACCGCCCGGCCTGTTGCAGGCCGGGCGGTTTGTGTCATGGCAGGAAGTGCTACTGCGCGGCGACGTACTCGGCGTCGAGCGCTGCAGCCTCGGCGAAGACGGCGAGGTTCGCGCGCAGCTTGGCGCCGAGGTCGGCGTCAACGCTGGTCCAGTACCCAATGGCACGCTCGGTGACCTCGGGGCGTGTCACTGCGCTGATGGCACCCGTGATGGTGTCGAGGAACCGTGCCTTGGCGGCGTCGTCGTAGACCTCGCGATAGAGCGTTCCGGCTTGGCCAAAGTCACTGTCTTCGCTGCGCAGGGTAGCGGCGGCACGCAGCAGTGTTCCGTCGCCTTCCCACGCGCCCTCGCCGGCGGCGGCCGGGTCGGCAACGGGGCCGCCGAGGGAGTTGGGCGCGTAGTTGGGTTCGCTCGGTGCGTTGTAGTGGTGCCGCTGGGCGCCATCGGCCGAGTAGCCGTTGACCGGGCTCTTCGGCGCATTGACCGGCAACTGGGCGTAGTTGGTACCCACGCGGTAGCGCTGGGCGTCGGGGTAGGAAAAGATGCGGGCCAAGAGCATCTTGTCGGGGCTCGCCGCGATGCCGGGCACGAGGTTGGCCGGAGAGAACGCCGCCTGCTCGATCTCGGCGAAGAAGTTGTCGGGGTTGCGGTTGAGGGTGTGCGTGCCGACCGGGATGAGCGGGAAGTCGGCGTGTGGCCAGACCTTGGTCACGTCGAAGGGGTTGAACCGGTAGGTGGTGCCCTGCTCGTACGGCATGACCTGCACGGAGACGTTCCACGACGGGAAGTTGCCGGCAGAGATGGCGTCGGAGAGGTCGCGACGGTAGTAGTCGGCATCCGCACCGGCGATGAGCTCGGCCTCGGATCCCTCCATCTCGACGTTGCCCTGGTTGGATTCGAAGTGATACTTGACCCAGAAGCGCTCGCCGGCCGCATTGATCCACTGGTAGGTGTGCGAGCCGAACCCGGGCATTTCGCGCCACGAACGCGGCAGGCCGCGGTCGCCCATGAGATAGGTGACCTGGTGCGCCGACTCCGGGGAGAGGGTCCAGAAGTCCCACTGCATGGTCGCGTCGCGCAGGCCCGTGCCCGGCAGACGCTTCTGCGAGTGGATGAAGTCGGGAAACTTGATGCCGTCACGAATGAAGAACACCGGGGTGTTGTTGCCGACGATGTCGTAGTTGCCCTCGGTCGTGTAGAACTTCACCGAGAAACCACGAACGTCTCGCCACGTGTCGGGGCTGCCCTGCTCGCCGGCAACACTGGAGAAGCGCTGCAGGGTTTTGGTCGTTGCACCCGGCTGAAACACGGCCGCGCGGGTGTACTTCGAGACGTCGCCGGTCACGACAAACTCGCCGTGCGCTCCGCCGCCCTTGGCGTGCACAATACGCTCCGGAATGCGCTCGCGGTTGAACTGGGCGAGCTTCTCGACCAGGTAGCGGTCGTGCAGCGCGGTGACACCGTCGGCGCCGACGGTGAGGGAGTGCTCGTCACTGGCGACGGGCGTTCCCGTCTGGCTGGTCGTGGTCTTGATGGTCATAGTGCTCCTTGAGTGTGGATCAGCAACGCGAGGTTGACGGGGAAGTTAGGGGTGGGCAGTCTCGGCTTGGCAGCTGGCGCAGAGGCCCCAGTAGATGACCTCGGCGGCGCGCACGTCGAAGCCGAGCGCATCCGCTGGGGTGAGGCAGGGAGCATGACCGACGACGCAGTCCACGTCGTGCACCACGTTGCAGCGCGTGCAGACGAGGTGGTGGTGGTTGTCGCCGACCCGGCGCTCGAACAGTGCGGGCGAGCCAGCTGGTTCGATCTTGCGCACGAGCCCGGCCGTGCTGAACGAGGAGAGCACCCCGTAGACCGCCTGCAGCGAGGTGCCGGGCAGATCTGAGCGCACCGCGCCGAACAGGGCATCGGCGCTGGAATGCGGCATGCCGGTGAGGGCCCGTAACACGGCCAGGCGCGGCGCGGTGACTTTGAGACCGGCCGAGCGGATGCTGTCCGCGATTAGGCTGGCGTCGGCCGCGGCCAGGCGAAGCGCCGCGCCGTCGTGGCTTGCCCTGGTGGTTGTCATGTTCCCACCCTAGTACTTGTTTTGATTTACTCAAAACAACACACGCTTCCTGTCTGAATGAGCTCGTTAGGATTGCGATCATCGAGATTCTGGAGGAACTGTGCTCGCCATCACGCGCTTCATCACCGGCAAACGCACCGCGTGGGCGGTACTGCTCGGCACCGTCGTGGCGGTCGGCCTGCTGTTCGCGCTGCTCCCTTCCAACCAGGCCGAAGACTTTCCGGCCGCAGGCCTGCCGACCACAAGCCAGGCCGCCCAGGTCACCGCTCTGCTGGCCGAGTTTCCCTCCGCCGACCAGACCGCCGCGGTCGTGGTCTGGAGCAGGGACGGCGCCGATCTGACGACGGCCGACCGCAGTGCGATCACCGCGGCCGCCGAAAACCTCGGGGCGGCGTCGATCGCCCCGCGCGCCTCGACGCCGCAGTTCAGCGATGACGGCCAGGCTGCGCTGAGCGTGCTGCCGTTGGATGCCGCGGCGGCGACGGCCGATATTGCGAAGACGGCCACCGACATCCGCCGGACCGCGGCGACCGGGCTGCCCACGGGACTGACCGCCGCTGTCACCGGGCCGGTCGGTTTTCAGGCCGACATCACCAACGCCTTCGCCGGAGCCGACTTTCGCTTGCTGCTCGTGACCGTGATCGTGGTCGCGGTTCTCCTCATCGTGACCTATCGCAGCCCGGTGCTGTGGATCGTGCCGCTCGTCGTGGTCGGGCTCGCCGACGGCCTCGCCGGCAAGGTCGCCGGAGCGCTGGCCGAGCCGCTCGGTTTCGCCCTCGATGCCTCGATCTCGGGAATTCTATCGGTGCTCGTGTTCGGCGCCGGCACCAACTATGCCCTGCTGCTCGTGGCCCGATACCGCGAGGAACTGCTGCACACCGAGAATCGCAACGAGGCCATGCGCACCGCCGTGACGAGCGCCGGCCCAGCCATCGCGGCGAGCGGGGGCACGGTGGCGCTGAGCCTCGCCACCCTGGTCTTTGCTCAGCTCGCCGGCAACCGGGCGCTCGGCATCGCGTGCGCCATCGGCGTGCTCATCGCCATTCTGTTCGCCCTGCTCGTACTGCCGGCCGCGCTCGTGGTCTGCGGGCGCGGCCTGTTCTGGCCGTTCATTCCGCGGGTGCAGGCCCAGGCTGCGCCGGTGCACACCGGTTTCTGGACCCGGCTCGGTCGGGGAGTGTCCAGGCATCCGGTGATCATCACGGTCGTGGGTGTTCTCGCGATAGGTTACCTCGCGTTCGGGCGGAAAGGCGCCGCCGTCGGGCTGTCCCCGGCCGCCCCGCTGGTCGGCAACCCGGAGTCGGTCGTGGCACAGAACATCGTGGACGCGTCTTTTTCGGCGGGGCTGACCAGTCAGACGGTCGTGCTCGCGCCGGATGCGGCATCCGCTGACGCCGTGGCGGTCGCCGTGAAGACCGTGGGGGTGTCCGTTGCGGTGGCCGGCGAAAATGCCGGCGGGCTGACTCGCATCGACGTCACCCTCGACAGCGAACCGGGCAGCGACGCCACCTTCGCGACCATCACCCACCTGCGCACCGATTTAGCGAATGCCGCTGGCCCGGTTGCGCAGTCGCTGGTCGGTGGCAGCGATGCCACGGCCCTCGACACGAAGACGAGCGCTGAACGCGATCAGGACCTGATTGTGCCGCTGATTCTGGGCATCGTCTTTCTCATTCTGGCGCTGCTGCTGCGGTCGCTCCTGGCGCCGGTGCTGCTCATTGTCACTGTGCTCGGTACCTTCTTCGCCAGCCTCGGCGCTTCGAACCTGATCTTTCAGAACCTGCTCGGTTTTGCCGCGTTCGACACCAATGTCGTGCTGTTTGCCTTTCTATTCCTGGTGGCTCTCGGCGTGGACTACAACATATTTCTGACCACGCGAGCCCGCGAAGAGGCCCGGCGCTACGGTACCCGCGAGGGCATGGTGCGCGCGCTCTCGTCGACCGGCGCGGTAATCACGAGCGCCGGCATTCTGATCGCGGCCGTGTTAGCCGTGCTCGGAGTGCTGCCGGTCGTCGCCCTCACCCAGATCGGTGTGATCGTCTGCATCGGGGTACTGCTCGACACCCTCGTCGTGCGCACCGTGCTCGTGCCGGCCCTGGTCTTTCTGGTCGACGACCGGTTCTGGTGGCCGTCGCGGCCGGTCTCGACGCACCGCTAGTCGGGAGCCGGTCGAGTTAGCACCGTCCGGGTTTCGAGCGACTCGGGTTACGCCGGCTCGGGCGGCACCCGGTCCTGCCAGCGGATGCGGCGCTCGAGCTGGGCGCCGAGCGACAGGAGGGTGGCCTCGCCGCCCGGTCGACCGATGAGTTGCACCCCCATCGGCAGGCCGTCGTCGGTCTGATGCACCGGCAGCACGATGGCGGGCAGTCCGCTCACATTGATCATCGAGGTGAACGGGGTGTATTGCACCTGCTGCGCGAAGTTCGCCTCGGCGTCGTGCGCGTCATACCAGCCCACCGGGCGCGGCGTCATGGCCATGGCCGGAGTCAGCACGGCATCAAATTTCGCCAGTTGGTGAATGAACGACCGCTCGAACGCGGTCAACGCGGCGAGCGCCTCGGCGAGGTCCCGGGCGCTGAGGGCACGGCCACGGGCGAGCAGCCACTGGGTCAGTGGCTCGAGAAGGTCGATCTCGGCCTCGGTGTCGGCGGGAATGCTCGCCGCTCCGGCCTGCCAGATGGTGCGGAACGCCGGCCCGTAGCTCGGATCTGGCACGAGCGCCGTCTCTTCGAGGCCGTGCTGCAGGGCGGCGAAGCCGGCGACGGCGAGGTCGACGGCGGTCTGGGCTTCGGGTGCGATCGTTATGGAGTAGTCGTTGTCCCAGGCCGAGGTGGTCATGACGCCGAGCTGAAAACGTCCTTCACCGCGCACCGCCGCCGCCAACAGCGGCGTCTCATCGCCCGGGGCTCGCAGGGCGTAGTGGTGGTCGGGGTGACCGTCGCGGGGCGCGATCATGGCGTCGAGCAGCAGCGCGGCATCCGCTACGGTGCGAGCGAGCGGACCACAGACCGCGAGGCCGCCGAGCTTGTCGATGCCGGAGGCGGTCGGCACGCGCCCGCGACTGGGCTTGAGCCCGACCAGCCCGCAGGCGGCGGCGGGAATGCGAATGGACCCGCCTCCGTCGGAGCCCGGCGCGAACGGCAGTAAGCGAGCGGCGACTGCGACAGCGGCACCACCGCTCGATCCACCGGCGCCGAGCGCAAGGTTCCACGGGGTGCGGGCCGGCGGGGCGGCGAGACTCTCGGTGTAGGAGGCGAGCCCGAATTCGGGCGTGTTGGTCTTGCCGAGGCTGACTCCCCCGGCGTCGTCGAGCGCCTGCACCAGGTCGTCTGATTCGTCGGGCACATAGTCGGCGAACAGACGGGATCCGAACCCGGCATGCACCCCGGCGCGCAGGTGCAGGTCTTTGTCGGCGAACGGGAGGCCCCAGAGCGGTGCGGTGCGGGGCATCCGCTCTTCAACGTCTCGGGCCCGCGCACGCGCCGCATCCGCCGTCACGGTGACGAAGGCGCCGAACGCCGGGTTGAATTTCTCGATGCGGGCGAGGTAATGCTCCACGAGGTCGCTCGGGCTGATTTCGCGGTTCTGCAGAGCCTGCCATTGTTCCAGGGCGGTCAGTTCATGTGGATCAGCCATATTCTGAGCCTAGTTCGACCGAGCCGGGCGGCCAGCCACCACTGGTCATGCACGCTCAGGACGGCTAGCCTCAAGCCATGGCCAGCGCTTTGTACAACCCCATTGGCACCACCGCGCTCATCACCGGAGCATCAAGCGGCCTCGGCGTCGGGTATGCCCACGAGCTCGCCCAGCGCGGCGCGGATCTCGTGCTCGTCGCCCGCCGGCAGGCCCGCCTCGAAGCCCTCGCCGTCGACCTGGCCGAGAAATACGGCACGGTCTCCACCGTCATTCCGCTCGATCTCACCAGCGCGGATGCCGTCACCGAGCTGGTCTCCGACCTCCGCGAGCGAATGATCACCATTGGCACCCTCGTGAACAACGCCGGCTTCGCGACCTTCGGCACCGTGCTCGACTCCGACGAGGCCCGGGAACGGGAGCAGATCGCCCTCAACGTGCACGCCCTCACCGCTCTGACCCACGCCTTTCTGCCCGAACTGGTCGAGACTGCCTCGCTGCATCCGCACACCGCGGCGCTCGTGAATCTGGCGAGCACGGCGGCGTTCCAGCCGGTGCCGCACATGGCGGTTTACGGAGCCACCAAGGCCTACGTGCTCAGCTACACCGAAGCGGTCAGCTACGAAACCCGGTCGAGCGGCCTCAAGGTGACGGCGATCTGCCCAGGCCCGGCCGATACCGAGTTCTTCGAGGTCGCCCAGACCAGCGGCGGCAAGAAGGGCACTCAGCTCACGGTCGAGGAGGTCATGCGCGCCTCCTTCTCCGCGCTCGACCGTGCGGTGACGCCATCGGTCGTGCTCGTCGGCGCCCGTAACGCGCTGCTCGCCCGGGTGGCCAGCATCTTGCCGAGGCCCGCGGTGCTGGACATGGTCGGCCGCATGAACACGCCCCGCGACGCCCGCTGACCCGGCGTGACAGCACCCGGTGCCCCGGGGACACGGCCGCGCTGAACCGACCAATCACGGGGCTAAATTCGACCGAGAAGGGCCGGAGTGGCTATTTCAGGCTTTTTTGCAGCAGAATGGTGCCGAGCCAGCGCTCGAACTTGAATCCGACCTTGCCCATGCGGCCGATCTCGTGGAAGCCGAAGTCGCCGTGCAGCTTGATCGAGGCATCCGCCCCCTGGTCGGCGATGACGGCGATGATCTCTTTCAGGCCGGCCGCTTTCGACCGTTTGATCAGCTCGCCGAGCAGCTCCCGCCCGAGTCCCTTACCGGTCGACGCGGCGCCGAGGTAGATCGAATTCTCCACCGTGAATCGGTAGGCCTTCTTCTGCTTCCACGGGCTGACCAGGGCGTACCCGAGAATCTGACCGGCCGGTGACACGGCCACAATGAACGGCATGCCCTGTTTGTTCAGGTAGTAGAACTTGTCGCGCCACTCGGTGAGGGTCATCGCATCTTCGTCAAAGGTGACGGTGCTGTTGGCGACGTAGTAGTTGTAGATCTCTTGAATGTGCGGCAGGTCGCTCGCCCGGACCTCGCGCATCGTGTACTCGAACGGCGCCTCGGCCGCAACGTCCGGCCGCAGGTGGCGGGGTAGCCGACGACGAGGCTCGTATTCTTCCTCAAGCACCGGGCACTCCCCTTTCTGGTTGGTTCCAGATTACCGGAAGCTCCCAGTGCACCGATGCCGCCCCCTGCTCGATCAGCAACCGGTTGGCGTTGCTGAATGGCCGGGAGCCGAAGAATCCGCGGCGGGCCGACAGCGGGCTCGGGTGCGCCGACTCGAGCACCGGGGTGTCGCCGAGCAGGGGCCGAAGCGCACCGGCATCTTTGCCCCACAGAATCGCCACGAGCGGAAGCCGCCGCCCCACGAGCGCGCGAATGGCCTGGTTGGTCACGGTTTCCCAGCCGTCCCGGCGATGCGAACCGGCCGCACCGGCCCGCACACTGAGCACCCGGTTGAGCAGCAGCACCCCCTGGTCGGACCATGCCGAGAGGTCCCCGTGAGCGGGACGCTGCAGGCCGAGGTCGTCCTCCAGCTCGGTGAAAATATTGCCGAGGCTGCGCGGCAGGGGACGCACGTCGGCGTTGACGGCGAAGGCCAGCCCAATCGGATGCCCCGGCGTGGGGTACGGATCCTGACCGACGATGAGCACCCGCACGGCGTCGAACGGCTGGCGAAACGCGCGCAGCAGGTGCTCCGGAGCGGGCAACACCGTGTGGCCGGACGCCCGTTCGCTCGCCAGAAACTCGCCCACCCGGGCCAGGTCATCGGCAACGGGAGCGAGCGCGTGCGCCCAGCCCGAGTCGATCTGACCGGCCGCCGCGAGGGCGGCGAGGTTCATGAGGTCACCATTCCCAGGAACCCGGTCGGCACGCCGCAAAACGCGCGGCCACCCGATCGCGGGTGGTGCGGCATCCGTTCGCCGACTTTCATCCGACAGTCAGGCGCCGATGGTGCTCACGAGCACACCGCCGTCGGCCTGACTGACCCGCCAGACGCTGCCGGCTCCGAGCACTCCGAGGGCGCCCTCGCCGACGACGAGCACGGTATTTTCGTCGATGCCCAGGCCGCCGTCGATGAGGCCGGCCTCGGTCGCCGCGATCAGGCGGGACAGGCTGCCGGACTGGGCGGCGTGCACGTCGACCGTGACGTCGAGCAGTCCAATGCCCTGGGCGAAGGTGATTTCGTCGAGGCCCTCCGAGACGTGTTCGGGGGTGACCTCGACGCCGCCGATGCGCCAACCGCCGATCAGGGCCCGTTCGGCCGCGATCATGGCGCCAGCCGAGAAGCCGAGGTAGGGCACCCCCGTCGACACCTGGCGGCGGATCTCTCCGGCGATGGGCAGCAGGGCGGCCAGATAGTCAGGGGTCACACCGCCGCCAATGAGGATGCCGTCAACCGCGGACACCGCGGTGAGGGCGGCGGTATCGCCAGACGCGAGCGTGGCTCGGCGGGTCTGCACGGCATCGCCGAGCGATGCGGCCAGTTCCTCGGCGTGCGCATTCCCCGGTCCGACGGTGATTATCGCGACAACCGGTTCGTCGCGACCGGCCTGGGATGCCTGAAAGCTGACCTCGGACAGGAATGTTTTGAACACCTCGGCATCGCGCACGAGGTCTCCCCCGCCGCCGACCAGGTGCACGCTCATGCGTGAGCCCATCGGGTCACGGTGGAGGCTGGCACGGTGGAGGCTGGCACGGCAGGGTGTGAAGTCGTCATCCGTCAATGCTAATCGAGCGCCGGTTTCTCGTGCGCTTTACTATGTGTGGGTCGGCCGCGAACGGATCGATCGCCCCGGCCATCGTGGCAGGCTGGAACAATGACGACGCAGTTTAATGAAGCCACCTGGGACGACCGCTACCGCGCGAGCGCGCACGTGTGGAGCGGCAACCCGAACCCGCAGCTGGTGTCAGAGACGAGCGAGCTCGCCCCGGGGCACGCACTCGACGTGGGCTGCGGCGAGGGCGCCGACGCGCTCTGGCTCGCCCGGCGCGGCTGGCGGGTCACGGCCGTTGACTTCTCCGCCGTCGCCCTCGAGCGAGCGGCCGCACACGCGGCGTCCGAGGCCGAATCGGCCGTGCGTATCCACTGGGCACACCACAATATACTCGAGTGGACGCCACCCGCTGGCAGTTTCGATCTGGTCTCGTCGCAATTCATGCACCTGCCGAGCCGTGAGCGCAGAGCACTGTTTCACCGCCTCGCGGCCGCGGTCCTGCCGGGCGGTACCCTGCTGATTGTGGCGCACCATCCGTCTGATTTGGTCTCAGGAATGAAGCGCCCGCAGCTGCCCGACCTGTTCTTTACGGCCGAGGAGGCCGCCGAGGGACTGGACCCGGCCGAGTGGGAGATTCTGGTCAGTGAGGCCCGCACCCGGGACATCACCGGGCCGGACGGCGACCAGATCACGATCGCCGACACCGTGCTGCGCGCCCGCCGTCACGTGGATGCCGACGGCTGAGTCGCGCCCGTTCGTCGAGACTGTCAGACAGACCAGGGCTTGGATAGAGCGCGTCAGTTCTAACGCGCTCAGGAGCTGGTTGTGATTCAGGCGGCGCCCGCGCCCGGCACGGCGGGGCGGTGGCCGGGCGCGCTGGGCTCGCGGGCGCCGCCTACCCGCGGGAGCGCCGGCCAAGGGAACACGCTC
>NZ_JAJAYI010000060.1 GCF_026786305.1 Cryobacterium sp.
CGAACCGCCGCACGGCCTCACCACTCGCCCGACCCACTCCCCCGACCCACTCGCGCCACCCCTATGCGGGGTGCCGCGCTTTTTGTGGCCACTTTGGGGTACGCGTCGCCACCCACTTAAGCAGGTCAGGGCCATAATCTGTACCAATCCGAAGTTGATGGAGCTCCGAACACATAGCAACCACGGGTAAGCCGTGAATCACATAGGAGGCACCTGAAATGCGCACATCACCCAATCGCCTGATCGCCACCGTCTTCGGCGCAGTCTACGTTCTTGTTGGGCTACTCGGCTTTGCCGTCACCGGCAGCGTCGGTTTCATCGCCAGCCAGGGCGAGTTACTTCTGGGCATCTTCGAAGTCAACCCGTTGCACAACGTTGCACACCTTTTAATCGGTGCCGCTCTGCTCATCGCCGGCCTCTCCAACGCGATGGCGGCCAAGGCCACCAACAGCACCATCGGCGCCGTGTACCTACTGCTCGGTATTGTCGGGTTCTTTATCGCGAACACCTCGCTGAACATCCTGGCGTTGAACACCGCTGACCACTTCTTGCACATCGCCAGCGCGATCGTGCTGCTCGGGGTTGGCCTCACCGCTGATAAGACGGTTCGCAGCCACGCCACGGTCTAACGACCGGCTACCAGCACCCCACTCCATCCCCTCGCAGCAGCAGATTCACCCAAGGAGCATCATGCCCCCCGGTCATTCGCATCTGGCTCGGCTTCGCCGCTCTCGGCACCGCGCTGAGTCACCTGGCTGTGGGTGTGACCGCTCCGTTTCGCCTGTCGGTTCTCCTGGTCGGGTTCGGCATTGCTGAACTCGGCTGGGGAATCGCCACCCTCGCCACTGGCCGCGTTCTTGCAGCCCGAATTGTCGTGGCTGCGGCCCTCATCCCGGTCTTGACCTGGGGAGCAACCGCCGCCCTCGGCAGCGGCCTCGGCGTCACAAGCGCCGAGACCGGTTTGCCCCCGTACCCGATGGCCGTGGCATCAGTATTCAACATATTCTTGACCGTCACCGTGGCCATCGTGCTGCGGCGCGCACCGAAAGCGCTCCCTACAACCGGCGGTGCCGCCGCGTCCGGTGCCGCCGGGTCCGGTGCTGCCAGACCCGGTGCCGCCACTCCCGGTGCTGCCACTCCCGGTGCTGCCACTCCCGGTGGCTGGCGCTTTCTCGTCGGCCTCGTCGTCGGAGGCCTTCTGCTCTCGGGGCTCACCACCCCGGCCCTCGCCGCCACCGAGGTCGGCTCTCACGCGGTACCCCACGGCTCGCACGGAGTGCCCGAGTTGATCGTGCCGGACCCGGGCGGCCACGGGTCACACTAGGTCCCTCGCAGAGCGTGAAACGGGTCCCGTCGACAACGCTGTCAGGCGGGTAGTCCGGTTTCCGGATCAGTCTGATCGGCAGGCGCCAGCTCCGCCTCGTCCAGCTCCGACTCGTCCAGCTCCGCCTCGTCCAGCCCGGCCAGATCGGCCACGGGTGGCACGACCTCAATGTTCATGAACCGCCTGACGTTCTCGTCGACGATGATGTCGCTCGGCCGCAGCGGGCGGGTCAGGTACAGCCCGTCCAGGCTGGTCAGTCGGCTCAACGCCACATAGGTCTGGCCGGGGCTGAACACCCGTGCACCAAGGTCGACAACGGCCCGCTCGTAGGTGGCACCCTGCGATTTGTGAATGGTGACTGCCCACGCCAACCGCAGCGGGAACTGCGTGAATTCCGCCACGACATCCCGACTCAGCTTCTTAGTCGCAGCGTTGTAGGTGTACTTGTACTTTTCCCACACGGTCGGCTCGACCTCGTGCACCTCACCGTCGATATCGACGAACACGGTCGAGGTTACCTTGGTCACGGTGCCGATGCTGCCATTCACCCAGCGCGGGCCACCATCCAGCGGTGAATCGTTGCGCAGGAACATCACCTGCGCGCCCACCTTGAGTTCGAGTACCTCGTCAGCCGGAAACTGCTTGCCTCCGAAATCCCCGGTGATATCGGCCTTAGCGGTGAGCGATTTGCCCGACAGCTTCTTCAAAGCGGATGCGTTGATACGGTTCACCGCGTCATTACGCGTCGCGAGGGTGATCACGCCCTCACTCGGTGGAGTACGTGCCCCGGCGCCGTTGAGCGCACCGCCGATCTCAGCGGTGACCTGACCGTGGCGCACAGCGTTGAGCATGAGTTTAAAGGCGTTGTCGTGCTGGCGATGAATCTCGGTCAGCTCGAAGATGCGCAGCTCGGCGTCACGCCAGACCTTCGCATCGAAGAACCACATCGACCGGTAGTGGTCGGCGAAATAGGCACGCTCATCGGAACCGCCGGGCACCGGGGCCAGCTGGTACGGGTCGCCGAACAGCACGATCTGCACCCCGCCGAATACCTCGAACGGTCGCTGCCGGGCCTGCCGCAGGCTGCGGTCTATCGCGTCCATCAGGTCAGCGTTGACCATCGAGACCTCGTCGATGACGAGGGTGTCGATGGTGTTGAGGAGCTTGCGCACCTGGTCGTTCTGGTCGATCGGGCTGTCGGCGATGACGCCGATCGGCAGGCGAAAGAGCGAGTGAATAGTCTGGCCGCCCACGTTCAACGCCGCGACCCCGGTGGGCGCGGCAATCACGATCTGCTTGCCTGTGTTCCAGGAGAGGTGGTTCAGCAGGGTGGATTTACCGGTTCCGGCCCGGCCGGTGACAAAGACGTTCTGTTTCGTGCCCTCGATTGCCGAAAAGACCAGCGCCTGTTCACGGCTGAGCGGAATCTCGGACACGGCACACTTTCTCCGGCAGTCTGGATACTGCGCGGGGGACCTCCCACACTAGCCGCGCTGGGTCCCGGGCGGGCACTCGCACCGGGCACTGGCCGCCCGGCCGATGGGCCCCCCATACAATATTAGGGTGACCATTGCGGCCGAACAACATCGGGCGGGCGGGCGCCGCGGCAGTATGCTCCGGGCCGTACTCGCCATTGTGGTGGTCGCTGCGCTCTTCGCCGCCGGACTCATCGGCACCATTGGCGCCCTCAATCGCACGGTGTACAGCGCCGGCGGCTTTGTGCAGCAGTACCTCGACGCCCTCGCCCGCGGCGACACCGTCGGAGCCCTCGCGCTCGGCGGAGTCATGCCCGACAAGGCCGAACTGGCCGCCTGGGGGCTCAGCGACGAGGTCGCGGCAGATCTGCCGGAGACGCTGCTGCGGGCATCCGTTCTCGGTGGCCTGCGCAATATCGAACTTGCGAGCGCGAGCGCCACGCCGGCCACGGACGACGGAACAGCACAGACCGTCGTGTTCGACTTCGATTTGAACGGCACCGCGTCGAGCATGGTGTTCACCGTCGAGCGAGCCGGCACCTTCGCCGGCGTATTCAATGCCTGGAAATTCACCGTCAGCCCGCTTGCGGTGCTGCAGGTCTCGGTGTTGCACGAGCGATCGTTCACGGTCAACGGCCTCACCCTGGACACGCGCGCCCATATCGCAGCGGACGCCCCGGCCACGTTTTCGAGCACTGCCGCGTATCTTGCCTTCGCACCGAATCGGTACACGTTTGAGCACGAGTCGGCCATGTTGACGGCCAAAAAATTCGCCTCCCGCGTCACGGCGTCGGGGCCCGCCGAGATCGAGGTCGACGCCCTGCCGAACGAGGCGATGGTGGCCCAGGTGCAGTCGGAGCTCAACAAATTTCTCGACGAGTGCGCCACCCAAACGGTATTGCAACCGACCAACTGCCCCTGGGGCATCACGATCGACGATCGCATTGAAAGCATTCCGGCCTGGTCGATCACCGCGTACCCGCCCGTCGCGCTGACCGCCGGCGAGCTGTCGTTCGAGATGGTCGCCACACCCGGGCAGGCCCATATCGTGGTCGACGTGCAGTCACTGTTCGACGGCGACATCAGCACTCGCGACGAAGACGTGCCATTCACGATGGGGCTCAGCGTCATCGTGCAGCCCAGCGGCGCCCTGGCCATCCAGCTACACTGACCCCCGGCTTAGTTCGAGCTCTCCACATCGTGTTTGGCGAGGCGGGTAAGCCGGGCATTGTAGGCAACCAACTCGGCGTCCTCGTTGCGGTCGGCCTTGCGATCCAGCCTTCTCGTGACCTTGGTGTCGTCGCGGCTCCACTGAATCGCCACGACAACGGCCAGCACAAAGGTTGGCAGTTCGCCGATTCCCCAGGCGACGCCGCCACCCATCTGCTGGTCGGCGATGGCCGAGAGGCCCCAGGTGCGGCCCATCGCGCCATACCAGTCAGCCAAGAGCAGTCCGGTGCCGCTCATCAGGGCGAGGCCGAAGAACGCGTGGAACGCCATGGTCACGAGCAGCAGCAGCAGGCGGAAGGCGTACGGCAGCCGGAACGGCACCGGGTCGATGCCGATCAGGGACTGCACGAACAGGTAGCCGGTGATCAGAAAATGCACGATCATCCACAGGTGGCCGATGTGGTCTGTCGTCGCCCAGCTGAAGATCGAGGTGTAGTAGAACACCCAGAGCGAGACGCCGAACAGTAGGGCGGCGACGATCGGGTTGGCGACGACGCCGGCAAAGCGCGAATGCACCGCGGTGAGTATCCACTCGCGCGCCCCGCGGCTGCCGTCCTGCCGCTTGGCGATGGCGCGTGCGGCCAGCGTCACCGGAGCGCCCGGCACGAGCATCAACGGCACGAGCATGGTCAGCATCATGTGCATGAGCATGTGGGTGGAGAACAGGTACTTCTCGTACACGTTCACACCACCGTTGGTGATGTAGAACAGGGTGAGCATGCCGAGAATCCAGAGCACGCTGCGGTAGATCGGCCAGGCGTCGCCGCGGCGGTGCAGCCGCCAGACACCGGCGAGGTAAAAGAAGGTGCCGAACGCGCAGAACAGAATCCAGACGAGGTCGAAGTTCCACTCGGTGAAATAGCGCGAGAAAGTCAGCGCGGGCGGGAGCAGCTCACCGGTGAGGATCTGCGCGGGCGTGGACTGCGGAATCTCGGTCGCGACCACCTGGGCGACGGGTGTCGCCGTGCGGGCGAGCGCGGCAGCCACACCGGAGGCGAGGCCCATGAAGCCGAGCTCGGTCACGACGAGCCACCAGAACCAGCGCCCGCGCGCGGGCTCGCTTTGCTGCATCCGCTTGATGAAGAATTGGCGATGCAGAATGCCGAAGCCGCCGAGGGCCACGAGGGCGGTGAGCTTGACCAGCACGAGAATGCCATAGGGGCTGAACAGGTTGTCCCAGCTGCCGATACGCAGTTCAGCGCTGGCATAGCCGGAGACGGCCACCACGATGAAGGAGATCAACGCGAGCGAGGAATACCGGCCGATCACCTGGCGGATGCGTTCGCCGTCCAGCTGGGTGCGCAGCACGATGATGGTGAGCAGTCCGCCCAGCCAGATCGCCGCGAAGACGAGGTGCAGGCCGAGGGCGGTGATCGCGGCGTCGTGCCCGGCAGCGCCCGCCGCGTGGCCTTGCTGGGCCATGGGCAGCAGGGCGGTCAGGGCCAGCACGGTCACGAAGACCAGTGCGGTCTGGTTGCGCACGGCGAAGCACAGCACGGTGACGCCGGCGGCGATCAACGTCGTCGCGAGCCAGGCCTGCCCCAGTTCGATCTGACTGAAGAACTGCCCGACCGTGGCACTGAATTGATCGCTGATGCCCAATGGCACGTTCGTGACCTGCAGAAAGGTCAGAAAACCCGTGACAGCGGACGCGACGGCGAACAGTGCCGCCGACGCTGCGGCGAAGTCCAGGGCGGTACTGAACTCGCGTTCCTTGGGGCTGAGCGCGAACAACGTGAGCACGAGAGCGCCGATCGTTCCCGCCGCCGCGAGGTTGACCACGAGCTTGGCGATGGGCAGTCCCCAGCGCACCACTGGTCCCGGGTCGGCGAGCAGCTGGGCCGAGGCGCCACCGCCATAGGCCAGGGCGACAAGGGTGGACAACACAGCGACCAGCAGCAGGGCTGCCGGTCCGAGAACGCGGACGAAACGGGGCACCCACCCAGCTTATTCGCCCATCCCTGGGCATCCGTCGCGCGCGCGCGAGAACTCCCGCCGACCCGTGAGTTTTCGCCCAATTGAACCGTTTCAAGGCCCTGAAACTCACGGTTCGATGGCAGACGGATGCCCCGGGGGACGAAACAGGGGCGCCGACCGCAGTCGACGCCCCTACTTACTGCGGAAGCTACTTGGCGGCAGCCTTGAGCTTGCTTCCCGCGGTCAGCTTGACGCGGTGGCCGGCAGCGATGGCGATTTCCTCGCCGGTCTGCGGGTTGCGGCCGGTGCGGGCGGCCGTAGCGGTGCGCTCGACTCCCAGCCATCCCGGGATGGTGACCTTACCGTCGTTGGCAACGGTGTCGGCCAGGGTTGCGAAGAAAGCGTTCAGAACGCCATCGACGGCGGCCTGGCTCTGTCCGGAGTCAGCGGCAACCTTGGCAACGAGCTCGGTCTTGTTCAGCGACTTGTCAGCCATTGAGTGTCCTCCTCGGACCTTCGTCTGTGTTAACAGCGATATTCGTGATGCGGGCGCGGCAGGTTCTGCCGCTCCGTTGGTCGGTTCGACCGAGATGAAATCTAGCAGACATCCGCTAGATTCCGCGGATTTCGGGTCGGTTTTTACACTTTTACCCGGCGAGTCGCCAACTTTTCGCTGTGCGCGCACAACCTGCGTACCCGCCGGGCCCAACGCAAACGGGATGCCGACTGGAAGTCGACATCCCGTTCGGGTGACTCAGAGACCGTCGAAGCTGAGCTTCATCGGCTGCCAGGAGGAGTTACCAGCTGGACTTGGTGATGCCGGGTAGTTCGCCGCGGTGCGCCATGTCGCGAAAACGAACACGCGAGATACCGAACTTGGAGAGGTGGCCACGGGGACGACCGTCAACGGCGTCACGGTTGCGCAGGCGCACCGGGCTCGCGTTGCGCGGCAGCTTCTGCAGGCCCTTGCGAGCGGCTTCACGCGACTCGTCGGTGCCGGCAGGGTCAACCAGGGCCTTCTTGAGCTCAAGGCGCTTGACGGCGTAACGCTCGACGATGACCTTGCGCTGGTTGTTCTTGGCAATCATGCTCTTCTTCGCCATGTTTAGCGCTCCTCACGGAAGTCAACGTGCTTGCGGATAACCGGGTCGTACTTCTTGAGTACAAGACGGTCGGGGTCGTTACGGCGGTTCTTCTTGGTTACGTAGGTATAACCGGTTCCAGCCGTGGAACGAAGCTTGATGATCGGACGTACATCATGAGCCTTAGCCATTAGATCTTCACCCCACGAGCGAGAACGTCCTTGACGACGCTCTCGATACCACGAGCATCAATGACCTTGATGCCCTTTGCGGACAGGGTCAATGTGACCTTGCGACGAAGCGACGGCACGTAGTACGTCTTCTTCTGAACGTTCGGGTCGAAACGACGCTTGGTGCGTCGGTGCGAGTGCGAAATGTTGTGTCCGAAGCCGGGAACAGCTCCGGTCACCTGGCACACAGATGCCATGGTTTCCTCCAATACCGAAGGGCGAATGCCCTTCCCAAGATCCCTTGTCGACGGGCACAACCCCGCATCAACCGAATGGTTGGGGAGGAAAAGCCCGCAATGTACGCACACAGGCGTAGCAGATCTACACGCTACTCGATCGCCGGGGGTCCTGCAAATCCCCACTCCCCCGAGAGCGGGTGCCACCAGAGCGGGTGCGGCGGTGCAGGTTGCGCACAGGCCGAAAACGTCCACGACGTGGGCTGCCTGGGTGAACCCGTTCTGGGCGGCCACGTCTTTGGCCCACCGCTCGACGGCATCCGCTTCGATCTCCACGGTGAGTCCGCAATTGCGACAGATCAAGTGGTGGTGGTGCTCGTTGGTGCTGCAGGCGCGGTACAGGCTCTCGCCGTCGGGGGATTGCAGCGAGTCGGCGTCACCCTTGACCGCGAGGTCGGCAAGAGCACGGTAGACCGTGGCGAGACCAATGGGAGATCCGGTCGCGTGCAGCGCGGAGTGCAGCGCCTGGGCGCTGACGAAGCCGTCGTTCGCGTCGAGGGCGCCCCGCACGGCCTCACGCTGCCAGGTGTTTCGCTTCATGACTTCAACCGTAGCGATGTTCGCGTCGGTCGGCGCGCATCCGCCTCGCGGGGCACCCGTGCTGCACCCACCAGCCGCCGAAGAACCAGGGAAAGCACGAACAGTGCGGCCGCTGTCAGTGCGATCGCCGGCCCGGCTGCAACGTCGAGTGAACGCGACAGCAGCACGCCGACCAGGCCCGAGACTGCGCCGAGCACGGGGGCGATGACAAACATTTGAGTGGTCGTGCGCGAGACGAGGCGGGCCGCGGCGGCGGGGGCGGCAATCAGAGCTATGGCCAGGATGGCGCCGACGGCGGGCATCGCGGTCACGACCGTGGCCGTGATGAGCACCAGGGTCAGCACTTCGATCGGCCATTCGCGAAAGCCGGCGGCGCGAAAGCCGTTCACATCGAAGGTCGAGAACATGATCTGTTTGCCGAACACGACAGTGGCCAGCACTGCGAGCCCGAGTACGACGGCCACGAGAGTCACATCGCGGTCGGTCACCGTGAGGATGGAACCGACCAAGTAGGAGTCGACCTTCACCGGAAGAGCCGGGTTGAGCCCCTGCAGCAGAACCCCGAGTGCGAATCCGGCGGTGAGTAGAATGCCCGATGCGACCTGATTTCCCTGCCGCTTGACCCGACCGATCATTGTCATGACCCCCACGATGACCACGCTCGCCACGGCGGCCCCGAGCGGGATGCTCACTCCCAGTATTGCCGCACCCACCGCTCCAGGAAAAGTTGCGTGGGTGAGGGCTTGGGCGAAGAAGGTACGCTGCCGAAGCACCACGAGGGTGCCCACGAATCCGCTGAGCGCTCCGATCAGCAGCGCCGCCAGCAGGGCCTGCTCAAAGTAGCCCATCAGCGGGCCACCGGCTCAGTCGAGACCCGTGCTCGTCGCGGACCGCCGATCCGGTCCACTCCGAGGCGCGCCACCAGGGCCACCACGTAGCCGGCGACGAGCACGAGCACCACGGTTGCGCCGCTCGGCAGGTCGACCCCGCCGTTCACCGATGCTTCGTAGCCGAGCGTGAGCCCGACCCAGGCGGCCAGGATAGCAAAGCCGGCGGCCACGGGAAAGAGCAGCCACAGGCGATTGGTCACCAGGCGGGCGACGGCGCCCGGCACAATCAGCACGGCGAGCACGAGCAGGTTGCCCACGGCACTGCTCGCGGCCACCACAACGAGGGCGATGGCGATGTTGAGCACACTGTCGATTACGAGCGGCCGGTATCCGGCCGCCGCCGTGCCCTCGACGTCGAAGGCCCGAAAAACCTGCTCCTTGAGTGTGAACCCCACAATGATCAGTGCCAGGAGACAGACCACGACGGCCTGATTGACCTCGGCTGGACTGACGGTCAACAGGCGTCCGAACAGCAGCGCGTCCAGCTGGCCAACGTAATTTGTTTCCCGTGAAACCACGATGATTCCCACGCTGAACATGGCCGTGAACACGATGGCGATCGCGGCATCCGATGTGACCGCGCGTTTGACGATCACTGTGAGCACGACGGCGGCGATGAGGGCCGCCGCCATGGCTCCCACGAACAGGCCGTCGCGGCCACCCCAGACGAATCCGATGGCCACCCCGGGAAAGACCGCGTGGGTGAGTCCATCACTGATGAACTCAAGCCCTCGCAGATTGACGAGAACGCCCACGAGCCCGGCGACGAGACTGAGCACGACGAGCACGAGCAGCGCTCGGGCCATGAACGGCAGGTCGAACGCGGTGATCAGCGGGGTGAAGACATCCACTCAGTGACCTCCGTGGCCGGGAACCACGATCGTGTGCTCGTCCATCTCCACACCGACCGAGCCGAATGCCCGCTGCACGTTGGCCAGGGTCAATACGTCGTCGCGCGGGCCGAAAGCCACCTGGGCCCCGTTCAGCAGCAGCACACTCTCACACACGGCCCGAGCGAGGTCGAGGTCGTGGGTCGACACGAGCACCGCCACGCCCTGCTGCTTGAGGCGTTTCACGGTGTCAATGAGGGCGTCCCGATTGACCTGATCGAGACCGTTGAAGGGCTCATCAAGCAACAACAGACGCGGGGCGGATGCCACGGCGCGCGCGAGCAGACCGCGTTGCTGCTGTCCGCCCGACAATTTACCGAAGCGTGACTTGGCGCGGGAGCCCAGGCCGACAGTGTCCAAAGCCTCGGCGACCGCCCGACGATCGGCCGTGGCGGGCCTGCGCCACCAACCGAGCGACCGGTAGCGGCCCATCATGACGACCTGCTCGAGCGAGACCGGAAAGTGCGGGTCGAGCTGGTCGGTCTGCGGCACATAACCGATGTAGCCGGCCGGGGCCGGCCACTGTCCGAGCACGTCGACCGCGCCGGATGTGCGGGTGATAAGCCCGAGAATGCCCTTGAGAAGGGTGGACTTGCCCGAGCCGTTGGGGCCGATCAGGGCGACAGCCTGGCCGGGCAACACCGCGAAGTCGATCCCAGTGAGCGCGGGCTGCGCGCCGTACGCAAACGACGCCGCTGTCACACGAAGAGCGACGGCAGCGTTCGCTGGTGGTGTCTCTTGAGAAGTGTTCTCGATCACGTGTCAACTATTGCAGGTCGGCGGGCAGCGCAGAGGGTGTGACGCCCCACGATTGGAGCATGAGCGTTGCATTGTGCAGCTGCGCCTTGATGTACGTGTCGCCGGCGCTTCCGTCAGGGCCCAGCGAGTCGACGTAGAGAGCATCGTCGCCGGAGTAGACGGTGACACCGGCTTCGGTCGCGATCGTCTCGGCGGTTTTGGGGCTGAGCGACGCCTCGGAGAAGATGGCCGTGACACCGGTGGCCTTGACGGCCGCGACGAGGGTATCGATTTCGGCGGCGCTCGGTTCGGCGTTGTCGTCGAAGCTCGGAATTACCGAGCCGACATAGTCGATGTGGTACGCCGCGGTGAAGTATCCGAGTGCGTCATGGTTACTCACGAGCAAACGGTCGCTCTCCGGCACGGTGGCAACATTGGTGCGGATCCACTCGTCGAGGGCGCTGAGCCGAGCGGTGTACGCGACTGCATTGCTGGTGAAGGTGGGCGCGTTGTCACTGTCGGCAGCGGTGAGGCCGCCGGTGATCGTCCGCACGATGGTCTCGGCATTGTGCACGTCGGTCCAGATGTGCGGGTCGCCGCCGTCATGGGCGTGCGTGTCGGCCTGCTCGTCGGCGGAGTGGTCCTCACCGGCGCCGACCTTTGAGATAGTGATTCCCTTGTCGGCATCAATCGTGACGCCGTCGAAGCCGGACGCGGCAATGGCGTCGTCGAGCCACTCCTCGAGTCCGACGCCGTTGATGACGAGCACATCGGCTGCACCGAGCGCCGTCAGGTCGGCCGCGGAGGGGTCGTAGCTGTGGGCGCTCTGGTTCGGCTGAATGAGCTGGGTGAGATCGACGCCGCGGGCGCCGCGAATGACGTTGCGGGTGAAGTCGGCGACCTGGGTGGTCGTGGCGACGACCTTGAGGTCTGCGGCCGCGCTGTCAGCGTTCGTTCCAGCCGAGCATCCCGACAGGGCGAGGGCGGTTGACGCGAGGAGCGCGGGAACAACGAAATATCTTCTGCGCATTCCCCGAGAATAGCTCTGTTGATAATGATTGTCAAAACCATTAACAGGGTGTGTGGCCGGGCCTACTCCAGCAGCAGGGCCGGCTCCTCGATGATGCTGGCGACGTCGGCGAGAAAACGGCTCGCGACATCGCCATCGACGACCCGATGGTCGAAGCTCGCACCGATGGTGGTCACGAACCGGGCCCGAACCTCGCCGTCGACGACCCACGGCTTCTGTTTGATCGTGCCGAGGGCCACGATTCCGGCCTCGCCCGAGTTGAGTATGGGTGTGCCGGTGTCCATGCCGAACACGCCAATATTGGTGATCGTGATCGTGCCGTTGCTCATCTCAGCCGGACCGGTCTTGCCGTCACGCGCGGTCATCGTCAGCTTCTCGAGGGCCGCAGCGAGCTCGAGCAGGCTCATGTCCTGCGCTTCCTTGATGTTTGGCACGATCAGCCCGCGCGGGGTGGCCGCGGCGATGCCGAGGTTCACGTAGTGCCGCACGATGATCTCCTCATCGGTGAACGTCGAGTTCACCGTGGGGTTGCGCCGCACCGCCCAGATCATGGCCTTGGCCATGATCAGCAGGGGCGACACGCGGATTCCGGCGAAGTCGGTGGAGGCCTTGAGCCGTTTGACGAACTCCATGGTGCGGGTGGCATCGACGTCGACGAATAGGCTCACGTGCGGCGCCGTGAAAGCGCTCTTGACCATGGCCTGCGCGATGGCCTTGCGCACGCCCTTCACCGGAATGTGTTCGTCGCGATCGACCGGCCACGCCGGGGTCTGAATATTGCGGAACACGCTGGCCTGGGTCGCACCGCGCAGCACGTCTTCACGGGTCACATCTCCGACCGGCCCGGTTGCCTCAACGAGGGACAGGTCGACGCCGAGGTCTTTGGCGAGCTTGCGAATCGGCGGCTTCGCCATAACCGGTCCAACGGATGCCGCCCGCCGGGTTGGTTCCAGCGGCTCCGCTCGCGTTCGCGCCTGGGGTTCGGGGGCCAGCGTCTCGTGGGCGACACTCACGCCGGTGTGTCGACGCCGACGGGTGGGCATGGTGGCGGCGGCGGCGCGGCCGACCAGCACCGGTTCGGGGGCTTCGTCGCTGATGCTGCTGCTGGTATCCACGGCCAGGGTGGCGGCCTGCGCAACGGCGGCGGCATCCGTTGTCGGGGCTGCCGCCGGCCGATCTGCACTCGCGCTGGCATCGGAGTTGATCGTGATGATCAGCGTGCCGACGTCGACGGTCGTGCCCGCCGCGACCAGGATTTCACTGACCACGCCGACGAACGGCGACGGCAGCTCGACCAGGGATTTGGCTGTTTCAATCTCAACCAGCACTTGGTTGATCGTGACGGTGTCGCCGGGCGCGACCTTCCACTCGACGATTTCGGCCTCGGTCAGGCCTTCGCCGACGTCGGGGAGAGTGAACTTCGACACGCTCATTCTGTGCCTTTCCTGCTGCTGGTGGAGGTGAAAATGATCAGTAGGCGAGAACGCGGTCGACGGCTTCCAGCACCCGGTCAGGGCTGGGCAGAAAGTGCGTCTCGACGGCGGCCGGCGGAAACGGCGTGTCAAAGCCGGAGACCCGCAGCACGGGCGCTTCGAGCGTGTAGAACGCCCGCTCGGCAACCGTGGCGGCGATCTCGCTGCCGACGCTGACGAAGCCGGAGGCTTCCTGGGTGACGACGAGGCGGCCGGTTTTCTGAACCGAACCGAGGATCGGTCCGTAGTCGATGGGGGAGATCGAGCGCAGGTCGACGACCTCGAGGCTGATCCCCTCGGCAGCGGCGAGGTCGGCGGCCTGCAGAAGTACACTCACCATGGCACCGTGCCCGACGACGGTGACGTCGGTACCGACCCGCACCACGCGGCTGGCGTGCAGCGGCGTTCCGCTTTCGCCGAAGCGCACCTCGCCCTTGGGCCAATAGCGGCTCTTCGGCTCGAAGAAGATCACCGGGTCGTCGCTGGCTATGGCTTCCTGCATCATCCAGTAGGCGTCGTGCGGGTTGGAGGGACTGACCACACGCAGGCCGGGGGTGTGCGCGAAATAAGCCTCCGGGCTCTCCTGGTGGTGCTCGATCGAGCCGATGTGTCCGCCGTAGGGAATGCGAATGACGACGGGCATGATGAGGCCGCCCTCGTGGCGGTTACGCATGCGGGCCAGCTGGCTGGTGATCTGGTCAAATCCGGGAAAGACGAATCCGTCGAACTGAATCTCGCAGACCGGTCGAAACCCGCGCATGGCGAGGCCGATGGCCGTGCCGATGATGCCGGACTCGGCGAGCGGCGTGTCAAGCACCCGCTTGTCACCGAACTCGGCGATGAGGCCCTCGGTGACCCGAAAAACTCCGCCGAGCGGGCCGATGTCCTCACCCATCAGCAGCACCTTGGGGTCATCGAGCATCGCTCGACGCAGCCCCGCGTTCAGGGCTTTCGTCATCGGCAGCGACGCGGATGCGACGCTCGTGTCCGTGGCAGCGGTCATTGGTTCTCACCCTCGTCAAAAGACGCTTCGTAGCGTTCCAGCCAGTCCTTTTGCTCGGTCACGAGCGGATGCGGTTCCGCATAGACATGGTCAAATATCACCGATTGTTCCGGGCCGGTGATCTCCAGAGCACGACGGCGGGTGTCGGCGGCGAAATCAGCGGCTTCTTCATCGACGGCGTCGAGGAATTCCTGCTCGATACCGCGCCCCTGCAGGTAGCTGCGAAAGCGCACGATCGGGTCGCGGGCCACCCAGTAGGCGAGTTCGTCGGGATTACGGTACTTGGTGGGGTCGTCGGCGGTGGTGTGTGCGCCGACACGGTAGGTGAGCGCCTCAATCAACGACGGTCCGTGACCGGCGCGGGCGTCATCCATCGACTTCGCCGTGACGGCAAAGCTCGCGAGCACATCGTTGCCGTCGATCTGGGTGCCGGGCATACCGAAGCCGCCGGCGCGCAGGTACAGCGGCGTTCGGGACTGCCGGGCGACCGGCACCGAGATGGCCCAGTGGTTGTTCTGCAGAAAGAACACCTGCGGCGTCTGGTAGCTCGCCGCGAACACGAGCGCCTCATTGGCGTCGCCCTGCGAGGAGGCGCCGTCGCCGTAGTACACGATGACGGCCTGGTCGGTCTGTGGGTTGCCGGTCGCGGTCGACCCATCGAGCTGCATGCCCATGGCGTAGCCGGTGGAGTGCAGGGTCTGCGAGGCGAGCACAAGGGTATAAAGGTGAAAGTTTCCGTGCTCGCCAGGTACCCAGCCGCCAAGAGTGACGCCGCGCAGCATGCGCAGAATGTCCACGACGTCCAGGCCGCGGATCATGCCGACGACGTGCTCCCGGTAGGAGGGAAACACGTGGTCCTGCGGCCGGGTGGCGTAGGCCGACCCGACCTGGGCGGCTTCTTGGCCATGGCTCGGCACCCAGAGGGCAAGCTGGCCCTGGCGCTGCAGGTTGGCCGCCTCGGTGTCGAATTTGCGCACCACGACCATGTCGCGGTAGAAACGTCGGTGGTCCGCCTCGGTGAGCCGGTCGAGGTAGGGCAAAAACTCTTCGGCGGCGGCGTTCGGTGCGAACACCCCGGCCGGGGAAATCATGCGCACGCAGGTCTCGGCTCCGACCAGGCCAAAAGTTGTGGGTGCTTTTGTTGTGGGTGCTTCGGTTGTGGGCGCTGCAGTCACGGGTGCAGTCGCGTCGTTTCGGGTGGCTGACACCGTACTAACCTATCTGCCGAGCCGGGTGGTCGGCCGGAAGGCCGTCGACAATATTCGCGCTTATTAGTAGGAGTGTCGCCACAGCCTGCTCCTCACCGATAGAGACCCGAATACCTTCGGTCGCGAAGGGACGCACGATGAGGCCGGCCTCGCCGAGTACCTGGGCCACGCTGGTCGTTTCGGCCCCCGTGGGCAGCCAGAGAAAGTTGCCCTGAGGCGCAGGAATGTTCCAGCCCTGGCGGGTCAACGCTAGCCAGGTCGCATCGCGACGGGCGGCAATGATCCGAACCCGAGCGAGCAACTCCTTCTCGGCATCGAGTGACGCGATCGCGGCGGCGGCGGCCTGCGCGGTCACCGAGAGCGGGATCGCGGTCGATCGGGCGGCATTGAGAATATCCACCGGACCGAGCGCGTAGCCCACACGCAGTCCGGCGAGGCCGTAGGCCTTGGAGAAGGTGCGCAGGACCACCAGATTGGGGTAGCGGGCCAGCAGGGGCGGGCCGCTCACGGTATCCGCTTCGGTGACGAACTCGATATATGCCTCATCGAGAATGACCAGCAGATCGGTCGGGACGACGGCCATGAAGGCCTCGAATTCGTCCTTGGTCACGATCGTGCCGGTGGGGTTGTTCGGCGAGCAGATGATGACGACCCGGGTCTTGTCGCCAATGAGGGCGGCCATTTCCGGCAGGTCATGGCCGTGATCGGTGCGATTGGGCACGCGCACGCTCGTGGCCCCGGCAACGGTCACGAGTGAGGGGTAGGCCTCGAATGAGCGCCAGGAGTAGAGCACTTCATCGTCCGGGCCAGCCGCAGCGAGAATGAGCTGGGCCAGCAGGGCTACCGAGCCGGAGCCGATGTGCACTTGGTCGACGTCGAGGCTGTACTTGGCGGCGAGGCGTTCCCGCAGAACCAGCGCCGAGGCATCCGGGTAGCGGTTGTAGGCCGTTTCGGCCGTGACCGCCTCGATGACCCCGGGCAGTGGGTCGAACGGGTTCTCATTGCTCGAGAGTTTGAAGGCACTGGCGTCAGCCGGTTTGCCCTGCTTATAGGCCGGGAGGGCAATGATCTCCGGGCGCAGGCGGACGGAGGGTCGGTCTGAGAGGCTCACTCGGTGAGTCTACGCCCGGATATATTCGCAATGGCGAATGAATGTTCGCTTGACTTTCGCCCGCCACGACCTGGTGAGATAGTAGGGCATGGCCAGATTCCTGATCAAGCTCATCGTCAACGCGGTAGCCCTGTGGTTCACCGCCCTGCTCGTGACCGGGGTGCACGTCACCGCCTACGCGCCGGACGCGGGTGCCAGCGTCATCACATACCTCCTCATCGCGCTCATCTTCGGGTTCGTGAACACCGTCGTCGGCGGCGTGCTGCGCGTCGTCGCTTTTCCGCTCTACGTTTTGACGCTCGGCCTGTTCGCGCTGATCGTCAATGGCCTGTTGCTCTTGCTCGTGGGTTGGCTCTCCGGATTTTTGGGCTTTGGCCTCGTCATCGACAGCTTCTGGTGGGGCGTGCTCGGCGCACTGGTGCTGGGCATCATCTCCTGGCTGCTCGGCCTGATCTTGCGCCCGGTCACCGCGCGCGACTGAGCCGGCCGGTACCTACTGCGGCGAGGGTCCTTCCGGCAAGCGGATGCCCCGCCACAAGACGGCCTCGCCCGGCTCGATTCCGACAATGCCGGTCACGGTGTCCCGAAAGTCCTGCAGGTTTCCTTCCGGTGACGCATCGATGAGGAGCGCCGTCTCGCGGTAGCGGTCCAGATGGTGTGCCGGCAGGGCGTCCCCAGCCGGCAGCGGCTCCGAGGCGAAGGCCTCGCGGCGCACGGTCACGCGATCGTCGGAGTCGATCAAGCTCGCCCCGCCGAGCGCAGTCACCACATCGTCGGTGTGTTCAACGGTCAGGGTGGCGACGCCGGGCGGCACGGGCACCTTCGATTCGGGCGCCCCGAAGGTGGCCACCGCCTGCACGTTGAACCAACTGTAGGCGGCGACTTGGGTGGCAACCAGACCACCCTGAGAGTGGCCGGCAACGACAACCGGGTCGGACGGTGCAATTCCGGCCGCTTTCATGGCGTCGATGACGGCCGAGAAAGAGCCAGAGTTTTGCATGGCGATCGCCGTCACGTTGGCGGTGAGGTCCCAGGGTTCGGTCGTGGCGGCGGCGCTCCAGTCAACCGTGCCACCGATATACACCGCCCATGATGGATGCTCGGTGTCACCGTAATTCTCGATGCGCACCTGCGGCTGCCCCGCGACACCTTTCGGGATTCTGGCCGCCACATCGCCGACACCTGTGGGTGGTGTGGCTCGCGTTGGTGTTCCCACCGCCGCCACGTTCACCGGGCCTTCCTTGAACAGCCCTCGGCTGCGCGCCGCGGCCAACACACCGAGGGCTGCGCTCGAGACGCCGATCAGCCCCAGGCCCTCGTCGCCGAGCGCCACGCCGACAGGCCGCGGCGTCCCAGCCAGACCGGCAGCTACGTCGTCGAACGACGAGGCCGCAACCCGCACGAGGGCGACCACAGACGGGTTTGTGAGCAGGCGGGGGTCAATCTCAAACCCGCCGACTGAACCACCGGTCGATTTCCAGAGCAGTCCCGTGAGGAACAGGCCGGGCAATCCCACGCCCAGTGGAGTGCCGACCGCGATGAAAAACGCAGATCTGAGGAACTGGCCGAAAGAATGGGCGACCTCCGCGCCGTTGAACACTGCACTCTGCTGTGCGACACGCTCGACGTAACCGTAGCCCCTGGCAACCGCCACGAGATTGTCAGCCAGCTCACCACACTGCTGCTCAAGCTGACGCAGCCGAACTGCTGCATGGAGCAGATCGGGCCAGGGGTCCTGGCCAAGCCAGTTCGCTGGCCGCAGCAAATCCACAGTACGGATCTGATTCGCGCGACCAGTCCAGTTGGCCAGCTCGAGACGCAGGGAATTCAAGAACTGTGACTGCGCCAACACAGCATCCGTTGCCACGATTGTGGTGCCGCCCAGAGAGACGACCAAATCGCCGTCGGCCAGCCCGTCGCTCACGCTTGACACAGGTGCTCCTCCAGCTGAATCTGACCGCGTACGCTCGCCAGGGCCTCCTGCAGGTCGTGCAGCACGACGCCGAGATCTTGCACCATCTCGGCGACGCAGCGGGAATAGGCGCGCTGAGACTTCGAGCTCCAGAACTCACTCGGGTCGAGGGCGATCAGGTGTCGACGCATCGCGGTGATCTCGGCGCACAGGGTGAACAACAGGTTGCGCTGGCTCCGCAGCATTGCCAGGCGGTCAGCGCGATCCCGACCGTACTGCAGCACCTCCACACCGTCCATGACACCTCCTGGTCAGCGCCGATCGTCGCAGAACCAGCGGCTCGCCCGGCCGCTTTGCGCGCAATCTGTGCACAGACGCCGAATACTGGGCGTGTGGAGAAGACGAAACTGCTCCAGAATGGGAGGCATGCCCTTCGCGTCACTCACCCCCGACGAGTTGACGCCGTTTCGTATTATTTTCGTCTGCACCGGAAACATCTGTCGATCGCCCATGGCCGAGGTGGTGCTGCGTGACCTCGTCACGAAGCTCGGACTCGGGCGTCTCATCGCGACCAGCTCGGCCGGCACCGGAGACTGGCATGTGGGTGAGCAGGCCGATGGGCGCACGATCACGGCCCTGGCCAAGCGCGGCTACGACGGCAGCCACCATCGGGCCCGCCAGTTTGACCCGCTCTGGTTCGCCGCGCCCCCCCGCCTGGGCGGGGGCGGCCCCCGCCCCGCACGCATTTTTGGCAACAGGGCGCGCCACGCTCGCGCTCCCG
>NZ_JAJAYI010000061.1 GCF_026786305.1 Cryobacterium sp.
AGCTTGTCGAGACCATATCGTGCACGGATTATGGTCTCGACAAGCTCGACCAACGAACAACGAACAACGAACAACGAACAACGAACAACGTATCTCGACGGTTAGCCGACGTGGCCGGGGCGACGCCACCGCACGGCGGCGATGACCACGGCCACGAGGGCGAGCGCGGTGCCGGCAATCGTCGTCACGCCGAGCGGATGCCCGGCCGACGGTGCGAGCAGATCCAGCGCGAGGGCGCAGACCAGCTGGCCGGCCACGATGCACAGGCCGAGCATGAGCACCCCGGTGGTGCGCACGACGAGAGCGGCCCCGGCGATGAAGATGCAGCCGATCAGTCCGCCGGTGTAGAGCCACGGGTTGGCCGGCAAATCGAGCGCAAATCCGACCACCAGGCCGTTCACGACCGCGGCGAGCACGAGGGCGATGGTGCCGGGGAGAAAGTTCAGAAAGGTCGCCGTGAGGGCGCTCTGCGCGGTGACCCGCACCTGACCGTTGACGGCCTGCTGCCAGCCCTGGCCGATGCCGGCGATCAGCGGTAGCGCGAGCAACCAGAGCGCACCGCTGCCGTGCAATTCGCCGCTCACCGTGAACCCGACGGCGACCAGGGCGAGCAGGGCGCCGACGATCTTGGACGCGTGCAGCGGACGCCGACCACCCGGGCCGATGCCGAAGCGGTCCATGAGCACGCCGCTCACGGTCTGGCCGGCCACGACGGCGACGGTGAACAGGGCAATGCCCAGCGGCGCGGCGACGAGGCCCTGCGACAGCACGAAGAGGGCACCGGCCAGGCCGCCGAACAGGTGCCACCACGACAGGCTTTTCGCCGAGACCGCGCGCGCGACGAGTTGTAGGCCGCGGCGTCCGCGGCGGAACACGATGAGGCCGAGGCTGAGAATGACCAGGCCGGTACCGAAGGAGATGACGGCGGCGGTGAATCCGTTGCCGATTTGATGCCCGAGTTCGCCGTTCACCCGGGATTGCACGGCGTACAGCGCACCGATCAGCACCGAGAAGACGAGTGCAAGCCAGACCGGCACAGCGGATGCTGCGGGCGCGGCCGAGGCATCCATTCGGGTTTGTGCGCGCGTCTGGGTCACGTGGCAATACTACGAGACGGAGGCCGGAGGGCGAGACGAGGGCGGCCACACAGGGCGGCCACATAGGGCCGATCTCGCCGCGGGCCCACCTCCGGGCACTGGTTCCATGATGGCCCCATGATCTAATCCGGGCCCACGTTCCGGGCCCGGGCCCGGAACGTGAAACGGAGGCCGGCGCAGCGGGCGGGCTAGGCTGCGCGCACCTCGATCTCGCCGGGAGCGGCGCCGTCACTGCCGAAGACGAGGTGGCGATTGGCGATCTTGTCGGTGAAGAACCGGTCGTGGCTGACGACCACGACGGCGCCGGGAAAGTGCACGAGGGCGCGTTCCATCACCTGGGTGCTCGACATGTCGAGGTGGTTGGTCGGTTCGTCGAGCAGCAGCACCGAGGCACCGGAGAGCAGGCACTGGGCCATGGCGACGCGGGCGCGCTGCCCGCCCGAGAGGGTGCCGATCTTCTGCTTGAGGTCGGCCTCGCTGAACTGGAACATGGTCAGAAAGCGGTTGACCGACTTCTTCGTCGCGGTGAGGGCCAGGCTGCCGGGCATGGCGTTGACGGCATGACTGACCGTATCGCTCTCGTCGAGTTCGGCGAGAATCTGGTTGTACGAGACGACGCCGGCGCCGCTGGCCCAGGCGACGTCGCCGTGGTCGGCCGTTTCCTCGCCGGTGAGTACGCGCAGCAGGGTGGTTTTGCCGCTGCCGTTACTGCCGAGCACGACGATGCGGTTGCCACGGTGCACCTCAAAGCTGAGGTTCTCGAACAACAGCTTGTTGCCGTAGCTCTTGGCGAGGCCGTCCACCCGGCAGAGTACGTCTTTGACGTGCAGATTGCCGTAGATCTCGGTGATGATCTGGTCGACCGGGCGCGGCGTGCGCGACTTCTTGATGTGCGCGAGCTGGTTGTCGAGCTGGCGGCTCTTCGCTTTGGCGGCTTCGCGGCGGTCGGAGATGCCCTCGGCCTCAAAGGCGAGTAGCTCGGATTCGTGGACGAACTGGGCCTCGAGGGTTTTGAGTCGAAACTGCTTCTGCACGATGTACTCGCCGAAGTTGCCGGGGTATTCGTGCAGGTGAAAGTTCTCGACCTCGATGATGCGGGTGACGACGGCGTCGAGAAATTTGCGGTCGTGCGAGACAACGATGGCGGCACCCTTGAAGCTCTTGAACCAGGCTTCGAGCCACTCAACACCGGCCACGTCGAGGTAGTTCGTGGGCTCGTCGAGCAGCAGCACGTCGGGGGCTTCGAGCACGATCTTGGCCAGGGCGGCACGGTTGCGCCAGCCGCCGGAAAGCTCGTCGATGGCGCAGACGCGGTGCGCCTCGTTGAACCCGAGGGTGGTCAGCGCGGTGTCGATGTGGCGCTTGTAGTCCCAGCCGTCCAGGCGGTCCATCTCCTCGAACAGCTCGCCCTGGCGGGTGATCAGCCGGTCGAGTTCGGCGCTGGCCGAGGAATCGAGGGCGATCGCCGCGTCGATCCCGGCGAGTTCGGCCTCGGCCGCTTTCACGGCCACGAACAGTTCGTCGAGCACCTCGGTGATGGTCTGCTCGCCATTGAGCTCGGAGAACTGGGAGAAATAGCCCACGGTGACGCCCTCCTCGAGGGTGACCTCGCCGGTGTCGGGCGAGACCTGGTCGAGGATCAGCTTGAGAATGGTGGACTTGCCGGAGCCGTTCTTGCCGATCAGGCCGACCCGGTCACCGGGTTCGAGGCGAAAGAACGCTTCGCGCAGAATCTGCGTGTTCTCAAAGCAAATACTGACGTCGTCCAGCCGGATCAGGCTCATGCGCGTTTCCTCTCGGAGGTGCCGGCGCCGAGCTGCGCTAGAAGACCCCGGCATCCCAGTCGGGAGCAGGGGGTCACAGGGCCGGCCACGGGACTTGAACCCGTAACCCCCACTTTACAAGAGTGGTGCGCTACCAATTGCGCCAGGCCGGCATGAGGCATGGGCCTCAAGGAACCATCCTAAATGATTTCAGCGCCGCCACGGGCACCGCCGAAGCGGCTGCGCGCGGCGCGCGCCGGCGCATCCGCTTGACGGAACGAACGGCTAAAGCTACCCGCCCGGCGTCGGGGTGGGCGTCGGCGTCGGCGTCGAGGTGGAGTAGGTCTCGCCAAGGGCCTGCTGCACGAAGGACGCGAATTCCTTCGGGTCCTTGAGTGAGCCGGTGTACGGCTTGCCATTGACCAGGATGGTGGGGGTTCCGATGATGGACTTCATCGAGGAGTTGGGGATGGGGCCGTCGAGCGAGCGATCGGTCGCCGACTTGACCCACGACTCGTAGGTGCCGTCGTCGATGCAGGAATTGATGCTGGACACCGCCGTGCTCACGCCCGAACCCTTGGCGACGGCCTTGAGCTCCGCGTTGCTGCGGCCGGGCGAGGTTTCTTTCGGCTGGTCGACGAACAGCGCGGAGCTGAAGGCGAAGAAATCGTCGGGCGAGTAGTTGGCGACGCAGGCTGCCGCGTTCGCCGCCCGCAGGGAGTACCTGGTGCCAGCGGATTTGCTCGTGAGAATCGCCACCGGGTGAATTTCGACGGTCGCCGCGCCGGAGTCGACCCATTGGGCGATCTGCTCGGTATTGGCGCCTTCGAAGTCGCCGCAGAGCGGGCACAGATAGTCGACGTAGATGCGAATGTTCGCGACGGCGCCGGTGGGATCCGGTTTGGACGGCCGGGGCTTGGCATCGGGATCCAACGCGGGTGTCAGGGCCGTGACCATGCCCTCGCCGATCAGCGCACCGTCACTGGCCATGTTTTTGGGGCCGGGACCGGCCGGTTTGATCGAATTCACGATGATGACGGCGACCAGCACGACGATGGCGATTGCGGCGATGCCGATGCCGCCCTGCAGAAAGACCCTGTTGCGGCGGTCCTTCTTCTTCTGACTGACCCGAAGCTGTTTCGCCTTCACCCGGGCGGCGTCACGCCGGCGGTTCTTTGAGGGACTGCTGTCGCTTGGTCCGCCAATAGTCATAGAGGATCGCTTTCGAGAAGTAGGGGCGCGCTTGGACGCACCTGTCGAATAGTAGATGCCCTGACTGGGAAACGACCAAACGGGGAGCCGACCTCGAAAATCTGAGCCGCGGCATCCGTCGTGTAATAATGAGATGTATGCGTGCTGACTTCGGTCGACACGCGGCGAACAAATACTATTCACAACGGATCGTCCGGCACGTTCCTGCCGGTGAAGGAGTAATAATCATGGCTTCCGTGACCTTTGACAAAGCAACCCGGCTCTACCCGGGTTCCACCCGACCGGCTGTTGACCAGCTCGACCTGCAGGTCGCCGATGGCGAATTCCTGGTTCTGGTCGGCCCGTCCGGCTGCGGCAAGTCCACCTCGTTGCGTATGCTCGCCGGCCTCGAAGAAGTCAACGATGGCGACATTCTCATCGGTGAGCGCAATGTGACCGATGTTCCGCCCAAAGACCGCGACATCGCGATGGTCTTTCAGAACTACGCGCTGTACCCGCACATGACCGTCGCCGAGAACATGGGCTTCGCGCTTAAAATCGCCGGTATCAACAAGGATGAGCGCGCCGTCCGCGTGCTCGAAGCCGCCAAGCTGCTCGACCTGGAGCCGTACCTCAGCCGCAAGCCGAAGGCGCTCTCCGGTGGCCAGCGGCAGCGCGTCGCCATGGGCCGCGCGATCGTGCGCCAGCCGCAGGTGTTCCTGATGGACGAGCCGCTCTCCAACCTCGACGCCAAGCTGCGCGTGCAGACGCGTACGCAGATCGCCAGCTTGCAGCGTCGTCTCGGCGTCACGACCGTCTATGTCACCCACGACCAGACCGAGGCGCTCACCATGGGTGACCGGATTGCGGTGCTGAAGGACGGCATCCTGCAGCAGGTCGGTTCGCCGCGCGACCTGTACGCGAAGCCGCAGAACGTGTTCGTGGCCGGCTTCATCGGCAGCCCCGCGATGAACCTGTTCCTCGCGGACACCGTCGACGGCGGCATCAAGTTCGGCACCGCGATCGTTCCGGTGCAGCGCGAGACGCTCGCCAGCTCGACCGGCAAGAAGGTCACCGTGGGTATTCGCCCGGAGGACATCCAAATGTCGTCCACAGCCGGCGAGGGCCTGCAGATTGAGGTCGACCTCGTCGAAGAACTCGGCGCCGACGGCTACCTCTACGGTCACTCCACGATCGAGGGCAAGCGTACCGACATCGTCGCTCGCGTCGACGGCCGCTCGCACCCGAACGCTGGTGAGACGGTGTACCTCACGGCCACACCGAACCACCTGCACGTGTTCGACGCCGAAAGCGGCCTCCGCCTCGGCGGCGCCGTCACCGACTGATCGGTTCTGGAACGGCTGGAGGGAGTTCGCTCCTTCCAGCCGTTTTTTCGTAAGTTAGGGTCAAATAATGAGCGGTTCCCTCAATATCATCTCGGCCACGGCCGACCCTGCCCTGCTCGACCTGCCGTGGCAGCTGCCCCTCGACGCCTGGCCGAATGAGAACATCGCCTCGCTGCCCAAGGGCATCTCGCGGCACCTCGTGCGGTTCGCCCACCTGAGCGGGCGGGTGGTCGCCATCAAGGAGACCACGAGCGAAATGGCCAAGCGCGAGTATGACATGCTGCGCACACTCGCCAACCTCGAGATCCCCTGCGTCGAGCCGGTCGCCGTCATCACCAACAGAACGGATGCCGACCTCGAGCCGCTCAATTCGGTTCTGGTCACGCGTCACCTCAAGTTCTCACTCCCCTACCGTGCCCTGTATTCGCACGCCCTTCGACCGGATACCGCCACCCGGCTGGTCGATGCCCTCGCCGTACTCCTCGTGCGCGTGCACATGATCGGGTTCTTCTGGGGCGATGTTTCGCTCTCGAATACCCTGTTTCGGCGCGACGCCGGCGCGTTCGCCGCCTATCTCGTCGATGCCGAAACGGGGCAGTTGTACTCGGGCGGACTCTCGAATGGTCAACGTGAGAATGATCTCGAGATTGCCCGGGTGAACATCGCCGGCGAGCTCATGGATTTGGAGGCCGGCGGCCGCGTGGCCGACGAGCTCGACCCGATCCGGGTCAGCAACGGGATCGTCGCCGCATACCGACTGCTCTGGACGGAGCTCACCGGCTCGGAATCGTTCTCCAACTCCGAGCGCTGGCGCATCACGCAGCGCGTGCAACGCCTGAACGACCTCGGTTTCGACATCGAGGAACTCGCCATCAAGACCGACAGCGCCGGTTCGAGCGTTCGGATTCAGCCGAAAGTCGTTGACGCCGGGCACCATCAGCGTCGACTGCTGCGTCTGACCGGGCTCGACGCCGAAGAGAATCAGGCCCGCCGCCTGTTGAACGACCTCGACTCCTACCGGGCCGCCTACGGCGACCCCGGTGCCGACGAGGAGATGGTCGCGCACGAGTGGCTCGTTCGGGTGTTCGAGCCGGTGGTGCGGGCGATTCCCGAGGAGCTGCGGGGCAAGCTCGAGCGGGCTCAGGTGTTTCACCAGCTGCTCGATCACCGCTGGTTCATGGCGCAGAACCAGTCGCGGGATATTCCGTTGGCCGAGGCGGTGACGTCGTACGTGCAGGATGTGCTGCGGTACCGCCGCGACGAGGCGACCGTGATCGACCCGCTCACCGGCACCATCACGCTACCCATTCGCACGCCGCGGGGCGACGACGCGTCCACTCAACCCGGCGACGCCGACGACTGGATGCAGAAGGTCTAGCGCTCCCCTCCTCTCGTGTTGTCCGGGCCCGGGCCTCTCGTGTTGTCCGGGCCCGGGCCCGGTGCACAGAGAGGGGAGGGGCTAGTGCTTGGCTTTCTTGATTTGGGCACGGAGACGAGCCACCTCGTAGAGGGTGACGCCGACGGCGATTCCGGCATTGAGCGACTCGGTCGCGGCGCTGATCGGAATCGAGACGATCGCGTCGCAGGTCTCGGTGACGAGGCGGGACAGGCCCTTGCCCTCGCTGCCGACGACGATCACGATCGGACGCTCGGCGAAGCCGATGCCGAGGTCGGGCAGAAAGATATCGCCGCCGCCGTCGAGACCGAGCACAAACACCCCCTGCGCCTTGAGCGCCTTCAACGTCTGGGTGAGGTTGCTCGCCATGGCGACGGGTGTGCGTGCCGCGGCGCCGGCGCTGGTCTTCCAGGCGGAGGCGGTCACGCCGACCGAACGACGCTGCGGCACGATGATTCCGTGGCCACCGAACGCAGCGGTCGAGCGGATGATCGCACCCAGGTTGCGCGGGTCGGTGATGCCATCGAGAGCCACGAACAGCGGCTTGTGGCCGCGGCTGATGGTGAGTTCGAGCAGCTCCATCGGGTGCGCATACTCGTAGGCGGGAACCTTGAGCGCGAGACCCTGGTGCACGGCGTCGCGACCGGCGAGACGGTCCAGCTCGGGGCGCATGACCTCGAGAATGGGGATGTTGCGGCTCGTCGCCATCAACAGCACCTCCTTGACCCGCTCATCCATTTCGATGCGCGCGGCAATGTAGAGGGTCAGCGCGGGAATCTTCGCGCGCAGCGCCTCGAGCACCGAGTTGCGCCCGGTGACAATCTCGTGCTCGTCGATCTGCTTGGCCCGGCGCGTCGAGGATCCGCCGCCGCCGGTGTTGCCGGTGCCGCGCTGGGGGGCACCCTGGGAGGCGCCACGGACGCCACCACGCGGGGTTCCGCCACGGGCTGCTCCGGCGGGGCCGCCGCGCGCGCCGCCACGGTTGCTCGTCGCATCCGCTGCGGGGCGCGAGTTGAAGCCGCCGGCCGCGGTGAAGCGCTCGGCGGCCGCCTTGCGCTTGCCGGCGGGGTGGTACGGACGGTCTTCGGCCTTCGGGGTGGGCTTTTTGCCCTCAAGCGCCTGCCGGCCCTGGCCGCCGGAGCCGACCTGGGCTCCGCGGCTGCCCTTGCGCACCGCTCCGGTGCGCGATTTGCGGTCTAAGTTCTTCATCAGTCAAAGCTCCAATGGGCACCCGACGGGGTGTCTTCGATGGTGATTCCGGCGGCGACGAGTTCGTCCCGGATTCGGTCTGCGGCCGCATAGTCGCGGTTTTCCCTGGCGATGTTGCGGTCGCCGAGCAGTCGCTCGACCAACGCACTCAGGGCCACCATGGCCGGTTCGTCCGTCGCCACGGCCCAGCCGGGCGACAAAGGGTTGATTCCCAGCACTTCGCTCATCGCGAGTACTTCACTGCGAGCGGATGCTGCAGCGTGAAGGTCTTCGGCATCCAGCGCGGCGTTGCCGGCACGGACGGTGTCGTGGAGCACGCCGAGCGCCTGCGGAACGGCGAGGTCATCGTCCATCGCCGCGGCGAAATCATCGGGCACGACCTCGACGCCGCTCCCGGCGAAACGGGTGCCGGCAAGCCGGCGGTCGGCACGGTCGAGAAAACTTTCGACCCGTTCCAGGGCCGCTTCGGCCTCGGCCAGTGAACCATCGTTGTAATCGATGGTCGAGCGGTAGTGGGCGGCTCCGAGAAAATAGCGCACGACGATGGCCCGGGCCTGGTCGAGCAGTTCGACCGCAAACACCGAGTTACCAAGCGACTTCGACATCTTCTGCCCGTTGACGTTGACCAGGCCGTTGTGCACCCAGTAGTTGGCGAAGTCGCTGCCGGCCGCGTTCGACTGGGCGAGCTCGTTCTCGTGGTGCGGAAACCGCAGGTCGAGGCCGCCGCCGTGAATGTCGAAGTGGTCGCCGAGGTAGCGGGCGGCCATGGCCGAGCACTCGATGTGCCAGCCGGGACGGCCTTGGCCCCACGGCGAGGGCCAGGCGGCCGAGGTGGGTTCGCCCGCCTTGTGCCCCTTCCACAGGGCGAAGTCGCGCACGTCGCGTTTGGCGCGGGGGGAGACATCCGTCGCCGCTTCCATGTTGCCGGGCGACTGGTGGGTGAGGGCGCCGTAGGCGGGCCAGCTCGCGCTGTCGAAGTAGACGTCGCCGGACTCGTCGGGGGCGGTGTAGGCGTGGCCCCGTTCGATCAGGGTCGCGATCATGGCCTGCATCTCGGTGATGCTCGCGGTCGCGCGCGGTTCGTAGGTGGGGGCGAGAATGCCCAGCCGCTGGTAGCCGACGGTGAACTCGAGCTCGTACCGGTAGGCGAGGGCCCACCACTGCTCGTTCGAGCCCTGTGCGTTGATCAGAATCTTGTCATCGATGTCGGTGACGTTGCGCACGAAGGTGACGTTGAGGCCGCGGTAGCTGAGCCAACGGCGCAGCTGGTCGTAGACCAAGGCGCTGCGCAGATGGCCGATGTGCGGGCTGGACTGCACGGTGGGTCCACACACGTACATCGAGACCTGGCCCGCTACGAGGGGGACAAAGTCACGTAAGGCCCGAGCCTTCGAGTCGTACAGTTGCATGGTCACACCTCCCAGTTTAGGTCAGGGGTCGTGCCCGGCTCGGGCGTGCGGCTGGGCGCGGTCGGCTGCCCGGGGCGCGGGGCGGGATAGACCAGCGCGGTCGCCGTCGCCGCCACGCCCTCGCCGCGGCCGGTGAAGCCGAGCGCGTCGGTCGTGGTCGCGGCAATATTGACCGGTGCCGAGAGGATGCCGGCGAGTAGTCTTTCGGCTTCGGCCCGACGCGGCGTGAACCGGGGGCGGTTGCCGATGATTTGCACCGAGACGTTGCCGACGAGGTAACCGGCGGCGTAGACCAGTCGCACGGTTTCGGTGAGAAAGACGTCGCCGTGCGCGCCGCTGAACCGCGGGTCGGCCGTACCGAAGACGCTGCCGATGTCGCCGAGGCCGGCGGCGCCGAGCAGGGCGTCACAGATGGCGTGCGCGGCGACATCGCCGTCGCTGTGTCCGCTGAGGCCGCGCTCCCCCGGCCAGTACAGGCCGGCCAGCCAGAGCTCGGACGTGTCGGTCTTGTCGTCCTCGGTGGCGAAGGCGTGCACATCGAGGCCGGTGCCGATGCGTGGAAGGAGCGGGGGCTGCGACGCTGCGGCGGCGGCATGCAGGATGAGGTCGGCGCGTTCGAGGTCTTCGGGGGTTGTGATCTTGAAGGCGAGCGGGTCGCCGGGAATGACGCGTACCGGGTGCCCGGCGTCGGCGACGAGGGCGGCATCGTCGGTGAGCGCCTCGAACCGTCCGTTCTGCACGGCCCAGGCGCGGGCGGCCTCGAGCATGGCTCGGGGAAAACCCTGCGGGGTCTGCACCGCGGAGAGCTCGGAGCGGTCGACGGTGCCGAGGATGGCGCCGGAGCCAGCGACGCGCTTGATGGTGTCGACCACGGGCAGGCCCGGAATGATGCCGTAGCCGGTGGCGCGCACCGCGGCGACGACGTCGTCACAGAGGGCGGCGGGCGTCAGCGCGCGGGCGGCGTCGTGCACGAGCACGATGTCGACGCTCGGCAGCAGGGCGCTCATGCCCCGGTCGACCGAGTCCTGGCGGGTGCGTCCGCCGGCGACGATCGTGACCGTGCGGACAAGGCCCGCGGCGGTGCTGGTCGACGCAGTGTCGGTCGCTGGGGGGTGTGTCGCCGCAGGGCCCGGCCCGACCGAGTTGGAGGAGGCGAGCGCTCCGTGGCGGTTGGCGGCCTGTTCGGCGATGGCGCGGGCATCCGCTACCCGATCGCTAGGGGCGACCACGATGGTCTGCACCGGTTCAGTCATGCCGAAAATGGAATCCAGGGCGTGGTCGAGCAGGGAGCGCATATCAAGCAGAACGAATGCTTTGGGTTCGGCGTGGCCAAGGCGGGTTCCGCTGCCGGCGGCGACAACGATGACGGCGACCGTGGCCGCAGCGGCGGCGGTACCGGAAACGGGTTCGGCACGGGCGCCCGGGAGGTGCGCGGCCGGCAGCGCGAGGGGAACAGTCATATCTGGAGGGTATCTATCTGGGTTCGGGCTGAACAGCACGCTGGGGACGAACACGCAAAAGGCGGCACCTGTCGGCGCCGCCTCCCACGAAGCAAATGAAGAATTCAGGAAGCGAGGACCTCGTCGAGAACGGTGGAGGCCTTCTCTTCGTCGGTTTTTTCGGCCAGGGCCAGCTCGCTGATGAGAATCTGGCGAGCCTTGGCCAACATGCGCTTTTCACCGGCGGACAAGCCACGGTCCTGGTCACGACGCCACAGGTCGCGCACGACCTCGGACACCTTGAGGACATCGCCGCTCGCCAGTTTTTCAAGATTGGCCTTGTACCGGCGAGACCAGTTCGTGGGCTCTTCGGTGAACGGTGCACGCAACACCTCGAAGACCTTCTCGAGGCCTTCCTTGCCGATCACATCGCGCACGCCGACGAGGTCGACGTTCTCGGCAGGAACCTCAATGGTGAGATCTCCCTGGGTGACATTCAGCTTGAGGTACAGCTTCTCTTCGCCCTTGATAATGCGGGTTTTCAATTCGGTGATCATCGCAGCGCCGTGATGGGGATATACGACGGTTTCACCAACCTCAAACAGCATGGATGTGATCCCTTCAGCAGCGCAAAGCTTACCACAGGCGCAAGGTGCTACAGTACGCGCGCCCGCGAGGGGTGCCGACGATAAACCCCTGCCCACACACGCCGCTAAGCTAGTAACACAGAGAATTCTGCAGCGCCGGCCCACCGTCGAACGCTGCTTCAGTAGTGGAGGTCTTGTGAGAGCGCGCATCGCTGCATCCGTTGTATTGGCTGCTGGCATTCTGTTGGGCACGAGCGCGTGCGGGTTTTTTGCACCGCAGGCCACCATGATTCAGTACAACGCGAGTGACGGTGTGAGCGGGGATGTCGGAAAGATGCACATTCGCAATGCCCTGCTGCTGTCAACCGACGGCGAACGGGCCAACCTGGTCGTCTCCGTCGTGAACCCGACGGACACCCAGCAGAGCCTGCTCGTGCAGTATGAGTCCAGTACCGGAAAGGTGTCGCGGGAGGTTCCCGTCGACGGCAACACGACCGTGACATTCGGCACCGACGGCGCCCCCTCGGTGGTTTTGGAGAACATGGACAGCCAGCCCGGTTCGCTGTTCCCGGTGTTCTTCCAGTACGGCGAAGAGACCGGCGTCGAGCTGCTGCTGCCGGTTCTCTCGGGTATCCAGGGCGAGTATTCGACCCTGATGCCGACGCCCGCACCGACCGAGGCGCCATCAGAAACACCGACCCCGACAGCCACGCCCTCGGCGTAACCCGCGCCGCGTACAGCTCAGGCCGCCATCCTCTCGGGGACGGCGGCCTGATGTGTGTCTGGGTTCAGGCTTCGAAGCGGTAGCCGAGGCCGCGCACGGTCACGAGCATCACCGGCTCGGACGGTGCCGCCTCGATGCGTGAGCGGATGCGTTTGATGTGCACGTCGAGGGTTTTCGTGTCGCCGAAGTAGTCGGTGCCCCAGACCCGGTCGATGAGCTGGCCGCGGGTGAGCACCCGTCCGGCGTTGCGCAGCAGAAACTCGAGCAGTTCGAACTCTTTCAACGGCATGTTCACGATCTCGCCGGAGACCGTCACCACGTGTCGTTCCACGTCCATGCGCACCGTGCCGGCCGTGAGCATGGTGTCCATGTCGGTCGCGCTCTGATCTTCGTGCCGACGAAGCACCGCGCGAATGCGGGCGACCAGTTCACGGGTGGAATACGGCTTGGTAACGTAGTCGTCGGCGCCGAGCTCGAGCCCGACCACGATGTCGATCTCGGAATCCTTGGCGGTGAGCATGATAATCGGCACCGTCGAGCGGGTGCGAATCTCCCGGCACACCTCGGTGCCGGGAATACCGGGCAGCATGAGGTCGAGCAGAATGAGGTCGGTGCCGTTCTGGTCGAATTTGCTGATCGCGCTCGGTCCGTCTTCGGCGACGACGACCTCGTAGCCTTCACGTTCGAGCAGGAAGCTCAACGGTTCGCTCAGGGCGCTCTCGTCTTCAACCAAGAGAATGCGTGTCATTGTGTGTCTCCTGCGGCCGCACGGGCGACCGGTCGCGGTTTGGTCGGGCGTGGTTCGATCATGGGGCCAGCCGCCTCGGGTAGGCGGATGGTGAAGGTGGATCCGCTGCCGGGCTGCGACCAGACGCGAATGTCGCCGCCGTGGTTCTGCACGACGTGTTTGACGATGGACAGGCCGAGGCCGGTACCGCCGGTGTGACGGGACCGGGCCTGGTCAACGCGAAAGAACCGTTCAAACACCCGGTTCAGGTCGGTGTCGGCAATGCCGACCCCCTGGTCTGTCACGGTGATCTCGACGATGCCCTTCTGCAGGCGCACACCAACGCCGACCCGCGACCCCTCGGCGGAGTAATTCACCGCGTTCGCGACGAGGTTGTGCACGGCGACGGTGAGCAGGGCTTCGTCGCCATAGACCTGGGCGCCGGACTTCTTGCCGATGACGATGGTGATGCTTTCGGCTTCGGCGACGACCCTGCTTTGGTCGACGGCGGCGGCGACGATGTCGTCAACACTGAGATTCTCCGGTTCCGCGAGCGCGTCCTGCGCCTGCAGCCGGGACAGTTCGATGATCTCCTGGGTGAGGCGGCCGAGTCGGGCCGACTCCGTCGTTAACCGGTTGGCGAAGCGGCGAACCTGCTCCGGCTCATCCGCCGCCTTGTCGAGCGCTTCGGCGAGCAGGCCGACGGAGGCGATGGGAGTCTTGAGTTCGTGGCTGATGTTGGCCACGAAGTCACGGCGCACCTCGTCGAGGCGAAACGCTTCGGTGCGGTCTTCGGCCAGCAGGAGCACGTAGCGGGTGCCGAGCCGGGCCAGGCGCACCCGAAAGCGCATGCTCGCGTCGCCGAACGGACCGCGGGAGAGCACGAGGTCTTCGGAGATCGGCTCGCCGGTCAGGCGCACCCGCCGGGCGAGTTCGAGCAGTTCCGGGTGCACGAGCTGCTGATTCCAGACCAGGCCGAGGGTCAGGGCACCGGGGCTGGTTTTGATGACATTGTTCGACGGGTCGAGCACAACCCCGGCGGTCTCGAGGGCGTCGAGCACCTGGTCGATACCGTCGGGAACGGCCGGGTTAACCACCTCGGAGGCGCGCCGCCCGTGTCGTTCGGCGAGGTGCAGCAACGACACGAACCCGGCACCGACACCGAGTCCGAGTGCCAGCGACAGCAACACCAGCCACGTCGATTCCATAACCTACAGATTACTGACAGTCTTTGACCGTCGTTCGCAGCGGACCCCGCCCGCGCCCTGTACTTTAGAAAGTGTTCAAGTGGGCGGCACCTGCCGTTAACCTGAATTCGGCATCATAAACCGGTGCCCAAGGCTGGCCACACCGATCGTGCGTGTTCGCGCGGCAAGGAAGGATCACCCCATGCGCGATGTATTCCAACAAGAACTCGCCGAAGTTCAACAGCGACTCGTCGACATTTCGCGCCTCGTCGCGATCTCGATGGACAAGGCCACCCGCGCCTTCAACAAGAGTGACGTGAGCCTCGCCGAAGAGGCCATCACCGAAGACGAGAAGATCGACGAACTCTCGGTCGAGCTCGACGAACTGGCCATCACCATTCTCGCGCGCCAGCAGCCGGTGGCCCGTGACCTGCGCATCGTGGTCAGCGCACTGCGCATCAGCGCCTCCCTCGAGCGGATGGGCGACCTTGCCACACACATCGCGCAGCTGGCCCGTTACCGCTTTCCCGACAAGGTCATTCCCAAGGGGCTGCGCGGCACGTTCGCCGAAATGGGCGCGCTCGACGTGGTCATCGCGAACATGCTCACCGAACTGCTCACCCACCAGGACCTGCAGCTCGCCGATACGATCCGCAACGAAGACGACAAGGTCGACGCCCTGCACCTGAGCGTGTTCGAGGCCGTTCTCGGCGAAACCTGGAAGGGTCTCGCGGCCGACACCGTTGACGCAACCCTGGCCAGCCGGTACCACGAACGTTTCGCCGACCACGCGGTCTCGATCGCGAAGAAGGTGCAGTACCTCGCCACCGGCGCCTGGCACCAGGACGACCACATCTGATCTCGGGTACGAAAAAGGCCCCGGAGCATCCGCTCGCGGGGCCCGTTTCGTGACTGGGCCGGCTACCTCTTGTTGCCCTGGGCGGCTACGGCGGCCGCGCCGGCCGCGGCGGCCTCCGGATCGAGGTACTGGCCGGGGCCGAGCGGCATGAGGTCCTCGCCGAGCTGGTAGACGAGCGGGATTCCGGTGGGAATGTTCAGCCCGGCGATATCGGCGTCGCTGATGCCGTCGAGGTGCTTGACCAGTGCACGCAGGGAGTTGCCGTGCGCCGTGACCAGAACGGTCTTGTTCTCCCGCAGGTCCGGCGCGATGTCGGACTGCCAGTAGGGCAGCATCCGCTCAACAACGTCTTTGAGGCATTCGGTGCGGGGCAGGTCCGGGCCGAGGTCGGCGTAGCGCGGGTCGTGCGCCTGCGAGAACTCGGAATCGTCGGCGAGAACGGGCGGCGGGGTGTCGTAGGAACGGCGCCACAGCATGAACTGTTCCTGGCCGAACTTGGCTTGGGTGGCGGCCTTGTCGAGGCCTTGCAACCCGCCATAGTGGCGTTCGTTGAGGCGCCAGGAGCGCTTCACCGGGATCCACAGGCGGTCGGCTTCTTCGAGCGCGAGGTTCGCGGTCTGGATGGCGCGGGAGAGCAGGCTGGTGTGCAGCACGTCGGGCAGCAGGCCGGCGTCCTTGAGCAGCACGCCGGCGCGCGCGGCTTCGGTGGTGCCCTGGTCGCTCAGACGAACGTCCACCCAGCCGGTGAACAGATTCTGCTGGTTCCACGTGCTTTGGCCGTGGCGGAGAAGGACGAGTGTGTAGGGGGCAGACATGTGCCCACTCTATCGACCGTAGACAGTGCGTTGGTCGAGCCCGTCGAGGCCACTCTGAGGTTGTGATCTCGACACACTCGACCAACGGGCCTTGGTCGAGCGTGTCGAGATTTCGACCAACGACGGTGGGGCTAGTGACCGGGGGTGCGGATTCCGAGGCGGGGTAGGCGGGGGATATCGGCGACGGATCCGGCCGACTGCGGCACAATGATCTCCTGGCCGGCCGAGATGAAGATTCCCTCGGACTCGACGTAGAGCGTCGACGTCGCCGGAATGGTGCGCTTGATCACGGCGAGCGCGATCGGCCCGAGCTCGAAGTGGATGCCGCTTGAGGTGATGGCGCCGACTCTGACGCGTTCGGCTTCGCCTTCCGGCCGGACGCGGTCGGCCTGCACCGAATCGCCCGGGGCGGGCAGCACACCCTCCGACCCGTCGAGGTGCAGCATGACCAGGCGGCGCGGCGGGTGGCCAAGGTTGTGCACCTTGGCCACGGTTTCCTGGCCGCGATAACAGCCCTTGTTCAGGCGCACGGCGGTGCGCAGCCAGTCCAGCTCGTGCGGGAGGCTCTTCTCATCGACCTCGCGGGCCCGGCGTGGCCGCCACGCGGCGATGCGCAGCGCCTCGAGCGCGAGCAGGCCGGCGGGGGTGATGATGACCGGTGAAGCGGATGCTGCGGCTCCGGCGGCGAGAGCTCCGGCGGCGAGGGCTCCGGCGGCGAGGGCATCGCGCAGGGCGGGAAGGCTCGCCCGGGGCACGAGGGTCTCGCTATAGGTCCATCGGGTTCCGGGGTGCTCGGGCGTTTCCGCGTACTGGTACCCGCCGCGGGCCACCGCAGCCCACGGGTCGCGCCAGGTCAGCGGCACATCGTTCGGGGCGGCGGCGGCGATGCCGTTGGCGCTCAGTCCAACGGAGGCGGGGGAATCCGTCATGGCGCCGATCGTGGCGTAGGCGAGCGTGTGGTCGACGACCTGCACGCGCAGCGTGAACTTCATGCGGTCGAGGAACTTCTGTAGCCCGGGCAGCTCGGCGGCCTCGACGAGGAGCCAGGTTTCGACGCCGTCGTCGAGCACGCGGATGGCGTATTCGAGGCGCCCGGTGGGGTCGAGCAGCAGCATCTCGGTGGATTCACCGGCGGCGAGCGAGCGCAGTTCCTGGCTGGCGATCGAGTTGAGCCAGGTGAGCCGGTCGGGTCCGGAGACCCCGAGTACGCCGCGGTGCGAGAGGTCGACGATGGCTCGGCCGGCGGCGAGCGAACGCTGCTCGATCATGGGGTTGCCGTAGTGGGCGGCGACGCCGGCGTCAGTTCCTTCGGCCTGAACCGCGCCGGGCAGGCCCAGCAACGGTGAGGCGGGGGCCGACGGTGCGGAGGTCTGGATGGTGGCTACCTGGTCAGTCATGTCGCTCAATTCTGCCGACCCGGGTTGAGGGTCGGCGATCGTGCAGAAAGATCGTGGGCGTGCTTGGCGCACTACTCATCGAGATCAACACTACGGCCACACAATTTATTCGGGGGCGCGGTGCCCGGCCGGCCCGCCTTATGAACGCGGGCCCCTGATCTAACCCGGGCCCGCTTTCCGGGCCCGGGCCGGGTGCAGAGGGCGAGGCGAGCGGGGGCCTACTCGACGCGGGCGAGGCGGCCGGAGGCGTGGGTGCGCAGATCCTGGCCGAGGGCGGCGATGTCCCAGGCCCAGAGCAGGTGGTTGTCGACGAGTCCATAGAGACGGGTGGCGGCCGCGTAGGGTTTGGCACCGGCGGTGCGCAGCACGGCATCCGTGACGAGGTCGATGCGCGGGCCCTTGACTTGGCCGAGGTAGAGCTCGGCCACGCCGCCGGGGTGCACGAGGGTGACCTCAATGTCGAAGCCGCCATCGCGGTTGCGCAGGGTTTCCACGGCCGCGGCCGAGGTGAATGGGCGCTGGCCGGTGCCGGGCAGCATGCCGGGGCCCGGGTCGCCGTCGCCCTGGTGGCGACTGAGCCGCCAGTATCCGCTTTCGGTGACCAACGGGGTTTTCTCGTCGGACATCATCTCGGGGGGCAGGGTCAGCGCGGGCAGCGCGGCGGTTGGGGCGGCGGCATCCGTCTCGCTGGAAGGAACGGCAGGATCCGTGTCGGCGGGAGCAGCAGAAACGGGCGTTTCGGGCTCGAGCCAGGTGTAGGAGCTGTAGTTCAGGTGCGGGAGGCCGTCGTGGCTGAAGCTGATGCGGTGGCCAAAGGTGCGGCTGACCGACTCCTCGCCGATTTTGTATTCGAGCACACCGGAGCCCTCCCAGACTCCGATCAGCCAGGAAAGTGGAACAAGTTCGGACGGCAAGCCGACCGGGAGGTCAAACACGCGTACTTACCGCTGCCCCCGGAACAGCTTGTACACGACCATGCCGGAAACCCAGGCGATCGACAAGCTGGCCAGCCCGAGCAGGCCCAGAAAGAAAAGTTCTAGCGCTAACAGTTCCATGCTTCGAGTCTAGCGGGAGTGGTCAGGACAGGACGACGACGATGGTCGCCACCACGAGAATAACGAGGGCTCCGACGACACTGAGGGTGACCCGTTTGACATAACCCTCTTTGGTGCCGGTGGCGATCTGCAGGCCCAGCGTGACGAGCGTGCAACCGGCCAGGGTGAGGCCGATCCAGCTGATCGCGGAGGCCTCGGTGGCGAAAAATCCGGTGAGGATCGCGCCCACAATCGCCAGTACCCACACGGTAGCGATCGTTTTCCAGTGCCAGTTCACGTCTCTATTGTGCCTGACGGCCCGTGTTCCATGGCACGCTAGTATGAAATTCGAGATTCTTGGAGGGCGCGAGTGGCGCAGTTGTTGATCCTGACCTCGGCGGCCAACAATGACGTGCTCCCCGCCCTGGCATTGCTGTCACACAGCGCGAGGCTGATTCCCGCCCACGCGGACCAGCTCATCAACGCGCCGGATTCGGACCTCATTCTGGTCGATGCCCGCAGCAACCTTGCCGCTGCCAAGTCGCTCTGCCAGATTTTACGCACCATGGGCAACTCCACTCCCCTGCTGCTCGTGATCACCGAGGGTGGCCTGGCCGCCGTCAGCCCCGATTGGGGTATCGACGACGTCATTCTCGACACGGCCGGTCCGGCCGAAGTGGATGCCCGCATCCGCCTGACCGCGGGTCGGCTGGCCCGCACCGAGCCGTCGAACACGATTCGCGCGGCCGGGGTCGTCATCGACGAGGCGAGCTATTCAGCGAAGGTGCACGGCAAACCGCTCGACCTCACCTACAAGGAGTTCGAGCTGCTGCGGTTTTTGGCCGCGCATCCGTCTCGGGTTTTCACTCGCGAACAGCTGCTGAGCGAGGTCTGGGGCTACGACTATTTTGGCGGCACCCGCACGGTCGACGTGCACGTGCGGCGCCTGCGAGCGAAGCTCGGCGACCAGGAGTCCCTCATCGGCACGGTGCGCAACGTCGGCTATCGCTTCAATGTGCACGACGAGAACGATGAGCGGGTGCCGAATTCTATTCGCGCTTAGCACAGCGGATGCTGCGAAGCTGGCCGACTTTCACCGGGTCGCCTCGGTCGCGCTCGGCTTTGACGGGTACGCGCCCTTCAACGAGCAGGCGCTGTTTGACCTGCAGAGCGGCCTTCGGACGGCTTATGTGGTGCTCGTTCCCGGAATGGCGGTCTCGGCACGCTCGACCACCGAAGATGCTGACGTTTCACAGGCCGGGGGCAGTTCTGCGGATGATGGCGCGGGGCGCGGTTCCGAGGCCGGAAGTGGCGGCGTGGATGGCGGCACGGACGGCGGCGCGGACGCCACGATTGTTGTGGGGGCGGCGCTCGGCGGGCGCGGGGAAATTGACCTCGTCATCATCCCGGAGTATCGGCGGCGCGGATACGGGCGCGCGGCGGCTCGCGAACTCGTCGCCAACGAGCCGAACGGGCTGACCGCCTGGGCACACGGCGATCATCCGGCCGCGCGGGCCCTCGCGAGCGAACTTCGGTTCGTCGCCGCCCGCACGTTGTTGGAATTGCGCAAGCAGCTCATAGCCACCGAGGCCACGTCTGGGCCGGAAGCAATTGCAGCCGAGGCTGCGACGGCACCGGGAACCGCGCTGGAATCCGGGGCGGAACCCGCGGCCGAATCCGGGGCGGGGGCCTTCCGAGCCGCGGCGGCCCGCGAAACGGAGGCGGGAGCATCCGCCGCGCTTTGGGGCGGGAGTGTTTCGGCTTTTCGGCCGGGGGTTGACGACGCCGACTGGGTGGCGCTCAACGCGCTCGTGTTTGCGACGCACCCGGAACAGGGCGCGATCACCGAGGCCGACCTCGCGGCCCGGCAGGCCGAATCGTGGTTCAACGCCGACGACTTTCTGATTCTTCGCGACGCCGAAGACCGCATGATCGGCTACAACTGGCTCAAGGTTGACGGGGTGATCGGCGAGATTTATGTGATCGGGGTGCATCCGGATGCCGCTGGGCGCGGCCTCGGGCGCGTGCTCATGCAGGCCGGCCTGCAGCGCCTCGTCGATGCCGGCTGCGCCACCGCCGCGCTCTACGTGGAGGCCGACAGTGTCGGCGCCGTACACCTGTATCGGGCACTCGGTTTCGTCGACCACACCGTCGATGTGCAGTACCGCCGGCTGGCCGACTGAGGCCGCACCACAGCATCGGCGCGGCTACGCGGAACGTGACACTACCCACTCCGCATACCCGACGCACCGAAAAAGCAAGGCCTGCAAGATAATTTCGCCTGACGTTCACTCCGTTCGTCGCGGTGGCGTGACCAAGGGTGTCAGGATGGTCAGATGGACGGCGAAATCACTCAAGCGGACTCGGGTCTGGGCACAGACTTTGATGACGACTTTGACCCACTTTTCGGAAAGCTCGATCCGGCGCTGCCCGACGACCGCTACCTGGACCGTGAGCTGAGCTGGCTCGCCTTCAACCAGCGCGTGCTCGAACTGGCCGAAGATGAAACCCTGCCGGTGCTTGAGCGCACCAACTTTCTCGCAATTTTCGCGAGCAACCTCGACGAGTTCTTCATGGTGCGCGTCGCCGGCCTGAAACGCCGCATTCTCACCGGGCTGGCCGTGCCGACCAACGTCGGCCGTGCCCCGCAGGACGTGCTCAGCGACATCTCGGCGGCCGCACATGCCCTACAGAACCGCCACGCGCTCGCCTTTCAGAATCTCGTGCGTCCCGCCCTCGCCGAAGCCGGCGTCGACGTCGTCGGCTGGCAGAGCCTCGATAACGCCGACCGTCGTTCGCTGCGCACGTATTTCTCGAACCAGATCTTTCCGGTGTTGATGCCCCTCGCGGTCGACCCTGCGCATCCATTTCCCTATATTTCGGGCCTGTCGCTCAACCTCGCCGTGCGGGTGCGCAACACCAAGACGGGCAAACAGGAGTTCGCCCGGCTCAAGGTTCCGCCGATGCTGCCGCGGTTTGTGCGGGTGGATCGCACCGAGTCGGTCGATCGCATCCGCTATATCGCGCTTGAAGATCTCATCGCCAACCAGCTCGGCGATCTCTTTCCGGGCATGGAGATTCTGGAACACCACGTGTTTCGGGTCACCCGCAACGAAGACGTCGAGATTGACGAAGACGAGACCGAAAACCTGATCAAGGCGCTCGAGAAGGAGCTGCTGCGGCGCCGGTTCGGTCCGCCCATTCGCCTGGAGATCACCGAGGACATGGACGAGGTCACCCTCGGCCTGCTCGTGCGCGAACTCGACGTGACCGAGCAGGAGGTCTACCACCTGCCCGCACCGCTCGACCTCGGCGGGCTGTTCGACCTCCGCATCGACCGCCCCGACCTGCACTTCTCCAAGCATGTGCCGACAACGGCAGCCCAGCTGCTGCCGAGCGAACCGAACGCCGATCAGGATATTTTTGCGGCGGTCGCGCACCACGACGTGCTGCTGCACCACCCGTATGAGTCATTCGCGACGAGCGTACAGGCGTTTCTGGAGCAGGCCGCAGCCGACCCGAACGTGCTCGCCATCAAGCAGACGCTTTACCGCACCTCCGGTGACAGCCCCATCGTCGAGGCGCTCATCGCCGCCGCCGACAGCGGCAAGCAGGTGCTCGCCCTGGTCGAGATCAAGGCCCGCTTCGACGAACAGGCGAACATCACCTGGGCGCGCAAGCTCGAAAAGGCCGGTGTGCACGTGGTGTACGGCCTTGTCGGGCTGAAAACCCACTGCAAGCTCGCCCTCGTGGTGCGCTACGAGAAGGGCGTGCTGCGGCACTACAGCCACATCGGCACCGGAAACTACAATCCGAAGACCAGCCGTATTTACGAAGACCTCGGCTTGCTGACGGCGGATGCGCAGGTCGGCAAGGACCTCACCCGACTGTTCAACGAGTTGTCGGGTTACGCCATTGAGAAGAAGTTCAAGCGTCTGCTCGTGGCTCCGCTGCACCTGCGCAGGGCCCTGCTCAAGCAGATTCAGGCGGAAACCGAGAACGCCCTCGAAGGCAAGACCAGCGGCATCCGGATTAAGGTCAATTCGATGGTCGACGAGGACATCATCGACGCGCTGTACCGGGCCAGCCAGGCCGGCGTGCTGGTCGACGTCTGGGTGCGGGGCATCTGCAGCCTCAAGCCGGGCGTCGACGGCATGAGCGAGAACATTCGGGTGCGGTCGATTCTCGGCCGGTACCTCGAGCACTCGCGTATCTTCTCCTTTCACAACCTGGGCGAAACGCAGGCATACATCGGCAGCGCCGACATGATGCACCGCAACCTCGACCGCCGGGTCGAAGCGCTCGTGCGTCTGATCGACCCGGAACACCTGGTCGAGATCGAGGCGTTGTTCGAACGGGCGATGGATCCGCGCACCTCCAGCTGGTGGCTCGATGAAACCGGCCACTGGACCCGCCACGACGTGGACGAGAACGGCACTCACCTTGACGACATGCAGAACCGGTTGATGCAGCAGATCAGCCAGCGCAAGCGGCCGGACGGGCGTCGCTGATGGCGATCAAGGTTGTCGACCCCGCTGTCTACGCCGCCGGAGCAGTCTGCTGGCGCCTGATCGAGGGCCGCATGCACGTGCTGCTCATTCACCGCACGGTGCACGGCGACGTGACCATTCCCAAGGGCAAGGTGGATCCGGGCGAGTCCCTGCCCCGCACGGCGGTGCGCGAGGTCGAGGAAGAGACCGGCCTGGCCGTGGCACTCGGGGTTCCACTTGGCATCTCGCACTATGACATGCCGGATGGTCGCACCAAGATCGTGCACTTTTGGGCCGCCGAGATCACCCCCGACGCCATTGCACGCTCGACCTTCGTGCCGAACGGCGAGGTCGCCGCGATCGAATGGGTCACCATCAAGAAGGCCCGCACCTACCTGAGCTACCCGGCCGACGTGATCGTTCTCGAAACGTTCTCGGACCTTGTCGATGCCGGTGTGACCCGCACGTTCGCCGTCATCGCGCTGCGGCACGGCAAGGCGGTGTCGCGCACCGGCGCCGGGCCCGACGCACGTCGCCCGCTGACCGCCCGCGGGGTGATGCAGGCGGCGGGCCTGGTCGACACGGTCACCGCCTGGCGGCCGCTGCGCATCATCTCGAGCACGGCGACGCGGTGTGTCACGACGGTGGCTCCGCTGGCTGCCGCCACCGGCATCACGATCAAACAGACCGATCTGATCAGCCAAGACGCTCTCGAGAGCGGCGAAGCGGATGTTCGCACCGTCGTCGGCAAGCGAGTGCGCGCCCGCAAGACGGCCGTTCTGTGCAGCCACGGGCCGGTGTTGCCGGAGATTTTGCGCGAGATCGCACTGGCTACCGGCACGCAGACGTCGTCGGCACTCTTTGACGCCGCGGATTTGGACACCGGCGGGTTCTCGATCGTGCACCTATCGGCGGAGAACCCGGCCGCGGGTATCCTCGCGATAGAGACGTACCCCGCGACGGCCTGAGGATCGCGACGCGGCCGTTATCCCACGTTTACCTTCCGTTTACCCGGAGGTCGGTCGACGGTTACTTGACTTGTTTAACCTCTTTCTGGGCCAGCACCGGCCCGGCACCCGCAATCAAAGTCTTGTCAAACCCTCGAAAGGGAATCACGTGAACTTCAAGCGTTTCGGCCGCCCTGCGGTCATCGCCATTGCAGCAGGCCTCGCACTCTCGTCCTGTGCAGCAAACGAAGGTGGTGTCGCCAACACCGGCAACGATGCATCAGCCAGCACGCTCACCGGCACCCTCAACGGTTCCGGTGCGTCCTCCATGGCCGCCGCGCAGGAGGCCTGGGCCGCTGGATTCCAGACCGCCAACCCCGACGTCACCGTCAACTACGCACCCGATGGCTCGGGCGCCGGCCGCAAGGCCTTCTTCGCTGGCGGCGTTTCGTTCGCTGGTAGCGACTCCTACATGAGCACCGAAGAGCTCGCGGGCACCTTTGCCGCGTGTGCACCCGACACCAAAGCGGTTGACCTTCCGGTCTACATCTCGCCGATCGCGGTCATCTTCAACGTTGAGGGCGTCACCGATCTCAACGTCGACTCCAACACCCTCGCGAAGATCTTCAACGGCACCATCACCAGCTGGGATGACGCAGCACTCGTTGCACTGAACCCGGATGCAAGCCTGCCGTCCACCCCCATCACCGCCGTGCGCCGCTCAGACGACTCGGGAACCACCAAGAACTTCACCGACTACCTCGGCAAGACCGCGCCCGATGTGTGGACCAACGAAGCTTCTGACACCTTCCCGTTCACGGAGATCGAGGGCGCAAAGGGCACGTCCGGTGTCGTTGACGCTGTTACCAACGGTGTGGGTACCATCGGTTACGCCGACGCTTCGCAGGCCGGCGAGCTCGGTACCGCCAAGCTCAAGGTCGGCGAAAAATTCGTCGCGTACACCTCTGAGGCCGCTGCAGCAGTTGTTGCCGGTTCACCCCTGGTCGCCGACCGGGCTGTCGACGACCTCGCGCTCGACCTGAACCGTACGACCACCAACCCGGAGGAATACCCGCTGGTGCTGGTGAGCTACGCGATCGTCTGCAACGAGTACGCCGATGCCGCCCAGGGCAAACTCGTCAAGGCGTACATCGAGTACATCGCAAGCGCCGCAGGCCAGACCGTGGCCGAAAAAGCCGCCGGTGTTGCACCGCTGTCGAGCGAGCTTGAAGCCAACGTTGCGAGCGTGCTCGCGACCGTCAAATAACAACTCCACCCTGTCGCCCGATCCGGCATCCGCACTCATGCGGGTGCCGGGTCGGGCAGACTGGTGTTGGGCACCGTTTTTGCCCAGCCCCGATTTTCATCGTTTGACATCGCAGATGTTCCAGATCACTACCCAGGGAGACGCCCGGCATGTCGACTTCAATGGCCCCCCGGCCCATTAAGGCCAGGCAGCGACCGGGCGATCGAATCTTCTCGACGTCGACACTCGTCGCCGGCAGCCTCATCCTTGCGGTGCTGGCCGCAGTGGCCATCTTTTTGTTCGCTGAGAGTGTTCCAGCGTTCTTCGCCCCCGCCAATGCATTCACGGGGGACGTGACCAACTTCTGGTCCTACGTGACACCGTTCGTGTTCGGCACAATCTGGTCAGCCATTCTGGCCTTGATCATGGCTGTGCCGGTCGCCATTGGCATTGCCCTGTTCATCTCGCACTTCGCGCCCCGCAAGCTCGCCCAGGGCCTTGGCTACCTCATCGACCTGCTGGCCGCCGTTCCATCGGTCGTGTTCGGTCTCTGGGGCATCGGCGTACTGGCTCCCCTCGTGCAGCCGTTCTACACCAACATCGTCGACTGGTTCGGCTGGTTTCCGCTGTTCGCCGGCCCCGTTTCGGGCACCGGCCGTACCACCCTCACCGTCGCGATCGTGCTTGCCGTGATGATTCTGCCCATCATCACGGCCATCTGCCGCGAAATCTTTCTTCAGGCACCACTGCTGCACCAGGAGGCAGCACTCGCCCTGGGCGCGACACGCTGGGAGATGATCAAACTCGCGGTACTGCCCTTTGGCCTGCCCGGAATCATCTCGGCTTCGATGCTCGGCCTCGGCCGTGCCCTGGGCGAGACCATGGCTGTGGCCATGGTGCTCTCACCCAGCCCCGAGGTGGTCTTTGCGGTGCTGACCTCACAGAACTCGAACACCATCGCCGCCAACATCGCGCTGAACTTTCCAGAGTCAAGCGGCATCGGTGTCAACATTCTGCTCGCCACCGGCCTCGTGCTCTTCGTCGTGACACTCATCGTCAACATGATCGCGCGGGTCATCATCAATAGCCGCAAGGCATTCTCGGGAGCAAACTGATGGAATTCGTTCCCGCAGCCACGCCGCTCACCAACTCTTTGACCGCGGGCAAGCTGCCCCGACGCTCCCCGCTCTGGGTTCTGCTGGCGGGCTGGGCGGTGTCGGCCGCCTTCTTCACCATGCTTTTTCTGTCGGGAGCGGTCGACGGCTTCAACATTGTGGGCACGGTCGTGCTCGGCACCGTGCTGTACTGCGTGACCATCTACGTGCTCTCCCGCCAGGTCGAAGGCTCGCGAAAGGCGATGGACCGGTTGATGACGGCGCTCGTCACCGCCGCATTCGTCATCGCCCTGCTACCGCTCGTTTCGATCATCTACACGACCGCGGTCAACGGGCTTCCCGCGTTCCTCACGCCGACGTTCTTCACCGAGTCCCAGCGCAACGTGGTCGGCGCCGGTGGCGGTGTCCTGCACGCGGTCATGGGCACGCTCCTGGTCACCGGCGTGGCCACGCTCATCTCGGTGCCGATCGGCCTGCTCACGGCCATCTACCTCGTCGAATACGGCCGGGGCCGGCTCGCCCGCTCGATCACGTTCTTTGTCGACGTCATGACCGGCGTTCCCTCGATCGTCGCCGGATTGTTCGCGTTCGCCCTGTTCTCCCTGCTCTTTGACGACCCTGGCATCCGCTTTGGATTCGGCGGGTCGATCGCGCTGTCTGTGCTCATGATTCCGGTGGTGGTTCGGTCGAGCGAAGAGATGCTCAAGCTCGTGCCGAACGAGCTGCGCGAAGCAGCCTTCGCCCTCGGGGTACCGAAGTGGTTGACCATTCTTAAGGTTGTGCTGCCCACATCTGTCGCCGGCATCGTCACCGGAATCATGCTGTCAATCGCCCGCGTGATCGGCGAGACGGCTCCGTTGCTGATCATCGCCGGATTCACGGCGAGCATGAACTATGACATGTTCAACGATCGGATCATGACCCTGCCGGTTTTTGTGTACACGCAGTACGCCAACCAAGGCGCCGATTCGCAGGCGTACATCGATCGGGCCTGGGCGGCAGCCCTCACCCTGGTGCTGATCGTGATGCTGCTCAACGGCATCGCCCGCCTCATCGCCCACCTGTTCTCGCCCAAGTTCGGCCGCTAGCCTTCACTTCAGCTTCACAATTTTAGAAAGGGACTCATGTCCAAGCGCATCGAAGTTGCCGACCTCAACGTGTACTACAGCAACTTTCTGGCCGTCGAGGGTGTCAACCTCGTCATCGAGCCCCGCTCGGTGACGGCACTGATCGGGCCGAGTGGCTGCGGCAAGTCCACGTTCATTCGTACGCTCAACCGTATGCACGAGGTCATTCCCGGTGCCCGCGTCGAGGGTGAAGTGCTCATCGACGGCAACAACCTGTACGGTCCCGGTGTGGACCCGGTGCTCGTGCGCCGTCAGGTCGGCATGGTGTTTCAGCGCCCCAACCCGTTTCCGACCATGTCGATCCAGGACAACGTACTGGCCGGCGTGAAGCTCAACAACCGACGCATATCGAAAACGGATGCCGACGACCTCACCGAAAAGGCCCTCCGCGGCGCCAACCTGTGGAACGAGGTCAAGGATCGCCTCGCGCGCCCCGGCTCGGGCCTCTCGGGCGGGCAGCAGCAGCGACTCTGCATTGCCCGCGCCATTGCGGTCGAGCCCGACGTGATTCTGATGGACGAGCCGTGTTCGGCGCTCGACCCGATCTCGACACTGGCCATTGAGGACCTCATTGATGAGATGAAGAGCGACTACACGATCGTGATCGTGACGCACAACATGCAACAGGCCTCGCGCGTGTCGGACCGCACCGCGTTCTTCAACATTGCGGGCACCGGCAAGCCGGGCAGGCTCATCGAGTATGACGACACGACGACGATGTTCTCGAACCCGAGCGTGCAGGCGACCGAAGACTACGTGTCCGGGCGTTTCGGGTAGCGGTTCCGGCACGCTTGGGCGCGCCGTTCTTGGGCGCAGGCGGCTCAGTGCGCCAGGAGTGCGTCGCCGTGCGTGACGCGACCGGCCAGGAGCGTCGCTGCCACGGGCATCCGTTCGAAGGTGGCGTCGGAGACTGTGAGCGGGTCGCCGTCGAGCACGGCGAGGTCGGCCACGTCGCCGACGCGCAACCGGATGCGTCCGCGGGCTGAGGCGGCGAGTGCCTGGCCACGGGTGATGACCTGGTCGGGGCGCCAGGGTTCGCGGCCGTCACTGCGGGCCCGAGACGACGCGGCCGACATGGCCGTCCAGGGGTCGAGTGGCGCGACGGGGGCGTCGGATCCGAACGCGAGGGTGGCGCCGGCGTCGAGCAACGAGCGCAGCGCGAAGACGCGGTCGGCGCCGGCGGCCCACATCAGTTCCACCGCGTCCCGGTCGTCGAGCGCATGCTCCGGCTGCACGCTCGCGGTGACGCCGAGGCGGGCGAAGCGGGCGAAGTCCTCGGTCTGCAGAAACTGGGCGTGTTCGATGCGGCCGGTGACCTGCGCGCGATCGAAGGCGTTGAGCGCGACCGTGTTGGCCGCATCGCCGATGGCGTGCACCGCCGGCAACAGCCCGGATTCTTTGGCGGCGAGGAGAATCTCGGCCAGCTCGTCTTCACTCACGGTGAGTACGCCGTGCCCGCCGACCGGGTATTCCTCGACGCAGAATGCCGTGCGGGTGTTCAGTGAACCGTCGATGAGCAGCTTGAGCGGCCCGACCGTGAGCAGGCCGCGGGTGCCTCGGATGCGGTCGCCCGTGCGCATTCGCTCAGCACGGGCCCGGTCGAGATCGGCGAGGTAGATGCCGGCGTCGATTCGTAGGGCGTCGAATCCGTCGGTGATGCGGCGCTGCCAGACGTCGCGGTTCCAGGTCATTTCGAAGTCGACGACGCCGACGACGCCGCGGGCGGCTGCCCGCGTTCCGGCAGAGGCGGCCAGCGCGTCGACCGTGGTGTCCGGTAGCTGGCCGAGCGCGATTGTCAGGGCGAAGGCGGCTTGCTCGCGCAGCAGGCCGGTCGAATCGACCGGCACACCGAAGCGCCAGGCGGCCGCGCTGTTGAGCCAGACACAGTGCAGGTCGTGACTGATCAGGGCGGTCGGATGCCCCTGCGTCACCTCATCGAGATCGCGTAGGCTTGGCGCGTCGGCCCAGATCGCATCGCGAAATCTGACTCCGATCAGCGGGCTCGTTCCCGCGGCTGCTGTGATCTGCGCGCGCACGAGTTCGAGCGCCTCGCGCGCCGATGCGGCCACGGAGAGGTCGAATCGGCCGCCGGCGAGCGCCCACTGGGTGGCGTGCACGTGTTCGTCCCAGAGCCCGGGGATGAGGGTGCGGCCGTCGAGGTCGACGTGGGGGGCATCCGTTGGTACCGGGCCGGCGGGTGCGATCTGCGTGATGACGCCGTCGGTGATCTGCACGTCGGAGACGGTGGTGTCGCCGGGCTGCGTGACAGAACACAGAACGAGATCGGGCATGGTACGTCTTTCGATCGAGGGCCGGCACGAGTAGCCGCCGCCCCAGCAACCCTACAACCGCGTGGAGTCGTCGGCCCGTCGGCCAGCATTGCTCGCTGGCGGGTTCGGCGAGCTGAACGGACGGATTGGGCACGGCCCACAGGTGTTCGATTCGCTCACGGCACTCCTTCGAAAAGCGCGCACGTGTCAGAACGAGTGCCGCGAGCGATAACCAGCCACCAGACGGGCCCGGCCGGTGCGCCGTGAGCAGGTCGCCACCCACCAGCGGCTGGTTGAAGAATCGATTGCGCTGCGCGCCGGACGGCGCGTGGCACGTGAGAAAGGTTTGCCTGACGCGCCCGGACACGGTCGTGCTGACCCGGCGGAGGGCGGCCACCGTGCGCTCGGCCTGCACGCTGGTGGCGGGCCGTACGACGATGAAAATGCAGATGACGCGTTGCTCGGGCTAGAGGTACGCCCGATCAGCGGGACGGGCCAGCGACCAAAGGCTGCCGTGCCAGGTGCAGCCCGAGGGTGACAACGCGCGCCGCAAGGCCGCCGGGCTCCTCAGCCAGCGCCCGTACCTTGAGCGCCTGCTGAAGCACTGCCCCCCTGCGGTCGAAAAGGGCGATCCAGATATCGGCCACCGTATAACACAGCGAGATCGAGCCCGTGGCACTGGTCACCGACCATCCCGCGGCGAGCGCCGCAATGTGGCGTGCGCCGGGAAGGCCCGCACACACGGCGGTCATGGTCTGCGCCACCAGAATTCGATTTCTGAGGGTGTTCTCGTTGCCCATCACCGGGTCGGGGTAAACCGTCGTACCGCACGCTCCGCACATTTTCTGGTTCCTACCTGACTGATGGTCCGAGTTACTGCATCACGTCGCCGGAGTTCGGCCCGAGGGTCTGCCCCACATACAGGTTTCCTCCCGGCTCGCTCGCGAGCAGTAGCGCTGTGGGGGCAACTTCCGCTGCACTGCCGAATCGTCCGAGCGGCAGTTCAGCCCGCTTGGCGATCTTCCATTCTTCGGAGATGCCCTGCACGAGCGGGGTCTCTATCGGGCCGGGAGCGATGCTGTTGACGAGCACGTTGTCGCTGGCAACTTCAAGCGCCAGCGATTTCGTCAAGGCCACGACCCCGGCCTTGGCCGCTGAATAGTGGCTCAGTCCGGTGCCACCCTTGATGGCGAGCTGGGAGGCGATATTGATGATGCGGCCCCATTTCTGTTGGCGCATCTCCCCCACCACCTCCCGGCAGCACAGGAACACCCCGGTGAGGTCGACCGACAAGGTCTCGTTCCACATCGCGAGCGTCATGTCCTGCAGCCGTGACTCGGTGAGCAGCCCCGCACTGTTCACCAGAATGTCAATGGTGCCGAGCCGTTGGCGAGCAGTTCCGAAGGCCGCGCGCACGCTGTCTTCCTGCGACACGTCGACGCTGATCGCGTCTATGCCGGTGCCCGCGCGATCGAGTACCACCACGCGGTCGCCGTTAGCGACAAACGCTTCGGCGATCGCCCGTCCGATTCCACTACTGCCGCCGGTAACGACGACTCCGCGGCCGGTCGCCGCGCGATGTTGCTCGATCATTTCTGTTCCCGTCCTACGCTCGCATCTTCACGGTGAGTCCGCCGTCAACGATGAGGGATTGCCCGGTGACGTAACCGGCCTGCGAGGAGGTGAGGAACGCGATGACGCTGGCCACTTCGGCCGGTGTACCCACGCGACCCCAGGGAATGTCATTGCCGGCCCGGGCGAGGCCGTCAGGTCCAAGTGAATTCACCGGGTCGAGTGACTGAGGGGTTTCGATGAGTCCGGGAATCACCGCATTGGCGCGGATGCCCCGTGGCCCGAGTTCAACAGCCACACTGCGAATCAGACCGAGCACACCGGCTTTCGCCGCCGCGTAGTGGGCGTGACCCTCCCACCCGTATACCGCGCCGGCGATCGAGGAGACCGCCACCATGGCACCACCCTCAGTCATACGTACGGCTCCGGCGCGCAGTGTGCGCAGCACACCGGTGAGGTCGACATCGAGCATGTCGGTCCAACGGGTATCCGTCATCTCGGCGAGCGATGAATTACGCAGGATCCCCGCATTGGCGACGGCGTAGTCAAGGCGCCCGTACTCGTCGACCGCTCGTTGGGCGAAAGCGTCGACGGATGCCGTGCTTCGCACGTCAACCTCGTGCACGACGGCTTGGCCACCGACGGCGTGCACCAGCCGCAGTGTTTCTTGCGGGTCGTGTGGGTCGCCCGGAAAAGTGCCGACGATACTGCGCACTCCCGCCCCGGCGTAGTGCACGGCGAGAGCCCGGCCGATGCCGCTAGCGGCTCCGGTGATTATGGCGACGCGAGGCTCAAGCATGCTGGGCTTTCAGCTCGGTTTCCGGCTGGATAGCAAGGGGAGCTTCTGCCATGGGCTTGGCGGCGAACATCAGCACACCTGAAATAAGGGTGCCGAGGGCGCCGACCCAGAGCGCGGCGGTTCCCGTGTTGGATCCGGCGGCGACGGCGGTAAATAGCGCGCCGCCGACAACGATTCCGGGCTGGCTCATCGCGCCGATGAACGCCGTGCCGGTGGCGCGACAGCTCACCGGGTAGCACTCGGCCATGAAGTACTGGATAGCCGCGTACGGGCCCACCAGGAAGAAGAGACCAGCACCAAAGCTCGCGACGATGGTCACGGGGCTGTCGGCGAGGGGACTCAACATAATGGTGAAGGCGACCGATGCGAGGATCCAACCGCTGATGATGGTGCGCTTACGACCGATCTTGTCACCGAGCCACCCGTGAAACACGTAGCCGAAGTAGGCGAGAGCGTTGATGATAATGAGCATCCAGAAGGCATCGGAGAGTTCCACACCCTTGGCATTCTTGAGTACGGAGCTTCCCAAAATGCTGAAGATCATGATGCCCATGAAGTTGAAGATCCAAGCGAGCGAGAACACGATCGTGTTGCGGCGCAGCTTCGGCCCCCAGATGAGCTTGAGCGGTGCGGTCGACGAGTGCTCGACGCCGTACGACCCGGCGAGCAGGTGGGCTTCTTCGGTGCGCCCGGCCTTGTCGAGTCGGGTGAGTTCACTGTGGAGTTCGAACTGGGGAGTTTCCTTGAGCTTGCGTGCGATGGCCCACACAATGAGTGCTGCGGGGATGGTGGCCATCAGATACAGGGCACGCCAGCCGAAGGTCGGGAGAAAAGCCAAGGCAAGCGCACTCGCGAGCAGGAAGCCCAATGGCCAGCCGCCCTGAATAAAGGAGTAGCTGAAGCCCGGGCGCTTGCGCTTCTTCTCGTCTTCCGTGACCTGGTACACCTCGTTCATGTAGGTCGCGTTGACGGCCTGTTCGGAGAAACCCAGACCCCCAAAGGATCGCACGATCACGAGCAACCCACTGCTCAGGAAAGCCATCCCAGTGGGGATGATTGCCGTGAGACCGGAAACGATTGCCGTGCCACCGACGGTGACCATCATGCCCTTGCGTCGCCCGAGGCGGTCGATGACCGGGCCGACGCCAAAGCAGACGATCGCGGTTCCGACTGCGATCCAGGTATTGATCGCGTAGGCTTCCGGCGCGGTCCAGCCGAAGGATTCCTGCATGGCAGGTAGGAGCGTGCCGAACAAGCCGTAGTCAAAGACGGCAACGGTCCAGGCCAGGAGCGCAAGAATCGTGGCGGTGCGGGTCTGCTTGACGGTGAACGAGGGAAAACGACGTTTCTCGTTGACGGTCGGCGCCGTGAGATCGAGGGTGGGGGATTTCAGTTTCATGCGGAGGTGACCTTTCGGGGGGAGCGGGCGAGAAACGAATCTGCAATCTGGTCGAAGGTGTTCCAGCTGACTCCTGCATAGGAGTTGAAATGCTCGATGAGGCGCTCAAGCATGAGGAGCACCTGCGGGCGTCCGGAGACGTCGGGGTGGATCGTCATCGTGAAGACGGCCTGATCCATTTCGCGGTAGACCCAGTCAAACTGGTCTTTCCACATTTGCTCGATGTCGCGAGGATTCACGAAACCGTGCGAGTTCGGGGCGGCCTTGATGAACATCATGGGTGGCAGGTCATCGAGGTACCAGTTGGCGGGAATCTCCACGAGGTCGGTCGGGGTGCCGCGCACGAGCGGCTCCATCCAGGTCTGGGCGTTCTGGGCGTAGTCGATCTTTTTCCAGCTGTCACCGACGCGCACGTAGTACGGCTCGAAGTCCTTGTGCATGAGCGAGTGGTCGTACTTGATGCCGCGTTCGAGCAAAATTTCGTTCGTCACCGACGAGAACTCCCACCACGGGGCGACATACCCCGTGGGGCGGCGTCCCGAGACGTTTTCGATCAGTTCGATGGATCGGTCAAGGATTGTGGTCTCCTGTTCGCGGGTCATCGCGATCGGGTTCTCATGGGAGTAGCCGTGCACGCCGATCTCGTGGCCTGCCGCAACGATCATGCGGGTGAGCTCGGGAAAAGTCTCGATGGAGTGACCCGGAACGAACCACGTGGCGGGCAAGTCGTACTTGTCGAACAGGCGGATGAGACGAGGACCACCGACCTCGCCGCTGAACATGCCGCGGGAGATGTCGCACGGGGAGTCTTCGCCGCCGTAGGAGCCGAGCATGCCGGCGACGGCGTCGACGTCCACTCCAAATGCGACCTGGATATCTTTTTTCATGACCGTGCCTTTCGTTGAACTAGCAAATTTGTGCGGACTTGGTGTTTGCTGCCCCATACAGGGCAAAGGCGTGGGCGATCTCGTCATGGTCGTGGTCGAGGTGCAACAGCAGGCTGAGCAGAATCATCGATTGCGAGGGCCGCAGGAAGCCAGCGGGGAGCGCGCCGGCCGCGACGAGGTCTCGTCCTCCGCCGGCGCCGTAAACCGGGATGACCGGGCCGGCACTCACCCGAGTGCTCGTCACAACGACGGTGCCGCGCGCAGTGGCCGCGGCGACGGCGGAGCACAGGGCGGGGTTGGCGTTGCCGCTGCCCGTCGCTTGCAACACGATTCCGCTGGCCCCGGCAGAAACGGATGCCCGCAGCAAGATTCCGTCAGCCCCCGGGTAGGCAGACACCACGTCGACGCGCTTGGCCTCGCGGAGAGGGCGGAGAGGAAGGGGAAGCGGGGGCATCCGCTGTTCATGGCGGGTGATAACGACATCACCGGTCGCGGTCAAAAAACCGACCACACCAAAGTCTGGGTTGGTGAAAGCATCCAGCGCGAAGGTCTGTGCCTTACGCACACCGCGTGCGGGAAATATCTCGCCGGCGAAAACGATCAGCGCTCCCAAGCCCGCTGCCGCGGGTGATCCCGCGACCGCGATTGCATCGGCGAGGTTGCCGGGACCGTCGGGTTCAGCGGCGTCGGCGGATTTCTGCGCCCCGGTGAAGACCACCGGGCTCACGTCGTCGTGGGTGAGATCGGCCAGGTAGGCGGTCTCTTCCATCGTGTCAGTGCCGTGAGTGACGACCACCCCTCGCACCGATGGATCGGAGAGGGCGATCTTGATCTGCGCGCAGATCGCGATCATGTCGACGAGCGTGAGCAGGTATGACCCCTCGCAGACGACGTCAACGACCCGCACGGGGTAGGCCGGAGCTGCGGCCAAACCACGGAGAACTTGCGCCCCTCCGTCGGCGGCGACCGCGGCACCGTCTTCAGCTGAGCGGGCTCGCGACGAGATAGTTCCCCCGGTCGCCAGCAACACCACGTGGGTACCGGCACGATCTGTCATTTTTTCTCCGAAGGTCGATACCCAAACGATTGGGTTCTTGATGTAAGAGTAATTACCCAATGTTTCGGCCGACTGCACGCTTCGTTGCGGGTAAGTATCGTTTGCTACCCAATCGTTTGGGTAGTGAGGTGTTCAAACTATAGAATGGGATCAACGGGCCCGTCAAGCTTCGTATCCGGTTTTCTCGGATAATTGAAACTGGAGACAGCGAAATGACAGACATCAGACCGGGGTCCGTCACCCTGAAAGACCTGGCCGCCGAACTTGGCCTACACCCGTCGACCGTGTCGCGGATCCTGCATGGGAAAGCCGACGCGGCGCGGGGCGCCGCCGCGCCGGCTACGGCTCAACGCGTGCGTGACCTGGCCAAGAAGGTGGGGTACTCCCCCGATCCCCAAGCCACGAGCCTGCGCACACGGCGCACACACCTTCTCGGAGTCATCGTTCCGCGGCTTTCCGACCTCGTGCTTGCGGTCATGTACGAAGGCATCGACGAGGCAGCAGACGACGCCAACTACTCCACGTTCGTCATGAACTCCCGTGACGATACAGCGATACAGCGGCGCAAGATGGAGATCATGCTCTCTCGGCGGGTAGACGGACTCATCATCGGTGACGCGCATCTCGACGGCGACATTCTCACTGACCTCACCGAACGCAAAGTGCCTTTCGTGCTCATGAATCGCGCCGTGCCCGGTTTTGCATCAGCCACCTGCGATGACACCCTCGGTGGGGCGCTGGTGGCGCAGCACCTGTGGGACCAGGGCCACCGCGTTGTTTCCGTCATCGCCGGTGAACCCTATGCCAGCACTGCGGTCGATCGAACGCACGGCTTCGTCTCCCGGTTTCGCGCGCTCGGGGGCACGATCCCCGAGAGCGCCATCGTGTGGTCGCGCTTCGACACAACGGGCGGGCGTACCGCAGCAGATGGCATTCTTCGCGACGAAGATCGTCGACCCAGTGCGATCTTCGCGGTCAACGACTTCGCGGCCATCGGTGCCATGGGAGCGGCAAATTCTCACGGGTTACTCGTGGGCCGGGATGTGGCAATTGTTGGGTTCAATGACACGTCTCTGGCCGCGCAACTTCCCATCGCACTGTCGTCAGTGAGGTCGCCGATGCTTGACATCGGCCGAGTCGCCGTGAAGCTGCTCCTCCGGGTGATAAACGGAGACGCCGTAGAGTCGGTTCAACTCACTCCTGTCCTGTGCGTGCGGGACAGCAGTGATTTTGCGTGGGCGGCGTCGTAGGAATAGACGAAGGAATAGTCGAAAGAGTAAACGACGCGATGCTCCTCCGGGATGCGACACAACAAGGCTGAGCCTTCGTGGTACTCGAGCTGTTCGGGCTTGCCGATTCCCGACAGGGAACACGGCGTGCGGTCATGATGAGTGCGTTGACGCGCTTCAGTGCGGCCCTGTCGGTGGATCGGCAATCGTCCCAGCCGTCCGATGTGAAGGTGAGGGCGAACACCGGAGGTGCTCGTCATCATCCACAACGTCGTGCGGGGTGGCGAGACGGTCCTGCACTGCCTCAACGCGGCGGGAGGGCCGTCACGGTTCGGTAACGAGGTGTTTCACGGGGCATCCGCCATACTGCGGAGGCTACGGGTTTGGGGGCGGGGGCTACTGGCCGGAGACGGTGAGGGTGGCCCGGGGCCGGGTAGCCTCGATCAGGAGGGCGTTCTTGCCGTCGACGGACTCGGCCCAGGCCAGCGCGGCCTCGGGGCTCCGCCCGTGGCGTTCGTGCCGATCGACCAGGCGGCGAAGGCGCTCATGCTCGCTGGTCTCGCAGAACCAGGACTCGGCGAGCAGGGTAGAGATCTGCAGCCATGGCTCGGAGTCGGCGAGCAGATAGTTTCCCTCGACCATGACCACGCGTGCACTCGGCTGCACGGCGATCTCAGCCGCGATGCCCTCGTCAACCCGGCGGTCGAAGCTCGGTGCGTAGACGGTGTGGTTGTATTCGGTGAGGAGACGGCGGAGGAGAGCGAGGAATCCCCAGCCGTCGAAGGTGTCAATGGCCCCCTTGCGATCGTGCCGGCCCAGCCGATCGAGGGTGGCGTTGGCGAGGTGGTGGCCGTCCATCGGCAGGTGCACGGCGCAGTCGTCGCTGCCGACCAGCTCGTTGATTCTCGCCGCGACCTGGATGGCGAGGGTCGTTTTACCCGCGCCCGGGCTGCCTGCGATGCCGACCAGGATGCGCCCGTTCTCGGGCATGAGCGCGATGACGCGGCGAGCCAGCTCGGTCAATTGAGCGGATTCCAGCGGTGTGGCCGTGGCAGCAGGGTCAGTGTTCGGCATGAGTCGACTCCAGAGCGGTGGCGAGGTAGGTGTGGCGTGGGCTGTGAGCGCGGAGGGGTCGTTCCAGAGGTTGCGCCAGATGACCCGATCATTCAGGAGGGCGGTCGAGACGATCGCCGAGGAGAAGGGCTCGAAGGTGTTCAAGCCCCGGTCGTTGATGTCGGCGGGCGGCAGAGGTCTTTTCCCGCTCAATGAGGGTCGTTGCTGTGCCGGGATGACGGTCTCGGCAAGCTCGACCAGCGGATGGTGGCGACTCGCAGGCTCATCAACGCGGGGGTGGCGTGGGCGTGTGTTCGTTTTTTTGTGGGGGCAAATCGGGTCAGGGGCCGGTGGGGGGCCAGATGCCGTCGCATCCGTCTTGCTGACAAGAGAATTGCCAGGCCTCACCGTCGGGCACGATCTGCATGGGTATGAGGCATCGGGGGCAGTTGGGCGAGCGCACCTCGGGTGGAACAGTGCTCGCCAGCTCGGCCTCGGAGTAGGGCGGACCGAAGTAGAGCTGCGTGCACGCGAAGTTCGCGCAGCCATAGTCGTACCCCGTACCGTGCCAGGTCACCTCCATGGCCTCGCCGCACTCGGCGCACATGCGCGGCTGATCCACGTCTTTCTTCTGAAAGACCCACGCGACGTTGTCGTCCATGGGCTGAGACTAGTCCCCGAGGCGAAAAACGTGTCGAGGTATTACGGATCTGTGGAGAATGGAGCCGCGCGGGCCGGGCTGCGCCGGGCGGACGCGGGGCGGTGGATGCGGAGCGGTGCATTCGGGGCGGTGCATTCGGAGCGGTGCATTCGGGGCGGTGCATTCGGAGCGGTGCATGCGCCCTGGACGACGCGGGCAAACGGATGCGCACAACCTCGAGCAGCGCGTCCTAGAGCCACGTGCGGCCGGCGTCGGTGGAGCGGAGGGTGGCATCGCCGATCCAGAGCCAGAGGGTGCCGTCGGCGGAAGCGACGGCGATGTTCCCGGCCAGCGTGGCGGGGGCGTCGGCGGTGACGTAGCACCCGGCGGTCGCGGCGGTCAGATCGGCGGCGGCGTCTCCCGCAGTTTCGCCGGCAGTTTCGCCGGCAATTTCTCCGGCGGGGTCGATGCTGAGGTCGATGACGCTCAGGCCGAGGCAGGTGGCCGGGTCGGCGGTGGCAGCGGGCGTGGCGGTCTGCTCGGCGCTGCTGGTGGCAGCTCCGGCGGCCATCGCGATGTAGCCCCCGGTGGTCGCCGTGAGGGTGAGCGCTCCGGGAACGGTGAGCGGCGCTGACCAGGAGGCGGCGGCATCCGTTGTGGCGAAAACTCGTGCGTCAGCGCAGAGAACAGCGGCGGCGTCGGCATCGGCGTCGGCGAACCCGGGCGCAAGGGCGACAACCGTGTCGCACGGGGCTGGGTGGAATCCGTCGGGGCCGTGCAGCTCGGAGCGGTCGACGGGGTCGACGTACCACGCGGTGTCGAGCTCGTCGTCGGCGGAGGAGTAGTTGTCACCGCCCACGAAGGTGCGCACGACCTGGGCTGAACAGTCGGACTCGGAGAATCCGAGGAACTGGGCGACCGAACCGTTGGTCGCGGCGATGCTCTGCAACGCGGTTACCTCGGTGGGGCCGTTGGCGTCGGTCGTGGTCCAGGTGGCGCCGGCGTCGGTGCTGACCTCGGGCGCGGCGAGCGGGTCGGGGCAGATTCCGGTGACGGCCCGCCAGGCGACGGTTGACGACACCGCCGAGAGGATGCGCGTGGCCGGCACTGGACTGACGGCGGCCGCCGCCGAGGCGGTCGGGCTGGGCGTGGGGGTCGCGCTGGGAGCGAGAATCGCGCGCGGCGTTGCGGCCGGGAGGCCGGTGTCGGCCCGGGTCGACGTGAGTGCGGTGGTGACCAGGTAGGCGTCACAAACGAGGAACAACCCGACGGCAAGATAGACCCAGATGCGGCGGCGCGAGGCATCGCGCGTGGTCGATCGGCGAAAACGGCGCATATCAGTGCTGACGCAAGGCTGGGGCCAGGGCCGCCGCGATGGTCGTGACCGACTCGTCGATGATCGCGGCGACGCCGGTGTAGACGGCCGCGGACTGCCGGTACGGGTCGTCGATATCGTCACGGGTGGGTGGATTCGGCGACGGGTGAAGGCCGCGCGTGGCAGCGATCGACGCGACGAAAGCCGAGAAAGCGGATGCCTGTGGCCGTGGTGCTGAGGCGGGTACATCCACTCGCGGGGCCCACCCCATGACACCGGGCCCCTGTTTTATCGTGGCCCCGCTTTCCGGACCCGGGCCCGGACGGTTCGGGGCGGGATTCTCAAGGCCCCCCGGGTCGGCGATGGCGCCCACCAGACGGGCGAACTGGTTGAGGGTGAAGGTATAGCGGGTGGCTTTCGGAAGCAGGGTGACCACCTCCCGGCGATGGTCTCGCGTGGCCGTGAGGATGAGGTCGGCGGCGCCCACGAGGTGCTCGGTCAGCTGCCGGGCCGCGTGCTCGGTGGAGTGGGCACCATGCGTGAGCGAAAGCGCGGCGGCCTCGGCCGTCATGGGGCTCGCCACCATGGCTCGGGTACCAGCGCTCTGCACGTCGGCTTGGAGGCCGAGCGCCTCCAAACGAGCTCGCAATAGCTGTTCGGCGAGCGGAGACCGGCAAATGTTGCCGGTGCAGACCAAGAGAATTCGGGGAACGCTCATGCTCGGGCTCTCGATCGACGAAAGAAGGACGGGGGGACCATTCCAGGTTCGGTCGTGAGGTCACCGTAGGTGTGACCATAGCCGTATTGCCCGTAGTGACCGTAGCCGTAGGCATCCGGTCCCTTGGTGTGCAGCATGGTGAGCACCAGGCCGCTAATGGGCGCGCCAACGCTGTGCAGGGCTGCAATGGCCCCCTTGAGCTGGTTCTTCTGGGTACGCCCGGCGGCGACGATGAGAATGGCACCGCCGACACTCTTGGCGAGAATCGCGGCATCCGTTACGGGCAGCAGGGGCGGCGAGTCGAATATGACGACATCGAAGGTTCGGTTGAACTCCTCGATGAGCGTGGCCATGCCGACTGATCCGAGCAGCTCGCTCGGGTTCGGCGGAATGTGGCCGGCGGGGAGCACAAACAGCTGTCCGCGGCCCCACGGTTGAATGACGTCGCTGAGGTCAGCCCGCCCGATGAGAACGTCGGTGAGACCGACGCCACCCTCAATATTCATGTACTCGGCGACTTTCGGGCGACGCAGGTCGGCGTCCACGAGCAGCACGCGTGCGCCGGAATCGGCCAGAGCAATAGCGAGATTGGCGCTCGTCGTGCTCTTGCCCTCGCTCCCGATGGACGATGTCACGACGAACGAACGGTCAGGGCGGCCCGGATCGAGGTACTGCAGGTTCGTGCGCAGGGTACGAAACGATTCGGCTCGTGGGCTGCGCGGATCAGCGTGCACGATGAGGGGGCGGTCGGTCGCTTTCGGATCGAACACGATGCCGCCGATGACCGGCATATCGGTAACCTGTTCCACGTCGCGCTGACTGCGAATGCGGGTGTCGAACGTTTCGCCCAGCACGGCCAACCCCACGCCGAGAGCCAACCCGACGAGCGCGCCGAGCGCGATGTTGAGCGGAACGTTCGGGCTCACCGGCTCGATTGGCACGCTGGCCACCTGCACGCGGGTGAGCTTGACCGGCGCGGCCGCGTTCGCGTCGTCGGGCTGCTCGATCTCCTGCACGCTCTCCGTGAGGCTCTGCGACACCGCATTGGCGATATCGGCCGCACGAACTGGATCAGCGTCGGTGACGGTGATATCAATAATCGACGTGTCAAGCGGTGCGGAGACCGAGATCGCCTCGGCGAGGTCGGCTGGCGTCGTGTCGAGCTTCAGGCTCTCAATGACCGGCAGCAGCACGAGCGGAGTGGTCGCGAGACCGGAATAGGTCTTTACCCTGGCGACCGTAAAGCTGTTGCCCTGCACCAGATCAGAGGTGGTGCCGCTTGATTGCGTCGACACGAATACCTTGGAAATGGCACTGAAAGCAGGCGTTTGCATGATCGAGAAGACGGATGCTGCGGCGACGGCCACGAGCGTCAACGCCACGATATGGAGCCAACCCTTACGCAGGATGCGAATGTAGTCGCGGAGTTCCACGTAGCGACCTTTCGTTGCGGTACATAACTGTCCACCCGTAGCTTCCCACAGATCGGTGGCCACGTCGCCCAGTGTCTACCCCGTAATCAGGGGACTGAGCATAAACTAGGCGTGCTGTTTGGTTGCCGACCGGCGGCGCACCAGCACGAGGGCCAGTCCCAGCACGAGCATTGCCGCCACGACGTAGAGCAGGAGCACCGGCACCCCAAAGCCGGCCGAAGGCAAGCTGGCCGCGCCATCTGCCGCAACGACGGTGATGGTAGCCGTACCCACATTCTGGGAGCTCAGGCCGGTGGCGGTGAGCGTGTACGAACCGGTGGCATCGGCTGGCAGCCTCACGATCAGATCAAGCGCGCCGAGGCGGGTCGCTGATCGCACCACACCGACGGTGGCTGCCTGCACTACGCCAAACGTCACGGGGCCCTCGCCGGAGACAGCCACGGAGACGCGTTCCGCGTTCTCGAACGCACCGTCGTCGAACTCGACGCTGACCTCGCCGCCCGCCTGCGGGTCACCACTGACCGAGATGAGGTCGGCGGCAACATAGCCCGTGGCATGCGCGGCGACCGGCAGCGCCAGCACAGCGACTCCGGCAATGGCGAGTGTGGCGAAAAATTTCTTGAGCAAAGTGTGGATCCCCCGAGGTCTGGCGCAATGAGCCCGCTGCGACAAGCTCTAACAACCCAAGTCTAGTTGCGTGGCCGCGTGCAGCGCGATCAGCGGCGTACTGCGCAGTTCGAGGGCACCGGTGAAGGCCTGCGCCCCGAGCCAGCTGAAGCGCAGCACAGCGCTCTCCCCCGGGGCGAGTTCGATGCCGATCGAACTCACCGGGTAGGTCGCGTCGGTGGCCGGGTGATAGGGAACGGTGGCTCCGTCGCGGGTGACGCCGAGATTCTGCACGCCGGGGGGGCCGTAAGCGGACAGCACGGTCTTGATGGTGCCGAGGGGCACCCCAAAGGCCCCTCCGCCGGTGACGTAGGCTGGCAGGCTCGTGGCGGCATCCGCTGGAGCAGTGTTGGTGAGGGTGACCTCGACCGAGTATTGCGGGCGCAGGTCTCTGCGACAGGTCTGCTGGCCGATGGCTGTCTGCACGTCGAGGTAGAGGTCCATCTTGGCACCGGTGCCGTCGTTCAAATAGAGGCCGAAGCGGTTCGTGGTGCTGTCACTGGCCGGGCGTGCTCCGACGAGGGTGGTGTCGGCGAGAACGGCCTGCTCGGACTCGGCGGCGTTCCAGACCAACACCCGGTTTTCGGCTCCGGCCCGGGCGAGCGCGGCGATGAGTTTGGTCGGGTCGGCGCGGCCGCTCTTGACGGCGTCGAACACGGCCCCTGCGGCTGCAGCGAAGAAGGCATCTTGCTCGCGCGGCACCTCGTAGCGCGCGTAGACGTCGCGCAGCAGCAGGTGCACGGCGTTGTCGGATGTGAGCTCGTCGCCCGTGGCGAGGGTGATCGGGCCGGTGGCATCGAGCAGATAGCTCAGCGCGACCGGATCGACCGACAGCACGCCGTCTGCCACGACACCGAATTCGAGGCGCCACATTTCACGGGCAAGGGCGCCGCTCTGCGCGAAGTCGGGCGTCATGGTGACGTTTTGAATGAACTGGCCGGTGATGTCACCGTAGATGCTGCGGATCTCATCGCCGAGAGGCAGCACGGGAGCCGGGTATTCGCGAAACGAGCTGGAGCTGGCCTGCTGGGTGAGCTCGATGCTGCCGGCATCGGTGTGCAGCAGGGCCAGGGCACCCGGGATGCCGCCGGTGGAGCGCAGTTCAGCCGGATTTTGAAAGAGCAGAATGTAATTGCGCGGTGTGTCAGCACCGAGCATGGCCGGAAGAAGGGTGACCGCGCGGTTCAATCCGTCGAGAGTGACCGCGGTGTCAACCGTGACAGTCTGCAACTTCGTGACGGCGCTGCGAACAACCTCAAGCACGTCGCCGGTCTCAATATCGCTGACATTCGCCGCCGCCCGCGACAGCGCGGCATCCGCCGCGGCGACCGGCGGTTGCGCGTCGATGAGGGGCTGCAGGGCGATCTTTCCGTCGACCGGTTTGAAATCGTTCAGGTTGAGGTTGCCGGCGAGTGCGGTCAGCGGCGTCACGGCGTTCTTGGCCACATCGTCGACCACCGCGGCGAGCTCGCGCACGGCTTGCAGGTTCGGACCGAGAAAGGGAACCAGTTCGAAGGTGCGCCACACCGGATCGCTCGTGCGCGCTCGGGCCGTCTCGGCATAGTCAGCAAGTTCGACCGCGGTCGTTGCCGCGGCGGCGGTGTCGCCGGCCACGATCTGCTCTTTGATGGTGCCGGCGAGCGGCACGGCAGTCTGTAGGGCGTCCCGGGCCTGCAACCCACGAATCCCCACCCAGGCGGTAGCAGCGATCAGGACGACCAGCACCCCGAGTACGACCAGCCCGGCGATCGTGCGCGATCGTTTCGGGGGTGCGGCGTGCGGGCGGGAAGTTGACATTGCCCTATTCAAGCAGAGCGTGGCAGCGTGGCAGCGTGTCAGCGTGTCAGCGTGTCAGCGTGTCAGCGTGTCAGCGCTTGGCGCGCGCGCCGCGGGTGCGTTCCGGCACTGCCGTGGGAACGAGTGCCGGAACGGTGGTCTCGCCGTAACCATCGCCGTACCCATAGTGCCCATACCCGTAGGCGTCGGGCCCCTTGGTCGGCAGCATGGTGAGCACGAGGCCGGAAATCGGCGCCCCCACGTTGTCGAGCGCGGCGATTGCGCCCTTGAGCTGGTTTTTGTGGGTGCGACCGGCGGCCACCACGATGAGCGCGCCACCCACATTCTTGGCGAGAATGGCGGCATCCGTTACCGGCAGCAGCGGCGGCGAGTCAAAGATGACGACGTCGAAAGCCCGGTTGAACTCGGTGATGAGCTGGGTCATGCGCGTGGAGCCGAGCAGCTCGCTCGGGTTCGGCGGCACGTGACCGGCCGGTAACACGAAAAGCTGGCCCGTGCCCCACGGCTGAATGACATCGGCCGGATCGGCCCGGCCGATGAGCACGTCGGTGAGGCCGACCGACCCCTCAAGGTCCATATAATCGGCGAGCTTGGGGCGGCGCAGGTCGGCGTCGACGAGCAGAACGCGCGAGCCGGCATCAGCCAGGGCAATGGCGAGGTTGGCTCCGGTCGTGCTTTTTCCCTCGCTCTCAATCGACGAGGTGATGACGAAGGAGCGGTCGGTGCGGCCCACATCGAGATACTGCAGGTTGGTGCGTAGCGTACGAAACGACTCGGCGCGGGGGCTGCGCGGGTCAACGTGCACGATCAGAGGTCGGTCCTTGGCTTTCGGATCGAACACGATGCCGCCGAGAATGGGCAACTCGGTGAGCTGTTCGACATCGTGGGTGTTGCGAATGCGTGTTTCGAGCGTTTCACGCAGCACCGCGAGACCCACGCCGAGCGCGAGGCCCACGAGGGCCCCGAGAGCGATGTTGAGCGGCACGTTCGGGCTGACCGGAATGGTCGGCACGATGGCTTCCTGCGCACGGGTCAGTTTGACCGGCGAGGCCGCATCGGTGGAGACCGGGGTTTCAATGTCTTCGACGATGAGGGTGAGGCTGGCCGAGACGGCATTGGCCGTGTCAGCGGCGCGCACGGGATCGGTGTCGGTGACGGTGATGTCGATGATCGACGTATCGAGGGGGGCAGAGGCGGCAACCTTGAGGGCGAGTTCATCGGCCGTGATGCCGAGGTTCAGGGTGGCCACGACCGGCAGCAGCACGATGGGAGTCGTGACGAGCGCGGAATAGGTCTTCACCCGGGCCACGGAGAAATTGTTGCCCTGGGCCAGGTCAGACGTGGACCCACTCGACTGGGTCGACACGAAGACCTTCGACGTTGCACTGTATTTTGGCGTCTGCACAATGGAATAGGCGGATGCCGCACCCACGGCCACGAGGGTGAACATGACAATGAGCACCCAGCTCTTGCGCAGTATGCGAATGTAGTCGCGAAGTTCCATTCGACGGCGTTCCCTTCAGGTGTTCCGGGGAGATTCAGCCGGTGCGCGTCGCGCTTTTTCAACCGCACGATCGTGCGTCTCCCCTCATCTGAGGGTAGCGAACTTTAGCCGCACACTCTGACCGTGCACCCGACGTGGGTATATGAGTAGTTTTATGGAATGGGCATTACTGCAGATGTGACGGAACCGGCGAGGATTCGACCGCACGACGTCGGTTCAGCCCTCGCGCCGGCCACGCTCGGCGTCACCGTGGCGATGGCGCTCATCGTCGTCGTGGGGTCACTAACCTTTGCCGACGGCCGATTGGCGCTACTGCTCGGCTACCTGTGCGTGTGGGTGCCGCTGCTCGGTTCCCTCGTAGTAGCTGGCGGGCGCCCCGAAGCGGGGTTCTGGCTGGGTTTCCTCAGGTTGTCCGTGCGGCCGATAGACCTGATCTGGGGGCTCGGCGTGGGACTTGTGGCCCGCACGGCGGCGAGCCTGATCGAGATCTGGGGCTACGGCAGCATCGGCTCGGCCGGCGTTCGCCTCGGGGAGACCGTCTATGACGGCTGGTGGCTGTTCGGAGCACTTCTCGCGCCCGTGCTGCTCGCTCCGCTCGTGGAAGAGGTTTTCTTTCGTGGCCTGGTGCTGCGTGCGGTGCATGACCAGGCGGCAGCCCACGGCGCAAAGTGGGCAGCAGCCCCGGTAGCCGTCGGCGTGAGCGGGCTGACCTTCGCGCTCATGCACCTCATGGCACTCGATCTCGGCAGCACGGCGACCGTGGCGGTTGTCGCTGGCTCGACCCTGATCTTTGGCCTGGCCGCGGCATGGCTGTCACTGGCAACCGGCCGAATCGGCGGGGCGATCATCGCGCACGTAACGTTCAATGCGCTCGTGATTGTGCCGACGCTGTTCTAACCGGGTGCAGCCGAGCCGAGTGCCCCCTGATTTGGGGATGTGAACAAGCTCACTGACTGAGCGAATTTTTTCAATCGGTTCACTAGTATCAGCACGACCAGCATTTAATCGGCTTTTGAACAAGTGTGCAATACCCGAGGTTTTCTGCGATAAGGCCCCTAAGCCAGCCGTAGTGCCGTGCGAACGATGAGGCGAAACATGGGCAGGTTCACCTACGACTCCAATCTGACGGCCGACTTCGATGACCGCATTTTGGCGCATATCCAGCTCGTGATCGGCGCGAAACTGCGCCGCGGCGAATCGTTCTATTTCTCATGGCGTGACGACCCGCTCGCCGGAGGGGGCCGCAGCACGGTTTGGCTGCATCCCGGCATCTCCCTGGCCTACAAATATTTCGGCAGCAGAGTACCCACGCTCAACCGGGACTGGGTCGAAGCGCTGTCGCTCTCCGCGAACTCGACCATCGGGTTGCAGCTCGTTGCCGAACCGCAGAACAACGTTCCCTAACCGAGCGAATGGGTACCGCCTGCCAGAGTGTCGGCCGGCCGGCCGCCGGGCGGGCTGGCGGGCTGGTGGGCTGGCGGGCTGGCGGGCTGGCGAAGCAGCGCGACCTCCTGGTGCCGTTCAGGTGACGGACCACGTGTCTGCCTGTTTCATCGGGCACGATGGCACAGCAAACGCCCCGACACCACAGGGCGATCGAGGCGTTTGGTCGAGCGGCCAAGGGCTACTCGGAGGACTTATTTACGCGGCAGTGTGCTGGCGGCGAACCGAGATGCGCACGAGCACGAGTGCAACACCGAGCACGAGGATGCCAGCGGCGCCCCAGATGATGAGCACCGGAACGTTATAGCCGGTCGACGGGAGGCCGGTGCTGGTTCCGGCGTCTGCGGCGATGATGTCAAGGATCGCGGTGTACGTGGCCGAGGCAGCAGTAGCGGTGACCGTGTACTTGCCGGTTGCATTTTCAGGAATGGCAACCCTGAGCGACGCAGAACCGTTGGCAGCGGCGTTCTTGGTGAGCGAGGTGGTGGCAGCGGTCTTGACGACGCTGAGTGTGGCGGCCTGCGATCCCGTGACGGAGTACGTCACGCTTTCGTTTGCCGTGAAGGCACCTGCGGCGAAGGCGACGACGGCAGTTTCGCCGGCAACGGGCGCAGCCTGAATGCTCACGAGGGCGGTGTTCGACACATAGTCGGCGGCGATAGCGGCCGGTGCGAACGCGAAGACGGCAAAAACGGCCAGTGCGGCCGTGGCTAGACTTTTCTTGAACAAAGTGAGGTTCCCCCTGGATGATGGTTGGTTGCTACGTCGAATTCAACGTTCCCGGCACATCGTCGTGAAATACCTAGGCGACTTTCACGTTAGCGCCCCGTTGGTGCAATACACACGCGGTTTCAGCCAGCGCCCCCGCAAAACGCCGATACCCCACCCGAAGTGGGGGTGTTTTCTACAGAAAACGCGCTCAGATTTGCCGCACTGTGCCAGCACTGGCGATGAGTGGCCGTCGGCGTACGGAGGCGTCATTCGGGGTGGTCTTCACGATATTCGTGGCGAGTGCGGGTCACCGCGTCGGTGCTGGTGAACCGTTCGAGAGAGGGGCGAGCCATGGCCTCAAAGCGCGCAACCTGCAGCTATCGTTCCGACGTGGTCGCGCCGGTCTGAGCCACGAAAGTCTCCTGTTGGGACCGATCGCGATAGAGGTCGCTGAGATTACGCGAGGAAGACTGCAGGCCCACGGAGAACAGTGTTCCGGCCAGAGGGGTGACCGCGTGGCGGCTCATCAGCACAGCGAATTGGCCGTGGCGACGGTGACCGTCGGGATGCCCGAAAGCACGAGCGCCCAGGGCACGTCGTCGACTCCGCGGCGGCGGGCGCCTCGCCCGCTGCACGTCAGGCGGGATTTGGCCGGCTGCGGTTGTTGAGCACGCCGTGGCTCTCCTCGAGGTAGCAGCTGCCACACAGCGACTCGTAGGTGACCTCTTCGCCGTCGATGGCCACCTGGTCTCCGTTGAAAACATAGACGCCGCCGATCTTGCGCCCGTTGAAGATGGCTTTGCGCCCGCAGCGGCAGATGGTTTTGAGCTCCTCGAGACTATGGGCGACCTCGAGCAGGCGGCGGCTTCCGGGAAAGGCGACGGTCTGAAAGTCCGTGCGAATGCCGTAAGCCAGTACCGGCACGTTCTCGAGAATCGCGATGCGCAGCAGGTCATCGACCTGGGTTTCGGTCAGAAACTGGGCTTCGTCGAGCAGCAGGGCGCTCACGTCCCGGCCGAACTGGTGGAGTACCTGGGCGCGGTGCTGCTGGAACAGGGCGTAGGCATCCGTTTCGGGGGTGAGTAAAAAATCGACCGCTCGAGTGACGCCCAAACGGGAGAGAATGCCGCGGTCGCCCTTGGTATCGACCGACGGCTTGGCGAGCAGCACGTGGTGCCCGCGTTCCTCATAGTTGTATGCCGCTTGCAGCATAGAAGTGCTTTTCCCGCTGTTCATGGCGCCGTATCGAAAGTACAGTTTCGCCATTATCTTGTGCCTTTGGTCTTGGTGAGGTGGCCACGTTCAGCGTCGAATTCTAGCGTGAGCAGCGGACGCCGGCTGGTGACCCGCACCCGGGTGAACACCGCGCGCAGCACGCTGAGGTACGGACGCAGGGCGCGGCGCCGCTGAAACGGCGGCAGGGAGATGCCGGCCTGGATGGTGATGGTGTCGGTGGCGCGGGAGCCGGCGTCAGTCGTACGCCGGGGCGTTCGCGGCATGGTGGCGGCGTACACCTGGTCCTGCGCACGGGCCTGGGCCCTGGCCTGGGCGGCGGCCTGCGTCTGGGCTGGGGTGACGATGTCGAGGGTTGTGGTGTCGGTGGCCGGCGTCGGGCGGGCCCCACGGTGACCGAAGGCCTGCGTGATTTGATCGGTGTCGGTGGGTGCAGCGCCGGATCCATCGATCTGTACGACGAGGCTCGTGGGGTCGAAGCCCTTGAGGGTGCAGAGCGCCACGATCACGGCTCCGACGGCGGCACGCTGGTCGGAGTCGAAGCCGGTCGCCCGGCGTTCCGGGTCGGCGATGACGCAGAGCGGGTTGAGGCCGTGCTCGGTGAGGCCGATGCGTTCGCGGTCGATGAGGTCGTCAAGCCAGGTGTGGTCGACCTCGGCGACGAGCACTCGGCGCACCTGAAAGGCGAGGGAGCGCGCGCGTTTGATGTCGGAGGCGGTGAGGGTTTGCCGCGCGAGAACGTCGGCCAAAAAGGGAAGCACATCGGCGCCGAGATTGGTCAGGCGATGGTCAACCACGGATTGCGCGAGGAGGCCGCGACTCTCTTCGGTGCGCGCTCGGATGGCGCGGCGGGCATCCGTTTGCCAGCGGTAAATGGAGTTGACGACCTGGCGCGAGTACGCGGCGGCGGCGAGGGTGGGCGCGAGTACCTGGGTCATGGCGATAATAACGAACAGCACGGGCGGTGTCTGGATTCCGAGGAACGGCGACTGGACGAGGGCCGTAACGCCGACCGTTACGGCGACTGAGACGCCGAGCAGGAGGATTTCCTTCCACGGCCGAAAGGGCGCGAGGGCGAGGAGCAGCAGGCCGAGGCCGATCGGGGCAAAGTCGTCCTGGATCATGCCGTTGAACTGCCAGGTGCTCGCCGCGGCGAGCAGGTGTGCCCCGACGCCGAGGGCCACGATCACGATGGCGCGGGTGCGGGTGAAGGGGGCCAGATCGGGGCGGGCTGACCAGACGAGCACGGCGGCCGCGATCATGAGGGCGGCGACGGCGGCCGCAGCGAGTTCGACGTTCTGGATCTCGTGCGGGCGCGAGATCGTTGCGACGACGGCGTAGGTCACGACGATGAGGGCAACGACCGGGGCGATCGGCCAGGCGGCGAGGCCTCCGATCGGGTCGAGGCGCTGCTGCGAAGCGGATGCCGGTGCGCGCGGCCGCCGCGGAGTGGGGGTGGCGCGGGTCATGGGGTGGGCCGCCTGGAGGCTGCGTTTGGGGTTTGGTTTGGGGTTTGTTTTTGCGCCGCGGGCACGGTTAGGCGCACGCTCGTGCCGGCACCGGGGCGGCTCCAGATGAGCACGGATCCGCCGAGCTGTTCGATGCGGCGCCGCACGGACTGCCGCAGACCCAGGCGGTCGGAAGCGGATTCCGACTCGGTGAAGCCGCGGCCGGCATCCGTTATGAGAAGTGAAATTGTGGTGAGGTCGGATTCGATGGCAACCTCGGCCGAAGCGACTCCGGCGTGCAGGATGACGTTGACGAGGCACTGTTGCAGGGCGAGACCGACGTCGCGGTCACTGTCGGCGTCGAGGCGGGCGAGGGCGTCGCGGTCGCCGGTGACCTCGACGACGAGTCCGCGGTCACGGCAGCGTTCGATGGTGATGTAGACGGCGCTGGACAGCCAGGAGTGGTTGGCGGTTGATTGCGCGGTCAGTGTGGGCTTCGGGGCTGTTGCACTGCGGGCGTCGATGTCGGTGAGCCAGTTCGTGTCGTGCAGGGTGGTCAGGGTGTCGTTCAGGCTCGCGCGCAGCCCCGGCGAGAGGGCGCCGGGCTCTTCGAGCGACAGGGCCACCAACTGGGCGACGGTCGTGTCGTTGAGCAGGGCGATGGCGCGGGTATCGAGGGCGTCGCGCAGCTGCCGGTTGGCGCCATCCTGGACCGCGCGGTGAATGGCGGGCTGGGCGGCGTTGCTCGCGCGCCGGTCGATGCCGGCGAGCACCATGACACCGACCAGCACGAGGTAGGTCGAGAGGGTGAACAGGTCGGGCCGATAGGGCACCGCAGTGCCGAGAATTGCCAGGAGCGCGGCGGCCTCGGCCAGGAGAAAGGCCGCGGTGCTCCAGAGCACGCCGGCGAGGGCGGTGGATCCGGCGCCGCCGACCATGACGAGCGCCATCTTGGGCAGGGCAACGAGGAACATATTCGACGCGGGAAATACGTCGGGAACGCCGAGCACGGTCAGGGTGAAAACATAGACGCCGAGGGTTCCCACGGCGAGAAAGGCGACGGCGAAGGCGATCCGGCGGTGCCGGGTGAAGAGCACGAGCAGGGCGCCCATGGCGACCACGACCACGGTGGTGATCCAGAGTTCGGGGCTGCGATTCAGGCTGAGGATGGCGACCGACACTGCCGCCGCCATGAGGCAGGTCAGCGCAAACCAGTGCGCGGCCCGGGCCAGGGCGCGCGCGAGCGTCAGCTGGACCAGATGGCCGGGTAACCCTAGAGACATATTTTCCCCCTGGTTCAGTATGCCACCGGCGTGGGGAGGGGTAGCGGGAGGGGGTAGCGGTATCCGCTCACCGGGCCCACCTCGGACACCGGGCCCAGGCTATCGTGGGCCCACTTTCCGAGCCCGGGTGGGGTTACGCGGCAGATCAGAACAGGGTGGGAGCCCGTTCGGGCGGGAGTTCGGCGGCGATCAGGGGCCGGGCGGCGGGGACGAACGTGGGGGTTGGGCGGGGGGCCGGCGGGGGCATCCGTTCTGGGGAGGCCGGCAGAGCGCTGGACCGCAGGCCGCCGGTGGCGGGGTCGACGACGCCGCGCTCGAGGCCGTGCGCGCGAATGAGCGGCTTGATGCGTGCGGCGAGCCAGGTGCGGTACTCCTTGGGCGCGTACTGGCCGCGGGCGTAGAGCTCCTGGTAGCGGCCGACGAGCTCGGGGTGCTCGCGGGCGAGCCACTGCAGGTACCAGTCCTTGACGGCGGGCTTGAGGTTGAGGCCGCTGTAGAGCACGCTCGTGGCGCCGGCCGCTTTGGCTTGCCGCAGGGCCTCATCGAGGTGGGCGCGGGTGTCAGTGAGGAACGGCAGAATCGGCATGAGGAAGACGCCGCAGTCGAGTCCGCGTTCGCGCACCGCGGTGACCGTGGCGAGGCGCGCCTTCGTGCTGGGAGTACCGGGCTCGACCGACTGCTGCAGATCGTCGTCATAGATTGCGATCGACATGGCCAGGTCGACAGGAACGTGCGCGCTCGCCTCGACGAGCAGGTCGAGGTCGCGGCGCAGCAGGGTGCCTTTGGTGAGAATGGAGAGGGGAGTGTTGCTGTCGGCGAGCGCCGCGATGATGCCGGGCATGAGCCGGTAGCGCCCCTCGACGCGCTGGTACGGGTCGGTGTTTGTGCCGAGGGCCACCGGGTGCCTCCCCCACGTAGGTTTCGCGAGCTCCTTTCTGAGCACCTCGGCCACGTTGACCTTCACGATGATCTCGCTGTCGAAATCTTTGCCGGCGTCGAGGTCGAGGTACTGGTGGGTGGGCCTTGCGAAGCAGTAGGTGCAAGCGTGCGAACAGCCACGATAGGGGTTGATCGTGTACCCGAACGGCAGCGCGCTCTGCCCGGGCACGTGGTTGAGGGCGGACTTGGCGAGGATCTCGTGAAAGGTGATTCCGGCGAACTCGGGCGTTTGCACGCTGCGCACGAGGTTGTTCAGGCGAGCGAGGCCGGGCAGCGCGCCGACCTGTTCGGCCTGTAGTTTCTGCCCACTCCACCGCATGATGCTAGTCGAACACAGGTTCTAGTGAATTGCAAGTGCTCTGCGAATCAGCCGGAGCAGGGCGGATGCAGTGGGCCGCGTCGTTCCCAGGTGGTCGTGTGCGCGCCTGGCGACACTCGTGGGGGAAGAAGGCACGTGATCTACCCTGCGCCCGCTTTCAAACACGGCCCGCGCAGGCCCGCGCCCGCTCGGTGCGGCGCGTACGACCCGCGGTACGGCATCAGCCTTCGCGCTGGGTGGAGCAAGTCGCAGTACTGTTTCCGGCATGCGAGCAGAGACGGCACGTGCATGACCCGGCTACGACGCAGCGACCCGACCCGGCCGGGATACACCCGGCGACGCTCGGGTACGGGGTTCAGCTACCGCGACCCCGCCGGGGACCGCGTCACCGAGAAAGAACTGCGCGAGCGGTTCGCAGCCCTGGCGATTCCGCCGGCGTGGACCGAGGTGTGGATCTCGTCGCACCCCAACGGGCACATCCAGGCGATCGGCATCGACGCGGCCGGGCGCCGCCAATACATCTACCATCCGGTCTGGCGGGAACAGAAGAACCGACTCAAGTTCGAACGTGCCCTGCAGCTGGCCGAATCGCTGCCGAGGGTGCGCGGCCAGGTCACGCGGGAACTGCGCGGAGACGGCCCGCCGCGCAGCCGAGCGCTCGCCGCGGCGTTTCGCATGCTCGACCTCGCCTCACTGCGCATCGGCAGCGAGCGCTACGCCGACACCTATGGCAGCCACGGGCTCTCGACCCTCCTCTGCTCGCACGTCGCGGTGCGCGGCGACGTGGTGCACCTGAATTTTCCGGCCAAGAGCGGGCAGCAATTTCAGGGCGTAATAACGGATGCGGACCTCGCGACCTATCTGCGCGCCCGGCTGCACGACCGCCCGGCCGCACCACTGCTCTCATGGGTGTTGGATGATGTGGAGGGCGCCGTCTCGGCCGCCGACATCAACGATTTCATCAAGGAACGCACCGGCGGCGAGTTCACCGCGAAAGACTTTCGCACCCTGCGGGGCACGGCCGCCGCCGCGCAGAGCCTGGCGCAGAGCCTGGCGCAGAGCCTGGCAGCCGGGACCCAGCCGGCGGCGTCCGCTGCGCTGTTTGCTGCACCGGCCTCGTCTGGTGCACGGGCGTCTGCGGCTGCGCCGGCCTCGTCTGGTGCACGGGCGGCGTCCGCTGCCCGGCCGCCGCGTGCGGCGACGCGCAGCCGTCGCGACGACGACCGCGCCATTGCCGAAGCGATGCGGCAGGCCGCTGATGTTCTCGGCAACACGCCGGCGATCGCGCGCACGAGTTACGTTGATCCGCGAATTGTCGACCTGTTTCGCGCGGGTGAAACCGTTGACCCCGCGGGCCGAGTCTCGGTCGAAACAGCGCTGCGCGCGCTCCTCCTCGGCGAGGGAGCGTAAATGTTACTGAATGTCATCCGTTCGGGGTATAACTTGTATGCCGCCCAGCCGGGGCGTTTGCTGTCGCCGTTTAGAAAGGTATGCCCGTGACCCACGACTCTGACCCCATTGAAGAGCCCCCACTCGACGCTCCTGATACCGGATCGACGCCCGTTGTACCCAGCTCACCCAGCAATCCCGACCAGCTCGTCGGACCGGACGGCCCCGACGGCCCGGCCGAGGAACACACCGGCTCGGCCGTTCCGGTCGCCAGCGCGAGCACCGGGCCCGATGGGCCCGCCCCCAGCCAGGAGGGATCGACACCCGGAGAAGCCGCCGTGGCGACCCCGGCAGACTCAGACAGCGACACCGAAGACGACCAAGACAACCTCGACAACGAGGCGAATCTCGACGATATCGATCCCGCCGACAACCCGTCGAACCCCGATCTGGGCGGCCACGACCGGGCCGAAGAAGACCCGCCCCGCACCGAACCCACCACATAACCCATAGGAGTCCCCCATGAAAGGCAAATTACTGTTCCTCGCCGGCATCGCGACGGGCTTCGTGCTCGGATCCAAGGCTGGCCGCCAGGCCTACGACCGCATCAGCGCGAAAGCTCACGGGCTGTGGGGCGACCCCGCCACGCAGAAGGTCATCTCGCAGGCCGAGTCCATCGCCCGCGACGCTGCATCCGTGGCACAGACCACGGTGAGCGATCTGCTGGACCGCACCGAGGCATCCATCAAGAAAGAGCGCAGAACCAACCCCACAACGGATGCCGAAAGCTACGAAATATAGGCGACCGCGCGGCGCCAACATTCCGGCTGATGCGCCCGGCGCGGGGTGTCGGCTGCGGAGTATCGGCTAGTTCGTGACGCGTGCGCCGGACTGGGCAACTGGCGTCGCATAGGGCGTGACGCGTGATACGGCCGGCTTGCTGGGCCGCGGTATCGAGCCAGGCCTTGTGCCCGATGTTGGCGCACCCCGAGCGAGAAAGCTCGCCTGTGCCCGGTCGAACGACGAGTAGAACCACCTCGTGGTGAGCACGCCAAGCTTGGTCACCTCATAGGCGTCTCCGCTTTGCTGGATGACTCCGAGCAGAGCGGCCGGGTCGCCGTCAAGAAACTGCTGATCTCGCACCAACCATTCCGTCGGTGTGAGCTGAAGGATACCGAGCTGCGATACGCGCAGATTCTCCGCATCCGAAACGCCATTGTTCGGGTTCACTTGCCGCCTCCGGGCCGCTTTGGGCCTTAAGTAAACATCCGCTAACTGCCGCATTCAAGGGGTTGACAGGACCCTCATACCGAACTTCGATGGCGCTCCGCGTCAATCGCCGCTGAGGACGGCGGGCGCCGCAACCTCCCCCGGCAGGCCAGCAACCGGCCCGACCGGGGGTTAGTTCAAAAAATCCATCGGACGGCCAGACCCGAGCCGCCAAATTCCAGGTTGGCCGAGGCCCTCTCCCGGCAAATTTCCTGAACTGGCCACGCACGACCTCCGGAAACCGGCGCCGAGCCTCGAGTACTAGTTGCTGAGGTGCAGAACCTCGGCGGTCGCAGCGAGCGAGGCAGCAGCAGCTGCCGGATCGTCGGACAACTTGGTGCCGTAACTCGGGATCATCTGGCGGATGCGCGGCTTCCAGCCCTCAATGCGGTCGGGGAAGCAGCGGGCCAGCAGGTCCACCATGATCGGCGCGGCCGTGGAAGCTCCCGGCGAGGCGCCGAGCAGGCCGGCGATCGAGCCGTCGGACGAGGTGATGACCTCGGTGCCGAACTGCAGCACTCCCCCGAGCTTGGCATCTTTCTTCATCACCTGTACACGCTGGCCGGCCGTGATGAGCTCCCAGTCGTCGGAGACCGCGGCGGGAATGAATTCGCGCAGGGCCTTGAACTTGGCGTTGCGCGACGCGAACACCTCGCCGATCAGGTATTTCATGAGGTCGAAGTTGTGGCGAGCGACGGCGAGCATCGGGCCGAGATTGTGCGCACGAATAGAGAATGGCAGGTCGAACCAGGTGCTGGTCTTCAGGAACTTCGGGCTGAAACCGGCGTACGGGCCGAACAGGAGCGACATTTCGCCATCGACCACGCGGGTGTCGAGGTGCGGCACCGACATGGGCGGGGCGCCCTTGGCCGCCTTACCGTACACCTTGGCCTGGTGCTGGGCGACGAGCTTCGGGTTGGTGGTGCGCAGAAACTGGCCACTGATCGGGAAGCCACCGAAGCCCTTGACTTCGGGGATTCCGCTCTGCTGCAGCAGCGCGAGGGCACCACCGCCGGCACCGACGAAGACGAAGCGGGCGTTGATGGCGCTGCGGGTCTGCCCGACGTGGCGCAGCAGCTTGAGGTTCCACGTGCCATCCGCTTTGTGTTTCAGACCGACGACCTGCTCGTTCATGTGCATCGTGACCCCCTGCGTTTCGAGGTTCTCGAACAGAAAGTGGGTGAGCGCGCCGAAGTCGATGTCGGTGCCGCTGACGATGCGCGTGGCGGCGATCTTCTGGCCGGCCGGGCGCTTGCGGGTGAGCAGCGGGGTCCAGGTGCCGATCTTCTCGACGTTGTCGCTGAACTCCATGCCAGCGAACAACGGCTCGGTGGCGAGCACGGCGTGACGCTTGCGCAGGTACTCCACGTTGGCTTTGCCGTGAACGAAGGTCATGTGCGGGGTGGAATTGATGAACTTGTTCGGCTCCGGCAGGGCGCCGATGGTGACGAGGTGCGCCCACAGCTGCCGGCTGATCTGGAACTGCTCATTGATGACGACGGCCTTGTCGGCGGTGACAGAACCGTCGGGCGCCTGCGGCATGTAGTTGAGCTCGCACAGTCCGGCATGGCCGGTGCCGGCGTTGTTCCACGGGTTCGAGCTCTCCTGAGCCAGTTCGCCGAGGCGCTCGTACACCTCGATACGCCAGTTGGGCTGCAGCTCCTTCAGGAGCGTGCCGAGGGTGGCACTCATGATGCCGCCACCAATGAGGACTACGTCAACGGTTCCCTGAGAATTCACACTATAGAGTGTATCGCTGCGAGCGGATTCGCCTGACCGCGGGAGGCCTTGCGCCTCTCGATGCGACTCACCACGATTGCCGTGACGTCGTCGGTCGCCACCAGGCTGGCCTTGCTCATGAGCTCTGCGACCGCGGCCTGAGGGGTTCCCCGCCGGGCGCTTCGAGCGGATGCCCAGCGTAGAAACGGATGTGAGGTTGACCGGCAACGAGCGCACGATCGGGAAAACTCGGGTCGTTGAGGGCATCCTGCACCGGATCCGGCGTGGCACTGCCAGCATCACTCTTTTATCGAAAAAACTCCCACACAGACCCAAAAGCCGTTACCCAAAAGTGAGAAGTTTCTCGGAATTCCGAGTACTTTTCGGAATCGGTTGGTGGCCACTCCCATTCGCTCCTTGTCGACTCCGCGCGCCGGGGATACCGAGTAGATGGGGTCAGAAAACGCCGAACAGGGCGTCGCCGTCATCATCGAAAAAATGACGCCGACATTCGCAACCTGCTCGAGGCCGTTCTCACCCGGGCCGGGTTTGAGACGTTCGCCACGAGCACTGGCCTCGACGGCATCGCCGCGGTGGTGCCCTTGCCGGGAGCCGATTCGAACCACGGCTCGCCGCCCGTGCCGGCGGCAGATGACCCGGCTGATCTCAGTCCGAGGCTGTGCCGTGAATACTCGACCCTTGCGCCGAATCGGCGCGGTAGAACCATGATCCAGTTCTTGTCGAGGTACCGCCACGGCACCCCACCGCAACCCCGGTGGAGACGAAGACGATGAGAATGCCGGCCAGAAACAGCTGGTTGGTGAAAAGCTGAATGTCGAGCAGCCCGGACACGGCGACCAGAAGAAGGGTCGACGAACCGACCAGCAGCTGGGAGAGAAAAAGGGATCGTTCAACCCGACACTGGTGTGCACGGTCTGGTCGGCAGCGGCGTCGGATCATGACGGCGCGACCGCGGCGTGCGCCGTGGGCGTCGCCGGCACTGGCAGCACGGCCTTCGCCCCGAATTCATCGAGCCGGTCGACGGTCTCGGTGAACCCCTGGGGCACACCAAAATGAAAACCCTGGGCGCTGCGAATGCCGAGCCGAGCCAGCTGCTCCGCCATGTGGGCGTTCTCGACGCCCTCGACAATCATTGAATATTCCAGCTTGTCTCCAAAACTCTGCAGCGCGGTGAGCACCTCGCGCTGGCGGATGTCGGCGAGGTCGTCGACCAGACTGCGATCGATCTTGAGGATGTCCATCGGCACCCGCACGAGCGAATCGACCGAAGAATCTTCGGAGCCGTAGTCATCGAGGGCGATCAGAATGCCGAGGTCGCGCAGTCGGTTGGTTTGCGCACGAATCTGCGCGGACACGCGCACGGCCGAGCGCTCGTTGAGCTCGAGGCAGAGCGTGATCTCGGGGAAGCGATTGTTCAGGTCTTCCGCGAACGTGCCGAGCCGTTCCGGCGCAAGCTGTCCGGCCTCGACATTTACGGTCATACAGACAATGCCGGGTTCGACCAGACGAAACTCGGCCGCCGCGGCCATGGCCTGCTCGGCAATCTGCCGGGTCAGTTTGTCGAACCGGCCCAGGCTTTTGGCGGTCTCCACCAGCGATGGCGGCGAGATCGTGCCCAGTTCCGGGTCGACGTAGCGCAGCAGCGCCTCAAACGCCCAGATGCGGCCGGTGATGAGGCTGACGATCGGCTGATAGGCCAGTGGCAGCCGGTTTTCGTCGATGGCGCGGGCGACCGTGGCGTTGAACTGCGAGGGCCGGTGACCCGACACGTTGATGCTGGCCACGCCGTCCATGCTGCCGCGGCGGCGGTTTTTCTTGACCATGAGCATGCTGTGGTCGGCGTCGTGAACGAGAGAGGCGACATCCGTTTCAACGAGGGCGGAGAACGCGAGGCCCATGCTGATTCTCGGGGTGATGGTGTCGGCGCCGATGTTGAGCGGCACAGCGGATGCCGCCAGGACCGTCTCGGCGATGGCTTTGGCTTCGTCCAGGGTCGCCAATCGGGTGAGGATGATGACGAATTCGTCACCGCCGACCCGCGCGACGACGTCGTGTGGACGTACCGATTGGCACAGCCGCTGGCCGAGCGCCCGCAGCACCTCATCGCCGGCCTGATGCCCGTAGGTGTCGTTCAGTCGTTTGAATCCGTCGAGGTCCAGGAACAGCACGGCGATGGCTTCCGCGTCGCTGCGGGTGCTGTTGATGGTGTCGAGCGCCTCCTGAAAGGCACCGTAGTTGTGCAGACCGGTGAGCGGATCGGTGTTGGCCCGCGCGGTGAGGCCTGCCACGTTCTGCCGGGCCTGCACCGCCAATTCGGCGGTGGCCGCGAGGGCTTGCAGCGCGCGGCGGTCAAGCCCGGAGAACGCGCCGTCCATCGGGTCGCGGCGGGCGACGAGAAACTGTGGCTCACCGGGAGTGAAACTGACCGCCACGCCGATAGCTCCGGCCTCGGCCGGGCGGGTCTGCACGACAATCGACTGCACGCCGACCGCGCTGGCCGCCGCTGCACAGAGAGCGTCGGCAAGGCTGTCCACGCTGTGGATGGCGCTCAGACTGCTGCTGCCGACCACGAGGCCGTTCAGTCGACGTCGCATGTCCCACACCGTACGCAGAACGATCACAAACAGCGCCACCATGAAACTTCCCAGCAGCGTGCCGACGGCGGTATCGATGCGGGTGAGGCCCGAACCGGGCAGGGGCAGGCCGACGTCGGCCCAGTACGCCGAGAACATGGTCAACGCCGCAACGCCGACCAGCAGCAAGCCGAGGCGCACCGCCGAGATGAGCGGTCGGCCGCCGATATCGGCGGGGGCATTGATCAGGCGCACCCGCAGCACTTCGAGGGACAACACGAACAGGACATACCCGGCGGATGCCACTGCGACCGCCGGCAGCACGGCCAGGCCGACCTGGCCGAGGAACCACGCGATGAGGAAATAGACCATGCAGCTGACGCCCACGAGGCCCGCGCTGTACACGGACACCCCGATGCGGCGGGACTCCACGAGTAACGCCGCCAGGACTCCGAACATCACGACGCCGATGATGGCCTGAACGGGGAGCACGGGGACGAGCGCGGGAACAGCCAGAACCGGCACGCTGATGGCGGGCGCGCGATGCGGCACACTGCCCAGCCCAATCCACGCTATTTCGAGGGCGGCGACGCACAGAATTCCGCACAGCGCCGCAGCGACTCTGCTGCCCGGATCAGCAAGAACCATGGTGAATGCACCAGGAATAAACACCAGCCCCACGGCCGTGAACACGACAAAGGAGACGCGCTGCAGCACGCCCAACACCCCACTTCGGCTCACGAATTCACAGCATACGCGAACTGAACCCAATAAGGGCATGTGGGTACGTTCTGATTCCAATCAGCAGTGACACTGGCGCGGTTCGGGCAAAGAGGCAGCGCGGCTCAGCGCGGCGGCGCGGCTCAGCGACTGGTTGACGCGGTTAGGCGACGACGAGGTCGGCGGCAATGAGCTCCGCGATCTGCACGGCGTTCAACGCGGCGCCCTTGCGCAGGTTGTCGTTGCTGATGAAGAGGGCCAGGCCACGGCCATCCGCTACGCCTTCGTCTTGTCGGATGCGACCGACGAAGCTTGCGTCCTGCCCGGCCGCCTGGAGCGGAGTGGGAATATCGGTCAGTTCGACGCCGGGGGCGGTTGTGAGCAACTCCTGGGCGCGGGCGACGCTGATCGGCTTCGCGAACTCGACGTTGATCGAGAGAGAGTGGCCGGTGAACACGGGAACGCGCACGCAGGTTCCGGAGACGAGCAGCTCGGGCAGGCCGAGAATCTTGCGGCTCTCGTTGCGCAGCTTCTTCTCTTCGTCGGTTTCGAACTGGCCGTCGTCGACGATGGAACCGGCCAGCGGGATCACATCGAACGCGATCGGGCGGGCGTAGATGGTGGGCTCGGGCAGGGCGACCGCGCTGCCGTCGTGCACGAGCTGGAACAGGTTCTCGTCTTGCGCGGCAACGCGCACCTGGCTGGCCAGTTCGAACGCGCCGGCCAGCCCACTGCCCGAGACCGCCTGGTAGGTGCTGACGATGAGTCGTTTGAGGCCGGCTTCGTCGTGCAGGACCTTGAGCACCGGCATGGCGGCCATGGTGGTGCAGTTCGGGTTGGCGATGATGCCCTTGACGGCCTGCTTGATGGCTTCCGGGTTGACCTCGCTCACGACGAGGGGAACATCCGGGTCCATGCGCCAGCCCGAGGAGTTGTCGACGACGAGCGCGCCGGCGGCGGCGAAACGGGGGGCCTGCGCCTTGGAGAGCGTGGCACCGGCCGAGAAGATGGCGACGTCGAGCCCGGTCGGATCAGCGACCGAGGCGTCTTCGACCGTGATCTGCTCGCCCTTGAAGGCGAGGGTGGTGCCGGCCGAGCGGGCCGAGGCAAAGAAACGAATGCTCTTGACCGGAAAGTCACGCTCCTCGAGCAGGCGACGCACCACGGCGCCGACCTGCCCGGTGGCTCCGACGACGCCGATATGGATGCCGGCTGTGCTGGCTGAGTTGGTCACGTATGTTTCCTAACGTCGTTCGAGGCTGTCCGCAGTGGCTCATTCAGAAAAAGTCGGCAGATGTGCGCGTATTTCGGCCCCCGAGCGGATGTTCGAGGTCGATTTGCGGAATTAGCCACCGGGAGCAGTGATGCCGAGGTGGTGTGGGCGGGTGGAGCGGGTGGAGCTAGCGGCCGGAGCCGCCTTGCACGACGGCTTCGATCTCGCCGTCGAGCCCGAATGCGGTGTGCACCACGCGAAGGGCTTCGTTGATGGTGTCGGCGCGGGTGACGACCGAGATGCGAATTTCACTCGTGGAGATCATTTCGATGTTGATTCCGGCTTCGTAGAGCGCCTCGAACAGCTTCGCCGAGACGCCGGTATTGGTGCGCATGCCGCCGCCGACCAGGGCGAGCTTGGCGATCTGGTCGTCGTACTGCAGGCTCGTGAAGCCGATGAGCTCCCGCTCGTTGGTCAGCGCGGTGAGCACCTGCTGGCCTTCCGACTTGGGGAGCGTGAAGGAGATGTCGGTGAGCCCGGTGGCGGCAGCGGACACGTTCTGCACGATCATGTCGACGTTGGCGTTGGTGCGCGCGACGATCTTGAAGATGAGCGCGGCCTTGCCGGGAATGTCGGGCACGCCGACCACGGTGACCTTCGCCTCGCTCAGGTCAGCGGCGATTCCGGCGATGATTGGCTCTTCCACGATTTCTCCATTTTCTCGCGCGGTCGCGGCGTTGTACACGATGGTGCCAATGTTGTTGTTGAACGAGGAGCGCACGTGCAGCGTGACGCCGTGGCGGCGAGCATATTCCACAGCGCGAATATACAGAACTTTGGCGCCCGCGGCGGCCAGTTCCAGCATCTCCTCGCTCGTGACGCGATCGAGTTTACGGGCGCGAGGCACGACGCGCGGGTCGGCGGTGAAGACGCCATCGACATCCGTGTAAATCTCGCAAATGTCGGCGCCGAGCGCGGCAGCGAGGGCGACGGCGGTGGTGTCGGAGCCGCCGCGGCCGAGAGTGGTGATGTCCCTGGTGTCGCGGTTGAAGCCCTGGAAGCCCGCGACGATGGCGACGGCACCCTCGTCGAGGGCCGAGCGGATGCGTCCGGGCGTGACGTCGACGATACGCGCCGAGCCGTGGCGGGCATCCGTGATCATGCCGGCCTGGCTGCCGGTGAAGGAGCGGGCGTCGTAACCGAGACTCTTGATCGCCATCGCGAGCAAAGCCATCGAGATGCGCTCGCCGGCGGTGAGCAGCATGTCAAGCTCGCGCGGGGCGGGCAGCGGGGTGACTTGGTGGGCAAGGTCGAGCAGCTCGTCAGTGCTGTCGCCCATCGCCGAGACGGCGACGACAACCTCGTTGCCGGCCTTGCGTGTGTCGACGATGCGCTTGGCGACCCGCTTGATACTTTCGGCATCGGCGACGGACGACCCGCCAAACTTCTGCACGATCAAGCTCATATGACTCCTGAGATGGGGGTGAACGGGCTGGGGTGCGCGCCACGTCCAAGTTCCCATCCTAAATGCTGGTGCTCACGAGTGCCCACATGTGACGCCGTGCGGCGGTGGGGGTGGGTGGTTCGTGGGAGCGGATGAGGCCACCCACTCGCCGGGCCCGGAACGCATGTGGGCGGGGGCGGGGCTGACTAGTGGGTGACCTCGCGTCGGCCCTCGAAAGCGCGTCCGAGGGTGACCTCATCGGCATACTCGAGGTCCCCACCGACCGGCAGCCCGGAGGCGAGACGGGTTACCTTGATCTCGAGAGTCGTCAGCAGGCGGGAGAGGTAGGTGGCCGTAGCCTCCCCCTCCAGGTTCGGGTCGGTCGCGATGATCACCTCTTGTACGGTGTTGTCGGCGAGGCGCTGCATCAGCTGACGGATACTCAGGTCGTCGGGGCCGACGCCGTCGATCGGACTGATGGCTCCGCCGAGCACGTGATAGAGGCCCTTGAACTCGCGGGTACGTTCGATCGCGACGACGTCCTTGGCCTCCTCCACCACGCAGATCGAGGTGGGATTACGACGCGGATCGCGGCAGATGAGGCACGTCGGTTGCTCGGACACATTGCCACAGATCTCACAGAAGCGCACCTTGTCGCGCACTTCAAGCAGCACGTTGGCGAGCCGGGTCACGTCGAACTTCTCGGTCTGCAGAATGTGGAACGCGATGCGCTGCGCCGACTTCGGGCCGATACCGGGAAGCTGGCCGAGTTCGTCGATCAGTTCCTGAACGATGCCTTCATACATGGTCTAGTGGTCGTTTCTGGTTCGGGGCGCCGCGGTGTACGGCTGTTCTTCGATGAAGGTGGCACCGAGAATCTCGCGCACGACGGCCTCGCCGTAGCGCTGCTTCTCGGCGAAGGACGGCGCGCGCGCGGGGTCTTTCGTGGTGCCGCGCTGGCCGGAAGCGTTCGGATGCCGGCGCGGGGTCGGCGCACTCTGCTGGCCAGGGTCCTGCTGGCCAGGGCTCTGCTGGCCAGGGCTCTGCTGGCCAGGGTCCTGCTGGCCAGGGTCCTGCTGGCCAGGGTTCTGGCTGCCCGCATGTGGCTGGGGTTCGTCCCGCGGCTGTTCGCCCTGCCCCGGGCTCGCCTGCACAGCGGATACCTCCTGGTGCGACACGTAGGTCGGCACGCGTTCCTCGGCGGGAGCATCCATCTCGGGCGGCGCATCATCATCGAAAGGCGGAGGTACGTCGTCGAACGGCGGTTCGTCTTGGCCCTGCGACGGGGCGGAAGGCATGAAAGATCGCCCGAACGACGATTCAGACGCTGGCGACGAGACCGGAATGGCGGCAGCGCTCGGTAGCGGCTGCTCAGAAGTGGCGGGGGTTGAGGCATCAGCTGCAACGTCGGCCACAGCCGGCAACGCCGGACCGTTGGGCGAACCGGGGATAGCCACGGTGGCCCATCCGCTGGTGGCTGGAGCAACCGGCGACGCACCTGCCGTCGCTGCTTCCCGCCTCGCTCCGGAGGGGACCATTGACGTCGGCGCGGGTGCATCGGGCGCGGGCGATTTCGCTGTGCCGTGAATCTGCTGGGTGGATGCAGGTGCAGACACGATAGGTGCAGACGCAGCCGGTGCGGCTTTAGTCGTTTCTGGCTCGGCGGCCGCTGGCGCAGGCTCCGCGGTGACGGTCGACGAGTCAGCCGAGGAGGCGCTGGCGAGGGACGGCTCGCGGTCGGCGTCGACCCGCGCGATGAACTTGACCCGCAGGCCGAGCACGGCGACGATCGCGGTGCGCAAGAAGTCACTGGTTCCCATTCCGGGAACCTTCTGCTGCTTAAAGCTGTCGACGTCGGCCTGGCTCGGGAACGAGAGCGCGAGCACATCACCGTTCAGGCCAAGCACGTGCGCGGTGTAGACGACGAGCCACGCAGTGGTCTTCTCGTTCTGCACGGCTTCGAGAATCTCGGGCCAGGCGTCTTTCAGCTGCTGCAGCGAGACCGGAGCCCCGAGGACCACGGCTGGTCGGGCAGCCTGCTTTCCCGGGATGGTCGTCTCGACACGCTCGACCACCGAAGAGGGTGGGGTCGCGGAGGTAACTTCAGGGGCGGAGCGAACTTCAGGGGCGGAGGGAACTTCAGGGGCGGAGGGTGCGCCGGCTGAGAAGGGTGCGCCGGCTGAGAAGGGTGTGCCCGCTGCGGGCGTACCCGGCGCCGCCGTGACTCCGTCGACTCCGATGCGACGCTCGAGTCGTTCGACCCGGGCGAGGGCGCCGCGCGTCGTGTCGTCGGTTGCAGGAATGAGGGCGCGGGCGATCATGAGTTCGAGGTGCAGGCGCGGCGAGGTGGCCCCGCTCATCTCGGTGAGCGCGGCGTTCAGAATGTCGGCGGTGCGCGAGAGTTCGGCCGGCCCGAAAGCGGCGGCCTGCACGCTCATGCGCTCCAGCTCGTCTTGCGGCACGCCGCGCAGCACGGCCGCGGCTCCCGCAACGCTCGTAGCCGCGACGATGATGAGGTCGCGCATGCGCTCCAGCAGGTCTTCGACGAAGCGGCGCGGATCTTGCCCGGTCTGAATGACCCGGTCAACCGCGTCGAACGCGGCAGCGGAATCGCGGGTGCCGATGGCCTCAACGGCTTCGTCGAGCAGGGAAGCGCTCGTGTAGCCGAGCAGCGCAACGGCGCGCTCGTACTCAATGGACTGCCCATCGGACCCGGCCATGAGCTGGTCGAGCAGCGACAGGGTGTCGCGCGGCGAGCCTCCGCCGGCGCGTACAACGAGCGGCAGCACACCCGGGGCGACGACCATCTTCTCGGTGTCGCACATGTGCTGCACGTATTCGAGCATCGGCCCCGGCGGCACCAGCCGGAACGGATAGTGATGCGTGCGCGAGCGGATGGTGCCGATCACCTTTTCGGGTTCGGTGGTCGCGAAGATGAACTTCACGTGTTCCGGCGGCTCTTCGACGATCTTGAGCAGCGCGTTGAAGCCCTGCGGTGTGACCATGTGTGCCTCGTCAAGGATGAAGATTTTGTAGCGGTCGCGGGCGGGCGCGAAAATGGCACGCTCGCGAATATCGCGGGCATCGTCGACGCCGTTGTGGCTCGCCGCATCGATCTCGACAACGTCGAGGGAACCGCCGCCGTTGCGGGCGAGCTCGACACAGCTCGGGCAGACGCCGCACGGAGTGTCGGTGGGACCCTCGGCACAGTTCAGGCAGCGGGCCAGGATGCGCGCGCTCGTGGTTTTACTGCAACCGCGTGGACCGCTGAACAGATAGGCGTGATTCACCCGGTTCGTGCGGAGCGCCGTCATTAGCGGATCGGTCACTTGGGACTGGCCGATCATCTCGGCAAAGGTCTCTGGCCGGTAGCGGCGATACAGGGCGGTAACCACGTTCTCAATGGTACTTGCCCGCACCGACACTCGCCCGCTTCGTTCCGGGCGCACAATGCCATTCCCTCGCGCGCATCCGCACGTAAAACCGGTAGATCGGAGACGCGCCGTTCAAACACGGCCCGGGATGCGGCGCGTCGCGATTCTGACCGGCATTGCCTGCAGCGGATGAGTCCTCCCCCACCAGGCGAGGCATCCGCTTGTACCCAGATTTGCCCACCGTCCCACGGTTTAGGTGCGGATCTAGCATCCTCTCGGTATGCGTCCCCTTCAGGTTGTTTGCTCGCTCGGTCACGTCGCCACCACCGACGAGCTCTTTCAGAGTGGAGTGAGCGCCCGTGAAATTCGCGCCGCTGTGCAATCGGGCTGCATCGCTCGCGCCGCCCGCGGTATCTACGTCTGCGAGCATGCCGATGCCGAGCAGCGTCAAGCCGGTGCACTGCATGCCCAGATCGCCTGCGTCAGTGCCGCGCACCGCTTCGGAGTCTGGTCGGGCCTGGACTCCGCACTTCACCTCATGCGTCCAGCGGATGCGCGCGGCGGCGGAGCGATCACCCGCCCGGGTATGGACTCAAGCGGGCGTGCCCTGCATTTTCACGGAGCACGGCCGCGGTTCGGAAACCCGGGAAAGTCGTGGGTGGTCGACCCCATCGAAGCAGTCTGGCAGGCCATCCATTGCCTCGATGAAGAAAACGCTATCGCCTGTCTGGAATCTGCCCTGCATCTCAAGTTCCTCACGGTCGCCCAGATGCGCAGACTCTGCCTGCACGCGCCCGCACGACTTCAGCCGGGCATACGGGAGATGGAGAACACCTCCGACTCCGGGCTCGAAACTATTACTCGGCGACGGCTTCGACATCACGGCTATACCGTCGTGGGGCAAGGACGGATTGGTTCGGGCACGAACTCGATCTATGAGGATCTCGTCGTTGAAGATTGCGTCGCGCTCGAGATCGACGGCAGGCAGTGGCACGGAGCGGCGAAGCTCGGCTCTGACTACGACCGAGATCTGATGGTCGAGGGTCTGGGTCGGCGAACCCTACGTTTGTCGTATCGACACATCATGTTCGATTGGCAAACGACCCTCGCGACGATCGAACGCACGGTCACTGACGCACAGTGGGTCCGCAATCGCCATCGCGGTAGTCCAATGCGGGGCCAAAACGAGCCGTGGTGGTGAGCCGTGAACGCAAGACCGGCAGCATTCGCGACACGCCGAGATTGATACTCGTTCGGCACAGCGTGTCGCAGACTTACCGGCACTACGTACCGGCTCGGCCCGAGAAGGAGCGGGCTAACGCACCGTCTTGAGGGTCTGGCGGGCGATCTCCAGCTCCTCGTTGGTCGGAATGACGAGCACGGTGACCGCGGAGTCGTCGGCGCTGATGACGCGGGCGCCTCGGTCGGCGGCGGCGTTGCGCACCGGGTCGATGCGGATTCCCAGTGCTTCCAGCCCGGCGAGGGCGCGCTCGCGCACGAGCGGCGCGTTCTCGCCGACACCGGCGGTGAACGAGATCACGTCGACCCGGCCGAGCTGCGCGTAATACGCCCCGACATAGCCCTTGATCCGGTGCACGTACACGTCGATCGCGAGCTGCGATGGCCCGTCACCGGCGGCCGCGGCCACGATCACATCGCGCATGTCGCCACGCCCGGTCAGGCCGAGCAGTCCGCTGCCGCGGTTGAGCATGGTGTCGAGTTCAGGAAAGTCGAGTCCGGCACGGCGATTCAGGTGAAACAGCACGCCCGGGTCAATGTCGCCGGAACGTGTGCCCATGACCAGCCCCTCCAGCGGGGTCATGCCCATACTGGTCTCGACCGAACGACCCCCCTCGACCGCACACGCCGACCCGCCGTTGCCGAGGTGCAACACGATCTGGTTGAGATCCTCGACCGGTCGCTGCAGAAAGTTGGCCACCTCGTGCGCGACAAAGCCGTGGCTGGTGCCATGAAAACCATAACGACGGATGCGAAACCGCTCGGCCAGGTCAGCGTTGATCGCGTAGGTGAACGCTTCGGGCGGCAGGGTCTGGTGAAAGGCGGTGTCGAAAATGGCCACGTGCGGAACGTCGGCGAACGCCTCCACGGCTGCGACGATGCCCTGCAGCGCGCCCGGATTGTGCAGCGGCGCGAGCCCGGACAGCTCGTTGATGTCACGCTCGACCTGCGGCGTGACCAGGGTCGGCTGGTGAAAGCGTGCCCCGCCGTGCACGACGCGGTGCCCGACGGCGACCGGCGCATGCATGGCGAGCGACGGACCGTGGGTCGCGAACGCTTCGAGCATGACGGCGAAGCCGGCCGTGTGATCGGGAATGGGCAGCTCACGGTTCCACTTTCGATCAGCGGATGCCGGAACGCGCGTCTCCGACGCCGCCTCGGCCGCCGACGCCGTCGCCCCGGCGATGGAGTGCACGGAAGCGCCGACGACCTCGCCGATGCGCTCGACCAGACCGCTCGCGAGGGTGATCTCGTTGTCCATTTCGATCAGCTGGTACTTGAACGAGCTCGAGCCGGAATTGACGACCAGAACGGCGGTCATCGGGTGGCACCGGCCGGCGTCGCGTCCACGGCGGCGAGCGGTGACGACGCACGGGTCAGCCCGGCCGCCTGAATGGCCGTGATCGCGACGGTGTTCACGATGTCCTGCACGAGGGCGCCGCGCGACAGGTCGTTGATCGCCCTGCGCAGGCCCTGCAGCACGGGGCCGATCGCGACGGCGCCGGCGCTGCGCTGCACCGCCTTATAGGTGTTGTTGCCGGTGTTCAGGTCGGGAAATATGAACACGGTGGCGCGGCCCGCCACGCTGGAACCGGGCATCTTTGTGGCCGCGACGGCGGCATCCGCTGCTGCATCGTACTGGATGGGGCCCTCGACCAGCAGGTCGGGACGCCGCTCACGTACGAGGGCTGTGGCGGTGCGCACCTTTTCGACGTCGGCGCCCTCGCCGGAGGATCCGGTCGAATACGACAGCATGGCGATGCGCGGCTCGATGCCGAACTGCACCGCCGTCGCAGCGGCCGAGATGGCGATGTCGGCAAGCTGCTCAGCCGTTGGCACCGGAATGACGGCACAGTCGCCGTAGACGAGCACGCGGTCGGCGAGCGCCATGAGGAACACGCTGGACACCACGCCGACGCCTCCTTGCGTCTTGATGATCTCGAAGCTCGGCCGAATGGTGTGCGCGGTCGTGTGGGTGGCACCGGAGACCATGCCGTCGGCGAGCCCCTGCTGCACCATCATGGTGCCGAAGTAGCTCACGTCGGTGACGGTCTCGTTGGCCTGGTCGAGCGTGATGCCCTTGTGGGCGCGCAGCTGCAGGTACTCCTGCGCGAACTTCAGGCGCAGCAGGTCGTCGTACGGGCTCACGACGTGGGCTTTGGAAATGTCGAGGCCGAGGCCGATGGCGCGCGAGCGCACCTCGAATTCCTCACCAAGAATGGTCAGCTCGACCACATCACGGGCCAGCAGCGTGGCGGCGGCGCGCAGCACGCGGTCGTCTTCACCCTCGGGCAGCACGATGTGTTGGCGGTTCTTTCGAGCCCGTTCCAGCAGCGCGTACTCGAACATGAGCGGGGTGACGACCTCGGTCGGGCTCACGTCGAGCCGGTCGAGCAGCGCGGCCGCGTCGACGTGCGTCTCGAACAGGGCCAGCGCGGTGTCGTGCTTGCGCTGCGAGTCGGCGGCGAGGCGGCCACGGGTGCGGGTAATGCGCATGGCCGTGTCATAGGAGCCGAGCGGGGTCATGATGATCGGCAACGAGGGCGCGAGGCCCTCCATCAGCCGCTGGATCGAGTCGGGCAGCTCGAAGCCGCCATTGAGCACGATGCCGGCGATCGACGGGAACGTCGCGGAGGCGTTGGCGAGCAGCACGGCCAGCAGCACGTCCTCGCGGTCGCCCGGCACGACGACGACAGCGCCGTCGATCAGGCGCGGGAGCACGTTGACCATCGACATCGCGGCCACGACGACGCCGAGCGCCTCGCGCGCCAGCAACGCCGGGTCGCCCTTGATCAGGGTGCCCTCGGTCGCCTCCATGATGCTCTGCATGCTCGGGGCGACGAGGTAGGGGTCTTCGGGAATCGCCCAGATCGGCACACCGAACGCACCGCCCGAGCGCGCCGGCTGGGCGTTGGTGGTGGCGCGCACAGCGTCAATGATCTCGGCCAGAGCGCACTCGTCGGCGCGGTTGACAATGATCGCCAAAATGGAGGCGTGTTCGTCGCGCAGTTCCGCCAGCGCGACGTCGGTCTGCTGGCCGATGTCCGCGGCGGAACGGGCGTCGCTCTGACCGAGGCGTTCGCCCTCGCCCGGGCCGACCCGGCCGCCGAGTACGAGCAGCACGGGGGCGCCGAGGTTCGCGGCGATGCGCGCGTTGAAGGCGAGTTCGGTGGGGCTGCCGACGTCGGTGTAGTCACTGCCAATGACGACAACCGTGTCACAGTTGGCTTCGAGCGCCTTGTAGCGCGCAACGATGTGGGCCAGGGCGGCGTCGGGGTCGGTGTTGACGTCGTCGTAGCTAACACCGATGCTCTGCTCGTAAGTCTGCCCGGTCGCGGCTCCGGGGCCGGCATTGGCCGTGAGGTGTCGCAGCAGAAGCTCGACGACGTAGTCGGGTTCGGTCGCGGTGCGGGCCACCGGACGGAACACGCCGACCCGCTCCACCAGGTGGGTGAGCGTGTCGAGCACGCCGAGCGCGATCGAGGATTTGCCGGTATTTCCTTCGGCGCTGGTGATATAGATGCTTCGAGCCACGGTGTCCATTCAAGCTTATTCGGGTTGGGAGAGTGTCGGGCGGGCCTTACACGTCAGTCACGACCCGGCGAGATCGGGTCGAGGTCGGTGCCGCTAGACATTGTCGCTGCCGGTCTCGGCCGCGGCGGGGGCGGTATCCCGTGTCGACCAGGACCAGTCGCTGACGAACGGCAGGTCTTCGCCGTGGTCGCGGGTGTATTGGCGCGCGGCCAGTCGGGAGTCCTGCATGCGCTGTCGAAGCAGACCGGCGCGGGCGGCGAGGCCGGGGGTGCGGTCGATGACATCCATGACGAGGTGATACCGGTCGAGGTCGTTGAGCATGACCATGTCGAACGGGGTCGTCGTGGTGCCGATCTCCTTGTAGCCGCGGGCGTGCAGATTCTCGTGGCCGTGGCGCTTGTAGGTAAGCCGGTGGATCAGCCAGGGATAGCCGTGATAGGCGAAAATGATGGGCTTGTCGGGCGTGAACACGGCGTCGAAGGCGCTGTCGCTCAGGCCGTGCGGGTGGTCGTCCTCGGACTGCAGCCGCATGAGGTCGACGACGTTCACGACCCGCACCTTGAGGTCGGGCAGGTTTTCGCGCAGAATCTCGGCGGCGGCGAGCACCTCGAGCGTCGGCACGTCACCGGCGGCGGCGAGCACGACATCGGGGGCGAGGCCGGGCCCCTCGGTGCCGGCCCAGTCGAAGATGCCGAGGCCTCGGGTGCAGTGCGCGACGGCCTCTTCCATGGTGAGCAGGTTCGGCGCGGGCTGCTTGCCGGCGACGACCACGTTGACATAGTTGACGCTGCGCAGGCAGTGGTCGTAGGTGCTCAGCAGCGTGTTCGCGTCAAACGGCAGATACACCCGCACGACATCGGCGCTCTTGTTGACGACGTGGTCGATGAACCCCGGGTCCTGGTGGCTGAACCCGTTGTGATCCTGCCGCCAGACGTGCGAGCTCAGCAGGTAGTTGAGGCTCGCGATCGGCGCTCGCCACGGAATATCGGCGGTCACCTTGAGCCACTTGGCGTGCTGGTTGAACATCGAATCGACAATGTGAATGAACGCCTCGTAGCAGTTGAACAGCCCGTGCCGCCCGGTGAGCAGGTAGCCTTCCAACCAGCCCTGACACTGGTGCTCACTGAGCATCTCCATGACACGGCCGGCCCGGGCAAGGTTCGTGTCGCCGGGCTTCATTTCGGCGTCCCACTGCTTGGCGGTCACCTCGTAGACCGCCGGGGCCAGCCGGTTCGAGGCGGTTTCGTCCGGCCCGAAGATGCGAAAGTTGTCAGGATTCAAGCGGATGACCTCGGCCAGATAGCCGCCGAGCACTCGCGTGGCCTCGTTCAACGTTGCGCCGGGGGTGGGCACGTCGACGGCAAAATCGCGAAAATCGGGCAGATGCAGGTCGCGGCGGAGCAGTCCGCCGTTGGCGATCGGGTTGGCGCTCATGCGCAGATCGCCGCGCGGGACGAGGGCTCGGATCTGTGCCACAGGAGCACCCTGTTGGTCGAACAGTTCTGCGGGACGGTAGGAGAGCATCCACTCTTCGAGCAGGGCAGTGTGGGCCGGGGTGTCGCGGGCGTTGGCGAGCGGAACCTGGTGCGCACGCCAGGTGTTCTCGACCTGCACGCCGTCGATAGTGGCGGGGCAGGTCCAGCCTTTGGGAGTGCGGAGGATGATCATGGGCCAGCGCGGGCGGGCGAAATCTTCGTTGTTGGCTGCGGCCACAGCCGCTGCCGCCTTGATGTCGGCGATCTGGTTGAGTACCAGGTCGAGGGTGTCGGCCATGCGGGCGTGCACGAGCAGCGGGTCTTCGCCGTCGAAGCCGCCGGAGACTACATGAGGAGTATGACCGTAGCCGCGCATGAGGTCGAGCAGCTCGTCTTCGGGGATACGCGCGAGCACGGTGGGGTTGGCAATCTTGTACCCGTTGAGGTGCAAGATGGGCAGCACGACGCCGTCCTGCAGAGGATCGATGAACTTGTTCGAGTGCCAGCTGGTGGCGAGTGGACCGGTTTCGGCCTCGCCGTCACCGACGACCGCGGCCACGAGCAGGTTCGGGTTGTCGAACGCGGCCCCGTAGGCGTGGCTGAGCGCGTAGCCGAGTTCGCCGCCCTCGTGGATGGATCCGGGCAGCTCGGGCGAGGCGTGGCTGGGGATGCCGCCGGGAAAGGAAAACTGGCGAAACAGCTTCTGCACGCCGTGGGCGTTCTGCTCGATGTCGGCATAAACCTCGGTGTAGGTGCCGTCGAGGTAGGCGTTGGCGACCATGCCGGGGCCGCCGTGGCCGGGACCGGTGATGTAGATGGTGCTCTGACCGCGCTCCTGGATGGCCCGGTTGAGGTGCGCGTAGAGAAAGTTGAGGCCGGGCGTGGTGCCCCAGTGGCCGAGCAGCCGCGGCTTGACGTGGTCGCGAGTGAGTGGCTCTTTCAGCAGCGCGTTGCCGAGCAGGTAGATCTGGCCGACGGCGAGGTAATTCGCGGCCCGCCACCAGGCGTCGATGCTCGCGAGGGCCTCGGCGCTGAGGGGTTTCGGCGCTCGAGAAGGCCAGGTCATGGTTCCGGAATCGTCGATCATCGGTCCTCCGCTTTGTCGCACGGCGACACAGCCGCGCTTCTTCCATCCTATTGAGCCGCGCCAATGGGCAAAGTGCCAAAGGTCCCGACTCCCGGGTACTCGGCTCAATGGGGGTCAGGATCCTGTCACGAATTTACCCCCTCTCGCAGAACAGAGGGGAGAGAAAAGACTCCTCGCGCACCTCGGTACCGGGGCACAGCCCCGGTTACCCGTGCTGTGGGGGAGAGAAAAGACTCCTCGCGCACCTCGGTACAGGGGCACAGCCCCGGTTACCCGTGCTGTGGGGGAGAGAAAAGACTCCTCGCGCACC
>NZ_JAJAYI010000062.1 GCF_026786305.1 Cryobacterium sp.
ACTCTGCACGAGGGGCCGGCAGAGCACAACTAGTCCCCATCTATGCGCTGGCCGATAACTCAGCGATTAATTCCGGTGGCCTGTCAACAGCAATCGGATCGCATGGCATGCAGCCCGTAAGCCGGACGCCCAACGGATTACCGTTGAAGGTGTGGGCAGTTTTGCGGTTTCCGCACGGCGCCTGAAGACCACAGTCCCGTAAGACCCGTCCGAGAAAATGCCCGGTGAAGGGGGGCTAACCGGGGCAGAAAATAATCCCTGCAATTCGTTACCCAGGACTTCGATCCGCGCCGCTGGAATGACGGCCATCAGCAGCCACCACACTCAGCTCGCGGCACTCCGACCGGCGCGCCGAGGGCTGCTGTTCTTACGCGTGGTACTCAGGCGCGGGCACGAGCACGAGCACGAGCAGAACCGTCCCAGGCTCCGCCGTCGTCCAGTTGTGCTGCTGCCTCGAGTTGAACGGCGTGGTCGCCGGCGTCGAGGTTGGGGCCGATCCAGATGCCTCGCGCGTCGAAGCAGGGGTAGGAGACCAGCCGTGGGCGTTCGGTGCGCACGAGCCGTTTGTCGGCCTCGCGGGTGATGGCGCGATGGGCGTCGGCCGTGCAGAAGTACGCGACCCGGTCGACGTCCTCGTGCACGAGGCGGTAGGCGTGATTGGTCACGATCTTCTGGTAACGCTGCCACGTCTCGGGCGTCAGCTCCACCTCGACGAGCTCGACGATGCCGTCCCGACTGGCGACGCCATCGGCTTAATGCTCACGGTGTCCCGCCGGTTGGCGATCCCGCCGCCACGTGAAGCCCTGCGCCAAGTATCGTGCCGACACCGGCGCGACGGCGACCTCGTGTCGGGTGGTCTGCCGAAACAAGCTCGGCGGCGGCTTGCCGATCGCCAAGCGGGTGGCCCACACGATTGATCCGTCCCGATAGGTCGGCCGGGACCGATCCAGCCAGCCGATGGCCGTCATGCGCGCCACCCACATTTGTGCCCGCCGCAAGCTCAGCGGCTGGCCGGCTCCCGCGAACGCGCCGAGAGCCCAGCGCACCGCCTCCACGTCGGCCAACCGGACAACGTCGAGCCATTGCACCATCGCCTCGTCACGCTCGGTGATCTGCACCACAATTCTGCCTTTCGCTTTGACGCAGCCTTATGGAAATAATTCTGCAGTTGACCACCGACATTCACTTGGGGCCGGCGTCACGGTGCAGCGCTCAACTGGTTACCGCGTACTCGGAACACGGGCATTCTGTGAGCACTGACCATCTCGATTGACCACGCCCGGCTCGATACATTCTTGGCTCGCTCTCGCTCATGGTTTTGCTCTACATCGATCGTTGCCTCGCGTCTTTTATGTGGGCAAACGGCCATTCCTGAGAATTACGAAAACCCTACAGCCCAGTGTTTACAAGGGATGCAGGGCCGTAAAGTGTGGTGCCCCTGGAGGGATTCGAACCCCCAACCGTTTCCTTAGGACGGAACTGCTCTTCCGTTGAGCTACAGAGGCTGACTTACAAAGTTTAGCCGCAACCGGTCGCGGCTGCGCTGCACAGGCTCGGCGGAGTCGACGGGGGGTCTCGACGACGGGGCGTGCTGGGCTCGACCAACGGGGGCACTCAGGCGGCCGGGGCCAGGTAGGCGTGCCATTCCTGTTCGGGTCGCTCAACGCCGCGCACGATCCAGGTTGTTCCCTGCGGCATGCGGGGCGTGAAGCGCAGTTTCCACCCCATCTCGGCCGGGGTGTGGTCGCTTTTGAGGTTGTTACAGCGCAGGCAGCAGGCGGCGAGGTTGTCCCAGGTGTCGCGGCCACCGCGCGAGCGCGGCAGCACGTGGTCGATGGTGGCCGCTGACTTGCCGCAGTAACAGCAACGGTGGTCGTCGCGGCGCAACACCCCGCGGCGACTCACCGGCACGAGGCGCGACATCGGGATGCGCACGTACCGCGTGAGCAGTATGACGCTCGGGCGATCCCACGAGCCCGAGGCCGCGAAAACGGGGTGATTCTGATCGGACTGCACGATTGTCGCCTTCTGGTTCATCACCAGAATGAGCGCTCGCTTGAACGAGACGACGGCGAGGGGCTCGTAGCCCGCATTGAGTACCAGTGTGCGCATGCGCTCCCTTTCGAAGGAGGCTGGACGGCTTCCAGCCATTCGAACTACATCCGATGCGTAAAGAACAAAAGCATGACGGAGCGAAAATGTGTACAAAAAAAGGCGTCGTCACAATGACAACGCCTTCGGGCCGCTCACGCAGCTCTTTTCGCTCTGACAACTATGCCGAAAGCACTCGCGACCGCGCACATCCATGGTGTGGATAGTGCGTCGCTCATGCATGGGCTCTCCTCATACCTACAATTACATCAGGGCACTAGGTTAACCCACAAATGGCGCAACAGGTGAACCTGTGTGCGCCGTTTGTGTGAGCTTTTACCGAGAGTTCACCCCACGGGCACCCTAGATGCCGATCCGCACGATGTAGTAGTCGCTGGTCCAGATGGGCTGAATCCGCACGGACTGGCCGGTGTACGGGGCGTGCAGAATGTTTCCGTTGCCCGCGTAGAAGCCGTCGTGGCCGTCCATGATCACGAGGTCGCCGGGCACGGCATCCTCGATGGCAATGCGGGTGCCGGCTGCGCCCTGACCCACCGAGGAGTGCGGCAGGCTGATGCCGAACTGCGCGTACACATACATGATGAAGCCGGAGCAGTCGAAACCGGCCGGGGTGGCTCCGCCAAAGACGTACGGCACGCCCTGGTACTGCGAGGCCACATTGAAAACGGATGCGAGATCGACATTCGGGTAGGCCGGCTTCGACAGGTAGTCGGCAGCGCTCGGGCCGGAGTAGCTCGCGGCGTAGGAGGTCATCTGCGCGGCAACTTCAACGCGGCGGGTTTCCGCTGCGGCTGCGGCGGCGGCAGCGGCGGCAGCAGCGGCCAATTCTTCGGGGGTGGTAGCGGTGAATCCTTCGCGAGCGACACTCACGGTTGCGGACTGCGCATCAACCTCAACGGCCTGCGCCTGTGCCTTGGACATCTCCGTGGACTCGCTGGCCCTGAAGGACGCGTCCTTGGAACCGGGAGCGAATGCATAGGCGGGGAGGGCCATTGTGGCGACCAGGCCGGTAGCGAGGGTCATGACGACGATATTGGCGATGCCGCCACGGCGCTTCTTCGCGGCCGCGCGCGGCAGGACTCGTTGGCTGTGTGCCGACGATTCCACTGTTTCCAGTGAATCGGATGTTCGACTCAGCCCGCGCCGGGACCTTCTCGTTCCTGATGCAGCCAAAGTTTTAACCTCCGGCGCCTCGACAACACTAGGTTGTTGTCCCGTCACTTCGCTGATCGCGGGTGTGTTCTTAGATCAAGAGACGGGGCAAGCAGGCGTCTTGACTGGAGTCCTTCGAGCGTTTCTGGTCTGTGGGACATCCCCGAGGCTACAAGAACGAGGCCCATTTGTCACCCTGAAGCGGTACTTTTCTAACGGATTGGTAACGGGCCAGCCGAAAGGTCGAGACAACTGGCTCGATTCACCGAGCAGCGAATCGGCTTGATGTCAGTGAGCGACCGGCACAAAGCCGGTTGGAGTGGTGACAAAAATATGGCTGGCGACCTCGTGCGGCAGTTCCAGACCGGCACCGAAACCCTCGACCTGAACTAGAACGTACGATCCGGCGGCCGAAAACACCCCGGTTGCGCCCGGCATCAGGCCACTCTGCTTGAGCTGCAGCAGCAGCTCGGGGTCGAACTGCACCGGTTCACCGAGACGACGGATGACCGCCGTCACCGGCACGGTCGAATTCGCGACCACCGACAGCACGTTGGTCACGCCGGCCATGAACGCGACCGCCGGGGAATCACCGAGTTCATCCAGGCCGGGGATCGGGTTGCCGTAGGGCGATTCGGTCGGGTGGCCGAGCATCTCCAAAATCTTGCGTTCGACCTGCTCGCTCATCACATGCTCCCAGCGGCACGCTTCGTCGTGAACGAACTCCCACTCGAGCCCGATCACGTCGCTCAGCAGTCGCTCGGCCAGGCGATGCTTGCGCATCACGTGCACGGCCTTGCTGCGGCCGGCCGGGGTGAGTTCCAGGTGCCGGTCGCCGGACACGACGACGAGGCCGTCTCGTTCCATGCGGGCGACGGTCTGCGAGACCGTCGGGCCGGAATGACCGAGCCGTTCGGAGATACGGGCCCGCAGGGGCACGATCTGCTCCTCCTCCAGGTCGAGGATCGTGCGGAGATACATTTCGGTGGTGTCGATCAGATCGCTCATCCGCAGCCCTTCATTCGGCTCGTGCGCGCACCGTTCATCGAGTGGCTGAAAGGTGCTTCGTTGGCGGCCTCGGCAATGGCCCGCACAGCGTCACCAGCCTACCTGCCCGTGGCGGGGCAACTAGAATCGCCGTATGGCCGACCTATTGATACCCACCGATCTGCTCCCCCTCGATGGACGATTCGGCTGCGGCCCATCGAAAATCCGGCGTGAACAGCTCGACCACCTGCTCGGATTCGGCACCGGCGTGCTCGGCACTTCGCACCGCCAAGCACCCGTGAAAGACCTCGTCGGTCGCGTGCGCGCCGGCCTGGGCGAGCTGTTTCGCATTCCCGACGGCTACGAAGTTGTGCTCGGCAACGGCGGCTCGACCGCGTTCTGGGACGCCGCCGCCTTCTCCCTCATCGAAAATCGCGCACAGAACCTGGTCTTCGGCGAGTTCGGTGGCAAATTCGCCAAGGCGGCCGCTGCCCCGTGGCTCGAGGCTCCCGACGTGATCAAGGCCGACACCGGCTCACGCAGCGATTTCGTCGTGACGGGCGGCATCGACGTTTACGCCTGGCCCCAGAACGAGACCTCGACCGGCGTCATGGCCCCGGTCACTCGCGTCGCCGGCGATGCCGGCGCCCTCACCGTCATCGATGCGACGAGCGCGGCCGCTGGCATCGACTTCGATGCCAGCCAAGCGGATGTCTACTACTTCGCCCCGCAGAAAAACCTCGCCTCCGATGGCGGACTGTGGATCGCGCTGTTCTCCCCGGCGGCCATCGAGCGCGTTGAACGCATCGCCGCGAGCGGCCGGTACATTCCGGAGTTCCTCAGCCTCAAGAACGCCGTCGACAACTCGCGCCTGAACCAGACGCTGAACACGCCGGCCATCAGCACGCTGTTGTTGATGGAGAACCAGATCGACTGGATCAACCAGAGCGGCGGGCTGGCGTGGGCGTCTGCGCGCACGCAGGCGTCGTCATCCGTTCTCTATGACTGGGCGTCGGGTGTCGACTACGCGACCCCGTTCGTGGCCGACCCGACGCACCGTTCGCAGGTCGTCGTCACGATCGACTTCGATGACGCCATCGACGCCTCCGCGATCAGCAAGACGCTGCGCGCCAACGGCATCGTCGATACCGAGCCCTACCGCAAGCTCGGCCGCAACCAGCTGCGCATCGGAACCTTCACCGCGATCGACCCCGAAGACGTCAAGAGGCTCGTGGCGTCGATCGAGCATGTCGTCGCACACCGCGGCAACTAAAAAGCAAAGGTCGGGTCATGCGTCTCTGGTTGAAAGACAGCGAACGTCGGCCCGATCCGCTGCCCGCGAGAACGGATGCCCGCAAGGCACTGTTCGCCGGCACCCTGCTCTGGCTGGTTGCGCTCGGCGCCGCGCTCATCGCCCCGTGGGCGGCGCCGCCAACTTTGGAGCTAGGGGCGGCGAGCGCGGCGGGAACGGGTTGGTGGCTGTGGTGCACTGTGATCGGCCTTGGCCTCGGCCTCGGCGGTCTCGTCTGGGTTCAGCTCCGCCGCCGCTAACGCCTCATCGAAGTCGATGCCGTCGAGGGCGTCGAGTGAGTCCTCCGCGTCGTCCTCCACCGACTCTGCGTCGTCATCGGAGTCGTCGTCGTCATCATCGTCTGACTCGTCGTCGTCAGAACCATCATCTGACTCGTCGTCATCATCGTCCGAGTCATCGTCGTCCGAGTCATCGTCGTCCGAGTCATCATCGTCGGCATCCGCTGCGATATCGTCGTCGACGAGACGATCCGACCACGGCACCCACTCGGGTGCGATCAGGGAATCGTCGCCGGGCGTGAGCTCGGTTTCGAGAACCTTCGGCTCGGAGTTCTGGTCGACCCGTGCGAGGCTGACCGTCCAACGCCACCCCGGGTAACCGGTCATCAGGCAGTCGAACAACAGCGACACCACGAGGTCGCCCTCGTCGATGTGTCCGATGACCTCGCCGATGGTGTCGTCGGTCGTGATCTCCAGCAAAGCCGTGCGCGCCAAACCAACGGCCGCGAGCAGGGTGGCGTCGGTGGATTGCAGAGTGGATTGCGGGGTCGTCTCAGGCATCCAGTTCCTCGGCAACCTTGCGCAGCATCGCAGCGATCTTCTTGCTGTGGCTGCTCTCGGGGTAGCGTCCGCGCTTGAGATTGGTGCCGATACCGTCGAGCAGCTTCACCAGATCTTCCACGATGATGGCCATATCATCGGCCGGCTTGCGGTTGAACTTGCTCAGGCTCGGCGGTGCTTCGATCACGCGTACCGAGAGTGCCTGGGCGCCGCGTTTGCCGTCGGCGATACCGAATTCGAGCTTCACGCCGGCCTTGACGGTTACGCCGGAGGGCAGGGCGGAAGCGTGGAGGAAGACCTCGTGGCCGTCATCGGATGTGATGAAGCCAAAGCCTTTCTCCTCGTCGTAAAACTTGACCTTGCCGGTGGGCATCTGAACCTCACTGAGTTTTAGGCGCACAGAAGTGCGCGGGGTGTGCTACCAGCATATTCGGTTGCGGCACCGACGTGCCCGTATCCTTAGCCTGTGATCAATCAAACTCCCCAACCCGTCAGCCGGCTTGAACGTGTTCTCGCTTACATGGTGGCGAGCGTGGTCGGGTTGTCGATTCTCGCCTTTCTCGCGGTCATCATCGCGACGGCGATGGGCGTCGGCCAGAATGACGGATTCAGCCGTGGCATCTGGCCGCCGATCTTCATTCTGCCCCTCTACGGCCTGCCCGCCGGGTTCGTGCTCATCATCTCTCTCATGGTCTCCGTGGGAGTTCGTCGCAGTCGCGAAGCTCGACGAGACCGCGAGTAATGCTCGGGCTCGCATCGAGACTTCGTGCTCTGCCCGATGCCGAGCTGCGGCGCGTTATCGGGGTGCGGGACGTTTCTACCAGCGGCATCCACGACTTCTTCGATCTCGCGGAGGCCTTGCTCGATTCCAGAAGTATCCAGCTGGCCCTCAGCCACCTGGACCGCTCGACGCTCGCCGTTCTGGCCGTGGCGGGGCAACTGACGAGTAGTGGTTCCGTGCCCTCCCTAAACGCTGTGACCAGTCGGCTGTGCGCGTTGGGTTCGGCTGAGGTCGCGCTCACCGATGTGGCCCGCCGGGTCGACACCCTGCACACCCTCCTTCTCGCCGACCACAACGACGGACGCTGCATCCCCTACGACGCCGTCTCGGCCCACCTGGCAACGTGGCCGGCACAGGGCCTTCCGGGGGTGGCCGACCTGGCCACCACCCTCCCCCCGGCCGTCCTGGCTGCCGTTGCCGACACCGAGATTGTCTTTATCGACCAGCTGGCCACCGAACGCGCCTTCGCGGTCGTGTCGTCGATCGCCGAGCTGGTCAACGATCTGAGCCGCGAGCCCGCCCGAGAACTCAGCCGGGGCGGTCTCGGCCTGCCCGACACCAAGCGGCTGGCCGCCGTCATGACGGTCGACGTCGACCTGGTTGCCCCGATTCTGGCCCTGGCCTCACGGGCCGACCTGCTCGCCCGCTCCGACGGCTACTGGATGGAAACCGAGGCTGGCGAAGCCTGGCTGCTTGAGCGCACGACCGCTCGCTGGGCCGCCCTCGCCGCCGCCTGGCGGGCGGCGCTCCCGTCGATCGTGGCCGACATTCTGCCGCGGCAGGCCGGTCTGCTCTGGGGCGACGGCCTCACCGCGTTCATCGCCTGGCTCTACCCGGCCGGCGGCGAGTGGATGCTGTCCCAGCTGACCCAGTTCGCCCGCGACGCCGAATTGCTCGGCATCACCGCCCACGACACCACCAGCACGGCCGGCGCCAGTGTGCTGCGCGGCGACCCGGAGGCGGCTGTCGCCACCATGGCGACCGCACTGCCGGCCGAAGTCGGCGCCGTGTATCTGCAGCACGACCTCTCGATCGTCGCGCCCGGTCCGCTCGCTCCCTCGATCGACGCCCGCCTGCGCGGCCTGGCCGACGTGGAAAGCCGAGAGCTGGCGTCGAGTTATCGCATCACCGCGGCATCCGTTAATCGCGCCCTGGCCGCGGGTGAGAACGCCGCGTCGCTGCTCGCTTTTCTCGCGTCGATCTCGCTCACCGGAATTCCGCAGCCGGTTGATTACCTCATCAACGAATCGGCGTCCCGGTACGGCCGGGTGCGGGTCGGCAATTTCGCTGGAGCCGCGACCGCGCCGGTCGCCCCGGTCGGCGACAACACCGTCTTTCTGAGCTACGTCTCCTCAACGGATGCCGCGCTGCTCGGCACCCTGGCCGTCGACCAGACCCTGGCCCCGCTCGGGTTCGTGCGCGCCGGGGACGGCGCGCACCTGCTCAGCCGCTTCGCCGGCGACGCCGTGTTCTGGGCACTCAGCGACGCGCGCTATCCGGTTGCCGCCGAAAACAACCTCGGCGAGATCGTGCACCTGCGCCGACACCAGATCGCCCGGGTCATCACTCTCGTTCCGACGGTCGACGCCGCCCTGAGCCTGGTCGAGAAGCTGCGGGTCGGCGCCGACAGCACGGTGTCGGTAGCGGATGCCTGGCTCGCCCGCCAACTGGACACCGCCATCAAGGCCAAGCAGACCATCCTGGTCAGCATTGCGATGCCCGGCGGCGCGGTGGTGGACTACCTGCTCGAACCGGCCAGCGTCAGCAACGGACGTTTTCGGGCCCGCGACCGGCGCGCCGACATTGAGCGCACCCTGCCGCTCCGGAGCATCCGCAGTATCACCCCGGCCCCCTGACCCGCTGCGTGGATACCGGCCGCGTGCCGGGACCGACTCCAGACGGGCGTAGAATTGGGGGCTATGTCTGATGGCCCCCTGATTGTCCAAAGTGACCGCACGGTGTTGCTCGAAGTCGCCCACCCTCTTGCCGAGGATGCTCGTCACGACCTCGCCGTGTTTGCCGAGCTGGAACGAGCCCCCGAGCACATCCACACCTACCGCATCACGCGGCTCGGCCTGTGGAATGCCCGTGCGGCCGGGCACGACGCGTCGGACATGCTCGCCACGCTCGAGAAGTATTCCAAGTTCGCCATACCGCAGACGGTCCGCGTGGACATCACCGAGACGGTCGGCCGTTACGGCCGACTCGTCATCGAACGCGACTCCGAGGGCGCTCTCGTGCTGCACAGCAGTGACCAGGCCGTGCTCACCGAGATTGCCGGCGCGAAGCGCATCGCACCACTGTTGATCGGGCATCCGTCGCCGGAGTCATACCTGGTCGAGCCGTGGGCGCGTGGCCAGCTCAAGCAGGAGCTCGTGAAGCTCGGCTGGCCGGCCGAAGACCTCGCCGGGTACACGCCGGGCACCCCGCACGACATCGCCCTGAAGGAGGACGGCTGGGCGCTGCGCGACTATCAGAACAAGGCCGTCGCGAGCTTCTTCGATGGCGGCAGCGGCGTGGTCGTGCTGCCCTGCGGCGCCGGCAAGACCCTCGTCGGAGCCGGCGCGATGGCCACCGCGAAGACCAACACGCTCATTCTGGTGACCAACACCGTCTCGGCCCGCCAGTGGCGTGACGAGCTGCTCAAGCGCACCACGCTGACGCCGGAGGAGATCGGCGAGTACTCCGGCCAGGTGAAAGAGGTCAAGCCGGTCACCATCGCGACGTACCAAATTCTCACCGCGAAGCGCAAGGGCGAGTACGCCCACCTCGAACTGCTCGACGCCATGGACTGGGGCCTGGTGATCTACGACGAGGTGCACCTGCTGCCCGCGCCCGTGTTCAAGCTCACCGCTGAGCTGCAGGCCCGCCGCCGTCTCGGCCTCACCGCCACGCTCGTGCGCGAGGACGGCCGCGAGGGCGACGTATTCAGCCTGATCGGCCCGAAGCGGTTCGACGCCCCGTGGAAGGAGATCGAAGCCCAGGGCTTCATCTCCCCGGCCAACTGCTACGAGGTGCGCATCGACCTGCCGCAGTCGGAGCGGCTCAGCTACGCCGCTGCGGCAGACGACGACCGCTACCGCTTGGCCGCGACCGCACCGGCCAAGCTCGGCGTGGTGCAGGCTCTGATTGCGAAGCACGAGGGCGAGCGCATCCTCGTGATCGGCCAGTACCTTGACCAGATCGACGAACTCGCCGCGGTCTTGAACGCTCCGCAGCTCACCGGCGCCACCCCGATCGATGAACGCGAACGGCTGTACCAGGCGTTTCGGGTGGGCGAGGTGAAGGTGCTCGTCGTGTCGAAGGTCGCGAATTTCTCGGTCGACCTGCCCGAGGCTACGGTGGCCATCCAGGTGTCTGGGGCGTTCGGCTCCCGCCAGGAGGAGGCCCAGCGCCTCGGGCGGCTGCTGCGCCCCAAAGAGTCGGGACTGTCGGCGAACTTCTACACCCTCGTCGCCCGCGATACCGTGGACCAGGACTTCGCGCAGAACCGCCAGCGTTTTCTCGCCGAGCAGGGCTACAGCTACACGATTCTCGACGCGCAGAGCCTCGAGGCCGCGTAGCCGTTGGTCACAGACGGGCTCGACGGGCTCGACCAACGAGCGCAGGTCACGCCCGTTCGTAGCGCAGAAAGAGCATGTCGCCGGCGGGCAGAGCGTGTAGCAGTGTCATCGGGCGACTGATCTGCGCCCCGCCGCTCGCGATGCGGCTGGCCGGGCCGCCCTCGAGCACCGGGCTCAGGCTCAGACACAGTTCGTCAACGCAGTCCGCCTCGATCAGGGCGCCGAAGAGGTGCGGGCCACCCTCGCAGAGAATCTGCGGCATTCCGCGCACGGCGAGCGCGAGCACCATCGCGACCGGATCGATCTCGGTCTCGCCGCAGATCAACACGTCGGCCACCTCGGAAAGGGCCGCCAGCCGCTCGGCCGGCGCGGCCGCGTGCGTCAGAACCAGCGGTCGCAGCGGGGAATCGGTAAACACCCCGTGCGCCGGGTCGAGGTCGAGCCGCGACGAAACGATCGCAACCCGTGGCTGAGGCGGCCAGCCCTGCAGGTTGCGCCACGACGCATCCGCTGCACTTGCGTGGATGCCGCCATACCCCTCCGCGCGCACCGTGCCGGCCCCGACCAGAATCACGTCAGTGAGCAGCCGCAGCGTATCGAAAACGAACTTGTCGTCCGCATTGCCGAGGGCGCCGCTGCGGCCGTCGTGGGTGCCCGCGCCGTCGAGGCTCGACACAAAATTCATTCGCACCCGCGGCTCGGTGCGGTTACCGATCCAATACTTGGCAATGAGCTCTTCACGATTCAACACGGGTCAGCCTCCGTCATAGGTTGTGGCGCGGTCAAGAATTGTGGCGGGTTACAGGTTGTGACGCTCGTAGGCAGGCTCACGAAACCCGAGTACGGCCTCGGTCATGCGCACGGCATCGACGGCGGCGCGCACGTTGTGCATGCGCACGATGCGGGCGCCCTGCAGAATGCAGACGACCGCGGCCGCGAGCGAGCCCTCGACGCGTTCGCCGCGTGGCCGGTCAAGGCTCTCCCCCACGAAGTCCTTGTTGGAGACGGCGACCAGCGTCGGCAGGCCGAGCCCGGTGATCTCGCCAAGCCTGCGCGTGATTTCAAGCGAGTGCCGGGTGTTCTTGTTCAGGTCGTGGCCCGGGTCAATGATGATCCGCTCCCGCGGCACCCCACGCCCGATGGCACGGTCGACCCGGGCCAGCAGAAAGCCGCGGACCTCGGCGACGACATCGTCGTAGCGGGGTGAGGGATACGGCATCCGTGGCGCGGCCAGGCTGTGGGTGATCACGAGGGTGGCGTCGCTGTCAGCGACGACGTCGGCCATCGCCGGGTCGTGCACGCCGGTCGTGTCGTTGATCACGTGAGCCCCGGCGGCGATGCTCGCGGCCGCCACGGCGGGGTGAAAGGTGTCGACCGAGATGACGACGCCCGATTCGCGCAGCGCCTCGACCACCGGCACCACCCGGTCAATCTCCTCATCGATCGGCACAGCCGGTCCCGGCGCGAACTTGGCACCACCAATGTCGATCCAGTCGGCCCCGTCGGCAATGGCCTGATGGGCCGCTCCAACGGATGCGTCGAGCGCGAACGTTGCGCCCCGGTCGTAGAACGAGTCGGGAGTACGGTTAATGATGGCCATCACGGCGACCTCGCGATCGAAGTCGAAAATGCGGCCGCCGATCAGGCGGCGCGGGGCATCGAGTTGTGGCAACACGATTCCCGAAGCGACGGTGGTTCTCATGCTGGTCATAGCGGTCCTCACCCTTGGAACAAGTCGATCACTGCCTTCCATCATGTCGGTAATTCGCCCCGCCCATGGGATCATCGGCCACCTATCCCACCACACACCGTTCACTCTCAGCAAAGCCCCAGCTAACGCGCAGATACTAGGGTCATGACTGACGGCCCCCGCATCCTTATCGTCGACGACGAACCGAACATCCGCGATCTTCTGACCACCAGCCTCCGCTTTGCCGGATTTGCTGTGCGTGCCGTCGGCAACGGCGCCCAGGCAATTTCTGCAGTGCTTGAAGAGGAACCCGACCTCATCATTCTTGATGTCATGCTGCCCGACATGAACGGTTTCGGGGTCACCAAGCGCCTGCGCTCCGCGGGCTACACGGCCCCGATTCTGTTCCTCACGGCCAAGGACGACACCGAAGACAAGATCACCGGCCTCACCGTCGGTGGCGATGACTACGTGACCAAGCCGTTCAGCCTCGACGAGATCGTCGCCCGCATCAAGGCCATCCTGCGCCGGACCATGCACGCCGACGAAGATGCCGTGATCCGCGCCGGCGAACTCACCATGGACCAGGACACCCACGAGGTTCTCGTGGGTACCGAGGCCATCGAGCTGAGCCCCACCGAGTTCAAGCTACTGCGCTACCTCATGCTGAACCCCAACCGAGTCCTGTCGAAGGCGCAGATTCTCGACCACGTCTGGGAGTACGACTTCAACGGTGACGCCGGCATCGTCGAGAGCTACATCTCCTACCTACGCCGCAAGGTTGACGTGCACTCGAGCGAACCGCTCATTCAGACCAAGCGTGGCTTCGGCTACATGCTCAAGGCTGCCAAGGCTTAGTCACAGAGAGCTTTCGTAGACTAAAGCCCCATGCACGAAACCCTGTCCAGGCGGTGGAGCAGCATCTCCCTCCGTTCCAAGATCACCGGTGTCACGGTGCTGATGCTCACGCTCGGCCTGCTCGTTTCGGGTATCGGCACCATGGCCATGCTCAAGCAGTACGTGGTGACCCAGGTCGACACGCGGCTCCAGGTCGACACGCAGACCGCGCTCAGCGGCTATTCGTCGAGCGTGTTCTCGCAGGGTGACACCGAGGGAGTCGCCTCGGACTACTTCGTAGCCTTGTACGACCAGGACGGCGACCTGATCACGCGCACCTGGCAGGAACGCGACCACTCCGAACTGCCGGTCGTGGGCATGCCGCTCGACCTGAAGCGGGTGTCGCAGCTCGACGGGCAGATCCAGACGCTGTGGGATGCTGCCCACGACACCGAGTTTCACGCGATCATGGTTCCCGTGGTGATCAGCCCGACCGGCACCTACGGCACCCTCGTGATGGCCGTGTCATTACGGCCGACCGAGAACACCATGGCCACCTATCTCACGATCTTTCTGGGCTTCGGCGCCGGGGTCGTCTTGATCGGGGCCATGCTCACCCGGGTACTCGTCACGACAACGTTCGTACCGCTGCGCGAGGCGGAACAGACCGCCGCCGCCATCGCCGACGGGGACTTCAGCCAACGCCTCGGTGGTGCCACCCCCAACACCGAGGTCGGTCGCCTCAACCGTTCGCTCAACATCATGCTCAGCCGCATCGACCGAGCCTTCAAAGACCGCGCCCGCACCATCGACCAGATGCGCCGTTTCGTCGGCGATGCGAGCCACGAATTGCGCACGCCCCTCGTCTCGGTGCGCGGCTACGCCGAGCTCTACCGCATGGGCGCGCTGCAGACCCCCGACGATGTCGCGCAGGCCATGGAACGCATCGAAAAAGAGGCCATTCGCATGGGCGGGCTGGTCGAAGACCTGCTCGAACTGGCCCGTCTCGACGAGACCAAGCCACTGGCCCTGACCCCGGTCGACCTCGTTCCGCTCGCTCGCGACGCCGCCCTCGACGCCATGGCGAGTTCCCCGGGCCGCCAGGTCACCGTGCTCACTCCCCCGCCGGTTATCGGGCCGCTCGATGCAGGTCTGGACCGCGACCTGCATCTTGACGACGACTCCGGTGAAATTCTGCCGCACGAGAACGACGCGTCGGAGAGCATGACCACGGGCGCGATCACCCGGCCGTCGGGAACCGGCACACCGACCGGGGCCATCGCCTTCGCGGGCGCCACCCTGGCCCGGCTGCGCACCCGCAAGCCCCGCCGGGGAGCCGCCGTGCTGCCCGACGCCGAGGTCACCGTGCTACCGATCGAGCCGCAACTGCCGCCGATCGTCATGGCCGAGGAGAACAAGATTCGCCAGGTCATCACCAACCTGATGGGCAATGCCATGCGCTTCACCGCCTCGGACAGCCCGATCGAACTCGAAATCATGGTCGACCCACGTACCCAGCGGGCATCGATCGCCGTGATCGACCACGGCGAGGGCATCGCGCCGCAGATTCGGGAGAAGATTTTTCAGCGCTTCTGGCGAGCCGACTCGTCCCGTGCCCGCGAAACCGGTGGCAGCGGCCTCGGACTCGCCATCGTCGCCGCAATCATCGCGAGCCACAACGGCTCCGTCGATGTCGTCGACACCCCGGGCGGCGGCGCAACCTTCCGAGTCTCCCTCCCCCTTGCCGGCACGCCGAGCGCGCCGCAGCACGCCCAGCCCGTCATTCCCTAGACCCACGCCCGTCGCTCCCGCAGCCGAACCTCGCGGCCGTTCTCCGGCGACCGCCACCGCCGCACCGGGCAGCGGCGGGTCCTGCACAGGCCGTGGGTGACAGCATCCGCTCACAGATGCGCGCCCGTCGAGCGGATGCCGACCGCCCATCTTCTACGCTCACAGTCACCAACCACACTGTTATGCAGGAGAAGGGCACACTATGACGAGCTTCCAGGTCGATAGCGATGCGGTGCAGAACACCGCGAGCGTCGCCCGCGGCACCATCGCGCGGGTGCAGGCAGATGTCGGCGATCTCAACGCCCAGCTCACGAGCCTCGAAGGCTTCTGGACCGGCCAGGCCTCCGCCGCTTTTCAAGGGACATTCGCCGAATGGCGCACCATGCACCAGCAGCTGGAGGAGAGTCTGACCCTGCTCAACCAGGCGTTGAGCATGGCTGGGCAGCAGTACGCCGAGACTGAGCAAGCCAACACGCGTCTGTTCGCGCGGTAGGGCGGGCCCAGTCGCGCACGGGGCATCCGTTTTGACGGCGGGCACCAGATCAGGCGCCGACCCGTGCGTATCGACCGTTCTTCGCAAAACATGCCGTCACGCTCACAGGTCGGCTGCGGGGACGCAAAAAAGTGGGCGCCCCCCGGGGGAGACGCCCACTTCTGTGGTGCAGATGGTATCTGGCGGGGACTTAGAAGTCCATGCCACCCGAGGGGTCGCCGGCCGGAGCCGAGTTCTTCTCGGGCTTGTCAGCAACGACGGCCTCGGTGGTGAGGAACAGTCCGGCAATCGACGCGGCGTTGAGCAGCGCGGAGCGGGTGACCTTCACCGGGTCATTGATGCCGGCAGCGAGCATGTCAACGTACTCGCCGGTGGCGGCGTTGAGGCCCCATCCGACGGGCAGGTTGCGCACCTTGTCGGCGACAACGCCGGGCTCGAGGCCCGCGTTGAGCGCGATCTGCTTGAGCGGAGCGTCGATGGCGACGCGCACGATGTTCGCGCCCGTTGCCTCGTCGCCGACCAGTTCGAGCTTCTCGAACGCGGTCTTGCCAGCCTGGATGAGTGCAACGCCACCACCGGCGACGATGCCCTCTTCGACGGCAGCCTTGGCGTTACGCACGGCGTCTTCGATGCGGTGCTTGCGCTCCTTGAGCTCAACCTCCGTAGCGGCTCCGGCCTTGATGACAGCAACGCCGCCAGCAAGCTTGGCGAGGCGCTCCTGGAGCTTCTCGCGGTCGTAGTCGCTGTCGGTGTTCTCGATCTCGGCACGGATCTGCGAGACCCGACCGGCGATGGCTTCGACGTCGCCGGCACCCTCAACGATCGTGGTCTCGTCCTTGGTGATGACGACCTTGCGGGCGTTACCAAGCAGGTCGAGGGTCACGTTCTCGAGCTTGAGGCCGACCTCTTCCGAGATGACCTGTCCACCGGTGAGGATGGCGATGTCCTGCAGCTGAGCCTTGCGACGGTCGCCGAAGCCCGGAGCCTTGACGGCGACGGACTTGAAGATGCCACGGATCTTGTTCACAACGAGCGTGGCCAGGGCCTCGCCGTCGACGTCTTCCGCGATGATGAGGAGCTGCTTGCCGGTCTGGATGACCTTGTCCACGATGGGGAGCAGGTCCTTGATGTTGGAGACCTTGGAGTTGACGATCAGGATGTAGGGGTCTTCGAAGACCGCTTCCTGACGGTCGGGGTCGGTGACGAAGTACGCCGACAGGAAGCCCTTGTCGAAGCGCATGCCCTCGGTGAGCTCAAGCTCGGTGCCGAAGGTGTTCGACTCCTCAACGGTGACGACACCTTCCTTGCCGACCTTGTCGATGGCCTCGGCGATGATCGCGCCGATTTCGGTGTCGCCGGCGGAGATGGACGCGGTGGCCGCGATCTCTTCCTTGGTCTCAACCTCTTTGGCGTTCGCGATGAGCTCGGCGATAACAGCAGCCGTGGCCTTCTCGATGCCGCGCTTCAGGCTGATCGGGTCGGCGCCGGCTGCGACGTTACGCAGGCCTTCGCGAACCAGCGCCTGGGCGAGGACGGTTGCGGTGGTCGTACCGTCGCCGGCAACGTCATCCGTCTTCTTGGCGACCTCTTTGACGAGTTCCGCACCGATCTTCTCGTACGGGTCGTCGAGCTCGATCTCCTTGGCGATGGACACACCGTCGTTGGTGATCGTGGGGGCGCCCCACTTCTTCTCCAGAACGACGTTGCGGCCGCGCGGGCCGAGGGTGACCTTGACGGTGTCGGCGAGAATGTTCAGGCCGCGCTCAAGCCCACGACGGGCCTCTTCATTGAATGCAATGATTTTTGCCATATGTGTAACTCGTCCCTCCCGGACGTTCCAAACGATGATGGGGTTAGCACTCAGATGACGAGAGTGCTAAGACGATTCTGGCACTCTGGGGTCGAGAGTGCAAGCGAGCAACGGGGCTGGCGTGCGGCTCGTGGCCGACGGTCAGGGAACGAGGTCAGCCGAGCCGGTTCCGTTGGGCACGAGCTGAAACCAGGTATTGCCCGGTGCCAGCCGAATTGTCACTCCGTTGGCATCGACGAGGCGGATCGGTGCGGTCTGGGAGTCTTTGCTCCAGGTGGCCGCGAGGGTCTTTCCACCGGTCGAGATCGACGCTTCGCCCGAGGCGATGAGCTCGGTCTTGGGGATGCTCTGGTCGACGGTGACGTTCACTCGCAGCACGACGACGTTGGTGGCTCTCAGCTGGGCGCCGTCGGCACTGAGGTCGGGTGCGCCGTCCTGGGCACGCAGGTAGGCGACGGCTTCGGCGTTCCAGGTCCAGCTGCGGGCACTCGAGGTCGAGAATCGGGTGTTGATCACTGAAATCGGGGTGCCGTCCACGAAAGCGGATGCCCCGGCGGGCGCGGGCGCATAGGCGTACTGCTGCACCGGCGGGGCGACGGCCGCGTTGCGGTTGACGAATTCCGCGGCGGCGAGGATGACATTGTGCGGGGCCGCAGTGGCTTTCGAGCGGGAGAACAGGCCGGTCCTGTCGTAGTCGAAGATGGCACTGATCTGGCCGGTCGCGTTCATCGCGTCGACGAAACGTTGCTGCCCGCCCGAAAAAGCCACGAGGCCGCCGAAGGGAGCGATGATGTCGGGGTCCATCGGGCGAATCGATCGCACCGGGCCGACCTGGTCGGGGATGCTGGACTGCCACACCGCGACGTAACGGGTGATGCCGCCCTCGACCAGTTCTTCGAACACAAGGTCGGTGCGATCGATCGCGACCTGCGGACGGGCCGCAACATGGTTGTCGACCTTGGCCGCGAGTGACGGGTGAACCGACGACTCGGCTGCGACGGTAATCCCGGTCAGCGGTGCGATCTCCGTGGCGGCGGGGGCGACGTACGTCGAGGTCCAGGCGGGGTCGCCCGGCGTGGCGGAAGGCGCCGGAGTGCTGCCGGTGCATCCGCTCAGCAACAGTGCCGGCACGAGGAGGGCGAGCAGACGCGCGGTCTGCATCGGTTTAGCGGTGCGGGCTGTCTTTTTCATGGTCACCGGTAAACACTAACGCCGCCCGTTGCAGCGGGCGGCGTTAGGTGGGGGACAGACCCCGTTGGCGGTCTGGGTCAGGCCGGTCGAACCGATTCAGCCTGCGGGCCCTTCGCTCCGGCACCGACCTCGAAAACGACCTGCTGGCCTTCTTCGAGAACCTTGTAACCGCTCATGTCAATGGCGGAGTAGTGGACGAAGACGTCCTGGCCTCCCCCGTCGACAGTGATGAAGCCAAAACCCTTTTCAGCGTTAAACCATTTAACGGTTCCGTTCGCCATGTGGTACTCCTTGCTCAATTTCGACGGCAACGGCCCATTGGCTGTTCCGGGCCCTGCCGCAGAGACTGCGTTCATTGTGTGCGAGCAGCAAATCCCCGAGAGCAAGTCTTCTGTTGCAAGTTACCTTGGGCGAGCGTTCTTGATCCGGGCGGGTATTGCCCGAACAAAATGTGTGACCAAGACCAGATAATACTGGAGTCACAGCGGAAGAAAAGGGGCTTGACGAATCAGAGCGTGCCCACTAATTATTAGTGTTGGCTTCGGATCAGCCGGCCGGAATAACGTAATCGTTGCCAACGACGACAGTCAGGGCTGCGCCTGAATCGACGAAGCTGGTGGAGAGCACAATCTTCGAGCCCGGCAGCGATGCGGCGATACCTTGGGCGGCACCTTCCTGGCTCGCATCGACGTAGTAGATCACGGTGGTCGGTTCGGTGTCGGCGCTCGCGTTGCCCACGGCGCTGACCACCCAGCCGGCAGCGGTGAGCGTGTCACTGACGGATGCTGCGACACCGCCATTCGCGGATCCGTTCAGCACGTTCACGGTCAGCGCCGGGTCCACGGTCGCTTCGGCGCTGGGGATAACGGTCTCGGTGGGGGTCGGGGCCGCGCTGGCGGAGGGTAGCCCGGGAATGTTGGAGAAGTCGAGGCGATTGTTGATTGCAAAGATGCCCACGACGCCCACGACGATCAAAAGCACGGTGGCGCCGAGCGCCCACCAGAATCCGATCCAGCCGCGGCCCTTCCGGCCCGGGGCGCGGTGGGCGCCCACCCGGTCGAGGGCGTGCGTGTGGGTGTCGAAACGGTCTTTCTCAAATTCTCGCGCCATAGTGGTTGGATCCTAGGTTGGCCGGCCGGGCTGGAATCGAGCGGAAGCCGCGGCCGGTGTGCTGGCGGAAAGCGGGTGGGTGCTAGTCGTGCGTGGGCAGCGAACGACTGGCGCGTGCCTCGGATCGCACGGAACGCATCCGCTGCAGTCGTTTCACGAGCATCGGGTCAAAGGCCAGCGCCAGCGGTGAATCAACCAGTGCCCCCAATACTTGATAGTACCGGGCGGCCGACAGGCCGAAGGTGGCGCGGATGGCCTCTTCTTTGGCGCCCACGTGCCTCCACCATTGCCGTTCAAACGCGAGCACGGCTTCGTCACGCTCGCTCAGCTGCCTCGGAACCGGGGTGCTGGCGGAGGGCAGCGCAGAGGTGGGTGGTTCTGGGGTCGGTGTTCTCTCACTCATTGCTTGCATCTCTCCCCCAGGACAGTTTCGACGGTTCGTCCGCCGGGCTCATCCTATTTGTGGGCGGCTGGATGTTGCCTCCGGCACGCCCGGAACGGCGCAGTCGAGCGAGCGTGTGGCGGCCGTCTCGTCGTCGATGGGCAACCGATGGGGTGCCGTGCAAACGCTGCAAAACGGCCGCGCCCGGAATGCGCGTGTGGCCGCACGAGTTTAGGCTGGGTAGACGCTGTCCGGCCTCTACGGCCAGCCGGAACGAAGGGATATCCACCATGGACTACGCAATCAAGAAGTCAAACAGCGAGTGGCGCTCCGAACTGGGCCCGGAGAAGTTCGCGGTGCTGCGCGAGGCTGGCACCGAACGCCCCGGAACCGGCGAGCTGCTCGACGAGGGTCGGGCCGGCATTTATACCTGCGGTGCCTGCAACGCCGAACTGTTCAAGAGTGGCACCAAGTTTGATTCCGGTTGCGGCTGGCCAAGCTTCTACGAATCGGTGCGGCCCGAAGCAGTCGAACTGCTCGAAGACCGCTCGCTCGGCAGCGTGCGCACCGAGGTGCGCTGCGCGAACTGCGGCTCGCACCTGGGGCACGTTTTTCCCGACGGATTTGGCACCCCGACCGGCGATCGCTACTGCATGAACTCGATCTCGCTCAACTTCACGCCCGCCGAGTAGATGGTCGAGCCAGACCCGCTCGTCGAGTCTTATCCGCTGGTCGAGCCGAACCCGTTGGTCGAGCTTGTCGAGACCACAAACGCCGTCAACGACATGGTCTCGACCAGCTCGACCAGCTCGACCACCGTGCTCAGACCCGTCCTGGCCGCGGTGCAGCGGCGGCGCTCGCACTCCAAGGTGACGGCGCTCGCGCCCACCCGGGCGGAGCTACTGCCTCTCGTGGTGGCGGCGGCGCGGGTGCCCGATCACGGCGCGTTGCGGCCGTGGCGGCTGCTCGAGTTGCGCGGCGAGGCCCGCGAGCGGCTGGGAGAGGCGTTTGTGGCGGCATCCACGTGTGAAGGTAGCGACGCGATCAAGCTGGCGGGCAAGCCGCTGCGAGCTCCGCTGCTGATCGCGGTCGTCGCGGCGCGGCGCGTGAGCGACAAAGTGGCCGGCTGGGAGCAGGATGCTGCGGCGGCGGGTGTTGCGCACCTGCTCACGCTGCTGCTCAATGACTCCGGCTGGGGCGCGATGTGGCGCACCGGACCGTTTGTGCGCACCGCTCCGGTGCGGGCGCTGCATTGCCTTGAGGCCAACGAAGAGCTGCTCGGCTGGCTCTATGTCGGTGGTGTTCCGGCGGGATCGAAGCCGGGCGTGCGGATGTCGATCAACCCCGAGGAGTTTCTCACCGTGCTTTAGCCCCGTTGGTCGAGGCAAAACCCGTTGGTCGAGCTTGTCGAGACCATATACCAGCGCACCGCTATGGTCTCGACAGACTCGAGCAACGACTTGCAATTGTCGCGACAGGCTCGACCGGTATGCAACCACCGGTATGCAACCACCGGTATGCATCCACCGGTATGCATTCACCGGTATGCATTCACCGCTACGCGACTACCACTACGCGACCACCGCTATGCGACCACCGCGACGCGACCACCGCTATGCGACCACCGCTATGCGACCACCGCTATGC
>NZ_JAJAYI010000063.1 GCF_026786305.1 Cryobacterium sp.
TCGGTGAGAATGCGGGGCTGGTCGGTCATGGGGCCTCCATCGGCTGGTGTGACGTGGCGTGCTGGTGTGACGTGGCGTGTGGCAAGTGGATGTCGCATGGGGGAGCACTGTGAGGTGGGAGCACTGTGACGTTGGAGCACTGTGACGTTGGAGCACTGTGGTGTCTGAGAGCTCGGGGGAGGTGTGGTTGGGGGAGAGCACGGTCGCTGAGCCGGCCCACCAGGTGAAACCCGAGCACCGAGCTAACGCGTGAGCGCCCCGATGATGCGCAGGATGCTCGGCAGATCGTCGGTCGCGGCCTCGGGCGAGGCCGGCGCGAACCCGGTGATGGTCGCTCCGGCGAGGGTGAACTCGGCGCGCAGCGCGGTGATCGCGCCGCCGAGATCCGCCACGCTCAGCCCGAACGGAATGAGGTCGCTGAGGCCCTCGAGGGCCGACGGATCGAGCACGTCGAGGTCGATGTGCACAAAGACGTGCCGGGCGCCGGTTCTCGTGACCGCCGCTACGAGCGCGCTCGGGTCGGACAACTCCGAACACGACACACTCACGAGACTGCGCTCGTGCAGCAGCACGTCCTCGGCGTCGTCGACGTCGCGAATGCCGGCGAGCACGACGTTGTCCAGTGGAACGGTGCTCGCGGCGGCCAGCTCGAGTTCGGCCGGCCCGTCGCCGCTGATCGCGCGCAACACCATGCCGCTGAACCCGCCCGACGGTGAGGATTCGGGCGTGTGCAGGTCGGGATGGGCGTCGAACCAGACGACGGCCAGGTCGCCCGGATGTCTGCGCGCCGCGTGTTCGACGGCGGCCAGCGCGATGCCGCAGTCACCGCCGATGGAGAGCGCCCAGTCGGTCGTGTCCTTCAAGACCTTGGTGTGGCGTTCGCGCACCTGCTGGATCGCGGAGAACCGGTTCACGCCGGTATCGAGCGCATCACCGGCCTCGACCGGCACGTCGACCAGACGCGTCGCCGAGAAGGGCAGGTCGCCCTGAATGGCCGCCGCCCCGTCGACTAGGCGCATGGCGCGTGGAGAAATAGAACCCTGCCACTGCGGCACTACAACGAAGGTGGGAGCCATACCTCAGTATGGCGCAGCGACCGGGGCGGAAAGCATCCGCTTCGCCAGCAGCGAATTTCTCGCTGAGACCCGTCGAAGCGGATGCTGCCGGTCACCTACCCGGATTAGCGCTCCAGCGCGGCGGTCGAGCCGGCCTTCAGTGCCGCGAGGCGGGCATCCACTTCGGTCAGCTCGCCGAGGTCGTCGAGGCTTTCGAACTGGGCGTCCAGGCTCGACGCGGTGAGCTCCTGCGCGCCGCGCACGCGGGCTTCTTCTCGACGGATCTTGTCTTCGAACCGGTTGACCTCACTCGTGGGGTCCATCATGTCGATGCTCTTGACGGCGTCCATCACCTGCACCTGCGCCTTGGCGGTCTTGGAGCGCGCCACGAGCTCCGAGCGCTTGTTGGTGAGCTGCACCAACTTCTCTTTCATGGCGTTCAGGCCGGTCTTGAGCTGGTTGACGACGGCGGTCTGCGCCTGAATCTGCGGTTCGGCGGTCTTCGCCTCCTTCTCGGAGGTGAGCTGACGACCGAGCGCGACCTTGGCGAGGTTGTCGAACTTGTTGGCGTCGACAACATTGCCGACCATCCGCAGCTCGTCGGCCTTACGGCTCGCGGCAAGGGCCTTGTCCCCCCACTCCACGGCGGCTTCCTGGTCTTCGCGATAGTCGTCCTCGAGCAGACGCAGGTTGCCGATGGTCTCGGCGATCGCGCTCTCGGCGTCGGAGATGCTGCTCGAGAAGTCCCGCACCATCTGGTCGAGCATACGTTCGGGGTCTTCGGCCGAGTCGAGGATGGCGTTGATGTTCGCCTTGGCGAGCTGGGAAATACGGCCGAAGATGGACTGCTTGGTCATTCGGGTGTCCCTTCCATAGGTGTGGTCCTGGTTGAGAAATTCCGCCAGGAAAGTGCGTGCATGTTCAGAGTTTAGGGTGACCGGCAGACATGAGTCTGGGAACATTAGAAAGTCCGCGCCGGGGAGGATGTTGCCCCGTGTTACGGGGCCGCTCGCGTGCCAGGCCCACGCCGCGCACACTGAATACAGCACAGCACAGCACAGCACAGCATCGCTCAGTACAGCACAGCAGAATCGACATCGACGGGAGCCCGGCATGAACGAAGAATTCACGAACCGGATGCTCGTCATCGTCGAGGTCACCGGGGCTCGTCCCGACCGCCCCACCTATCACGCCCAGGTGCAGGTGCTCAATTCCCGCGTGGCTGCCGACGCCGAAAGGGCCGGTTGGGCCGTCAACCGGGTTGCCGCGGCCGACGTCACGCCCGCCGACCTGCTGTGCATCACAGCGGATGCCGACGCTCTCGTCATCGTCGGCGGCGAAGACGTCACACCGCACTTCTACGGCGGCACTTCGGGCTACGAGGGCGAAACGCAGCACTTCGCCACCGCCGACGAGGGCCAGATCGCCCTCGTGCAGCGCGCCCTCGCGCTCGGCACCCCGCTGCTGGGCATCTGCCGCGGCCTGCAGATCATTAACGTCGCGCTCGGTGGAAACCTTGTGCAGCACATCGATGACGGAATCCACAAGAACATCGACGTGCCGATCGACCAGATCCTTTCCACCCACGAGGTGTCCCTGTCCGCTGGCAGTACCCTCGCCGTGAGTCTGGGCCGGGTCGACATCTCGGTGCAGAGCGCCCACCACCAGATCGTCGACCGTCTCGGAGCCGGACTCGTGGCCGCCGCCCACGCATCCGACGGACTGATCGAAGCCCTCGAACACGAGAGCGCGCCGATCACCGGTGTGCAGTGGCACCCGGAAGCGCCCGATTCTCCGGCCGATCAGCTTGCCCTGCTCCTGTTCGGCCTGGCCACGCAGCACGAGGCCCGCATCCGCTCCGAGCGCCGGGTCGCCGCCACCGCCCTCGTCGCTTAGCGTCCGACGTTCAACTCTCGCCCGTCTCCGCGGGGTTCGCTGGGGTTTTCGCGTCGGCGAACGGGTGCCCGATCTCGTGTGGGGCCAAGAATGGCCCCGCCACCAGCTCGGGCCAGCGAAAAACGCCGCCGCGTCTGGCTATGGAACAGCCGCGTCGAATGTCGCGTCGAGAGCTGACGCGAGATCCGCCACCAGGTCAGCGGTGTCTTCGAGGCCGACCGATAACCGCAGGTGTCCGAACGTGCGAAACGGTGCCGGGTAGGCCGCAACACGAGGCCCGGAATTGTCAACGTGCACGATGAGCGACTCGTCGTGCCCGAGCGACACGGCCGAGGTGATCACGCGCAGGTTCGCGACGAACCGGTTCTGGGTCGACGTGTCGCCATCGACGGCGAACGCGAGCATCCCGCCGAAACCGTGGCGAAGCTGCCGAACTGCCACGGCGTGCTGCGGATGCGATGCCAGGCCCGGGTAGGCGACGTACGCGACCCGGGGATCGGCCTCGAGAAAACGTGCGATGGCGAGCGCTGAACTGCAGTGCTGTCGAATGCGCAGCGGCAGAGTCACCGAACCGCGCATGATCAGCCAGGCATTGAAAGGGCTGATCACGCCGCCCACATCGACCATCGCGTCGAGCTTGATCCGGCGAATCAGCGCTGCACTGCCGATCACAGCGCCGCCCATCGCGTCGCCGTGCCCGTTGATGTATTTTGTCAGCGAGTGCACGACGAGGTCGGCTCCGTGTTCGATCGGTCGAAACAGCGGCGGTGGAGTAAAGGTGTTGTCGATCGACAGCAGGGCACCGGCCTCGTGCGCGATCGCGGCGATGGCCGCGACATCCGTCACCGCGGTCGTGGGGTTGCCAACCGTCTCAATGTGAATCAGACGCGTCGCCCCGCGGATGGCTCCGCGCACCGCATCGAGGTCCGTCGCGTCGACGAAGGTCGCCTCAATGCCGTATTTGTCGGGCAGCAGTTCGGTGAACAGCCGGTAGGAGGCTTCGTAGGTCACGTTGGCAACCACGACGTGGTCGCCGGTCTTGAGCATCGTGAAAAACACGGCGTGCAGGGCGGCGACGCCGCTGGCCAGTGCCACAGCGTCTTCGCCGCCCTCGAGCACGGCGAGCTTCTGCTGTAAACCCTGCTGATTGGTGCCGGTGTTGCGGGTGTACAGGCCGGGTGTCGCGCCCGACCAGCTCATCATCGACGGATCCTCCGGCAGTGCATAGGAGTTCGCCATCACGATCGGCGTGCGCAGTGCCCCGGATCCGGCATCGATCGCGTTGCCGGCGTGCACCGACTGGGTTTGAAAGCCCAGCGTGGCCGGATCGTGCTTATTCGGCCGCGGTGCCGGGCTTGAGGTGGGGGGCGGATCGGTGCGAGAGCTCATTCCCCCACGCTAAGCCCGCCGCGCGATCCGGCGCCGAACGTTACGTCGTGTGTTAGAGCCAGGTTCGAGCCGGACGGGAGCCGGGCGCACCAGGAACTCACGGCGGGGCGTCGGCGGGACCGAAAAAGCCCCGGCACTTCTCGCCTGGGGGGAGGTGAGAAATATGCCGGGGCCAATCGTTGGAGTGGGGGAACTCCGTAAACAACCGTACGGGGCATGGCCTGAGAAGAGGCTGACAGAAATGGAAATAAGAGTCTACCCCGCGGCGAGCGAAGTATCTCCCGGTCGGTCGGTTTGTTATGTATCCGTTGCAACCACCGGCCTGTCGGGTCGTCACTATTCTGAACCTGGCCCGGGGCGCCCGGCATCTGACGGGGTGCCCAGCAGCTGACGGGGCGCGGCCCCACGCCGTACGCTGAGTCCACCTGCCTGTTCACGACGTCGCCCCATGGAGGATTTCATCATCGACCGCGTTGACAACATCACCCTGCTCCCACCCCGCTCCGGGCCCGCCGACACGGTGGCCGGTCTGCTGTCCGAAATCAGCCGGATCGGCACCGACCAGCAGCACGGCGGCTACTGGCGGCCGGTCTTCTCGACCGCCGAATTCGATCTCCGCGCCTGGTTTCTCGCCCACGCGGCCAAACGCGGGCTCGACGTTACGACCGACCGCAACGGGGTCATCTGGGCCTGGTGGCACACGCCCGACGGCCGCACCGGCAACGCCGTCGTCACCGGCAGCCACCTCGACTCGGTGCCCGGCGGCGGAGCATTTGACGGCCCACTCGGGGTGGCCTCGGCGCTCGTCGCCGTGGACATTCTGCGGGCCGACGGCGTCCGCCCCGAACGCCCGCTCGTCATCGCGGTGTTTCCCGAGGAGGAAGGGTCGCGGTTCGGCGTCGCCTGCCTCGGAACCCGGCTACTCACCGGCGCGATCGACGTGGATCGCGCCCGCACCCTTCGCGACCGGAACGGCGACACGTTCGCCGAGGTGGCCGCGCGTAGCGGCATCGACCCATCTCGCCTCGGCCCCGACCCCCAGATGCTCGCCCAGATCGGCACCTTCATCGAACTGCACGTCGAGCAGGGCCGCGACCTCATCGACCGAAAGCAGCCGGTCGGTATCGGCTCGTCGATTCTCGGCCACGGACGTTGGCGCCTCAGCGTCACCGGCCAGGGCAACCATGCCGGCACGACCCTCATGACGGACCGGCGCGACCCGATGATCGCGGCGGCGGGGATCGTCATGGACATCCGCGACACGGCCCGCGCCCATCCCGGTGCTCGGGCGACCGTCGGCCGGCTCGAACCCGTGCCGGGCGGCACGAACGTGATCGCCTCGCGGGTCGACCTATGGCTCGACGCGCGCCACCCCGATGACGAGGTGACGGCATCCGTTGTGACTACGATTCTGGCGCACGCCCGCCGGATCTCCGCTGCCGAGGGCTGCACGGTCGAGCTCACCGAAGAGTCGGTCAGTCGCACCGTCGACTTCGACGGGGCGCTGCGGGATCGCCTGAGCCTGCTACTTCCGGATGCTCCGGTGCAGCACACCGGTGCCGGGCACGACGCCGGAATCCTCGCCCGGTTCGTGCCGACGGCAATGCTGTTCGTGCGAAACCCCACCGGGGTGTCACACTCTCCCGAGGAATATGTCGACGACAACGATGCCGAGGCCGGTGCGCGTGCCCTCGCCCGGGTGCTGGCTGACCTTCTCGTGCGCGCTGGATGACGCGGACGCTGAACACGGACGCTGAACACGGACGCTGAACGCGGGCAGCTGAACGCGGGCAGTTGACCAGACGGGCGGTTAGACAACGAAAGGCCGGGGGGGGGGGCCCCCGCCACGGGGGGCCCCCCCCCCCCCCTAGTTATTTGTTTGGTTGGTTTTAAAAAAAAAAACAACCCCACCAACA
>NZ_JAJAYI010000064.1 GCF_026786305.1 Cryobacterium sp.
CGGGCCCAGCCTGTATATACCGGTTTTCTCCATAATTATACGGAAACACACCCACTTCGCCATAAAACCCGACATTTTCATTAATTGGGGGCTGGGGGGGGCCTCCCCGGGGGCAAACCACCCCGCTCCTGCCTGAAGGGTATAATTACTATGGTCTGGGCGCCAGAGTTGCGCCAACCGTTTTTTGAAAGGTTTCGTGTGGAGATTCTCCAGGTTGTCATGCAGGTGCTCGTCGGTATCACGAGCCTCCTGCTCACCATGCTCATTTTGCTGCACAAGGGTCGGGGTGGTGGATTGTCCGACATGTTCGGCGGCGGCGTTACCTCCAACCTCGGAGCATCGGGCGTTGCCGAGCGCAACCTCAACCGCATCACCATTATTCTGGGCCTGCTGTGGGTATCCTGCATCGTGGTCCTCGGATTGATCACCAAGTTTGACACCGGGGCTTAACTTTTCGCACTGTGCGGGGTTACCCTAGGCTTTCCACGAGCACATCTCTTCATCAGCAGCATTACCAATCGCAGCAGCACCAAGAACTGCTCGAATCTGCAGCGCATACCTGCACGATTTAACGGAGGAACAAGATGGCATCAGGCGGCAGCGCAATCCGTGGCTCGCGTGTAGGCGCGGGCCCCATGGGCGAGCAGGACCGCGGTTTTCACGCGGACCGCATCAAGGTCTCCTACTGGGATGCCCTCGGCAACGAGACCGTACGGTACTTTGCGGCGAGCCTTCCCGACGAGGAGATCCCCGTCACCATCGATTGCCCCTCATCCGGCCTTCCGGCCGGCCGCGACAAGGAGAATCCTCCCTCCGTGGTGAAGCTTGAGCCCTACAAGACGCACTTGGCCTACGTCAAGGAACGTCGAACCGAGGAAGAAGCCGAGTCTCTCCTGGAAGAGGCGCTCAATCAGTTGCGCGTTCGTCGCGGCAAGCTGTCACCTACGAACTGACTCGGCACACCAAAACCGGCTCTCGAGCATTCGAGAGCCGATGTCATAGCGTTACACTCCGCGCTTTCGGCAGCGATTGACGGGCCTAATAGGCCGGTGCGATGAGGTTTTCGGGAACCTGGGCCGCGGCATCGCTGTCGACGAAGAACATCGTGCGATAGCGTCCCTTGATTCCCGCCGCGGGAACTTCGTCGCGGCTCGCGCCGGCCAGCGCGAGTCCGAGGGCTGATGCCTTGTCTGACCCGGCCAGAACCAGCCAGACCCGGTCCGAGGAGTTGAGCACGGGCCGCGTGAGCGACAAACGAACAGCGGGTGGCTTGGGGGAGTCCCGCACGGTGATCACACTGGCCTCACGCTCGCGAATGCCCGATCGGTGCGGGAACAGCGACGCGATATGCCCGTCGGGTCCGACTCCGAGAAACGTCACGTCGAAACGGGGGTATCGAGCACCCTCCGGGGCGTGGGCAAGCAATTCAGCCGAATACCGTGCGGCCGCAGCGTCCAGCGGGTCGCCGTCGCTGGTCGCAGTCGCGTCGTCGCTGGTCGCAGTCGCGTCATCGGAAGCACCGAACGAATGGATGTTTGCTGGTGGAACGTCGATGTGATCCAGCAGAGCTTCGCGTGCCTGCCACTCGTTGCGCATGGGATCGGCGCGAGGAACCCAACGTTCGTCTCCCCACCAAAAATTCACCCGGGACCACTCAATGGTGTCGCGGGCCGCTGACTCGTTAATGGCTGCCAGCACGGCGATGCCCACGGAACCACCGGTCAGCACTACATTCGCTTCGTGCCGCTCCTGCAATACGTCCACCATGTTTGTCAAGAAGCGGGCAGCGACCGACCCGGCCAGCGCTTGCCTGCTCCGATGCACCAGCACGCGTCGATCATGTGTCACGGTCGCGCTCCGGTCCCTTGGGTCACCACGTCCTCGAGTTGCGGCAGGCCGCGGGTGATGACCTCACCATACAGCTCGTCGGGGTCGAGTCGGCGCAGTTCGTCGGCCAAGCAGTCGCGCAGGCTGCGACGCTTGAGCGTCAGGTCCTGCATTGGCTGTCCCGGCTGGTTGAGCGTGGCGATGTCGGGCACCTCGCGTTCGAGCGAGATCGTTCCCGACGCGCGGGTGAGGTGAACCCCGTGCACGCCAATGGCGAGGGGGTCTGTGGTTAGCTCGCAGTCGACGGGCACCTGAAGCTGCATTTGCAGCCATGCGGCCAGCAGGGTGGTCGACGGTGAGGCGGCAGCGCCGGTGACCTCAATTCTCGTGATCGGTTCGTAGGGCGGCTGGTCCAGCACGGCGGCCAGCTGAGCGCGCCAGGGGGTCAGTCGGGTCCAGGCGAAGTCGGTGTCGCCGGGACGGTAGCTTTCGCACAGGTGGTGTAGCGCAGCCTGCGGATCCGGCTGCGCCGAAGCATCCGTTATTCGGCGATAGGCGATGCGCCCCAGGGGAGAATCGCTGGGAACGGCCGGGGCCGTTCCGGGCCACCAGGCGACCACGGGAGCGTCCGACAGCAGCAGACCGGTGACCAAACTCTCCGGGTCTTTTGCGGCGTCGCCGCACACGCGCAAGACGATGACCTCACTGGCTCCGGCGTCGCCGCCCACCCGAATTTCCGCATCGACCCGTGCTTGTGGTGTCTTCGCGGACGCGACGGTCTCCTGGGTTGAGACGACGATGACGCGCATCGGATGCTCACGGGAGGCCTCATTGGCGGCCGCAATGGCCTCCTCCTCGTGTCCGAGGGTTGCGGCAATGATCAGGGTTAGCACGCGGCCGAGAGCGACAGCGCCGCCCTCTTCCCGAATGCGCACAAGCGCTTTCGAGATCTTCGCGGTGGTGGTGTTGGGCAGATCGACGATCATGGTCGCCTCCAGGTACGGCCATCGCGGGCCAGTAGGTCATCAGCGGATGTGGGGCCCCACGTTCCGGGGCGGTACTGCTCCGGCTGGCCCTGGGTAGCCCAGTACTCTTCGATCGGGTCGAGAATCTTCCAGGACAGTTCGACCTCTTCGTGACGGGGAAACAGCGGCGGGTCGCCGAGGAGCACATCGAGAATCAATCGCTCGTACGCTTCCGGGCTCGCCTCCGTGAAGGCATGGCCATAACCGAAATCCATGGTCACATCGCGCACCTGCATAACCACTCCGGGCACCTTTGAACCAAACCGGATCGTGACGCCTTCGTCGGGCTGAACGCGAATAACCAGGGCGTTGTGGCCCAGTTCAGCCGTCTGGCCGGGGGCAAAGAGGTATTGCGGGGCGCGTTTGAAGACCACGGCGATTTCGGTGACGCGGCGACCGAGTCGTTTGCCGGCGCGCAGGTAGAACGGCACTCCAGCCCAGCGGCGCGTGTCGATTGTCAGGCGCATGGCGGCGTAGGTCTCGGTGACCGACTCCGGGTTCATGCCGTCTTCCTCAAGAAACCCGGCCACTTTTTCGCCGCCCTGCCACCCGCCGGCGTACTGTCCGCGCGCGGTGCCGAGGCCGAGATCGGCGGGTAGCCGCACCGAGGCGAGCACCTTTTCCTTCTCGGCGCGCAGGTCGGCAGCGTCGAAAGAGATGGGCTCTTCCATCGCTGTCAGCGCGAGTAGCTGCAGCAGATGGTTCTGAATCACGTCGCGCGCTGCGCCGATACCGTCGTAGTATCCGGCGCGGCCACCCACACCGATGTCCTCGGCCATGGTGATCTGCACGTGTTCGACGTGGTTGGCGTTCCAGAGTGGTTCGAACATTTCGTTGGCGAAGCGCAACGCCAGAATGTTTTGCACCGTCTCCTTGCCGAGGTAGTGGTCGATCCGAAAAACGGAGTCGGGCGGAAAGACCGACTCGACGACATCATTGAGCTGCCGTGCCGTCTTGAGGTCGCTGCCGAACGGCTTTTCAATAACGACGCGTCGCCACTGGCCGTTCTTTTGCTCCGCCAGACCGGAGCGGCGCAGCTGCTCGGTGACCTGGGGGAAGGCCTTGGGCGGAATGGCCAGATAGAACGCATGGTTGCCCATAGTTCCCCGTTCACGATCGAGGTCGTCCACAGTCTGGGTGAGGCGGGTAAATGCCTCGTCGTCGTCAAAAGTGCCCGAAACAAAACGTATGCCCTCGGACAGCTGTGCCCAGACATCTTCGTGGAACTCGGTACGGGCGTGCTCCTTGACGGCGTCATGCACAACCTGCATGAAGTCTTCGTTGTCCCAGTCTCGGCGGGCGAAGCCGACGAGAGCGAAACCGGGAGGTAACAGCCCACGGTTAGCGAGGTCATAGACCGCGGGCATGAGTTTCTTGCGCGCGAGGTCACCCGTGACGCCGAAGATTACGAGGCTGGAGGGCCCGGCAATTCGATTCAGGCGATAGTCGGAGGGGGATCTGAGCGGGTTAAACTCCGGAGTAATTTCCACCGGGGACATGCAGCTCCTTTGACGGGACAGTGCAGAAATATTGGGGATGAATCAGGGGTATAACGGGCGGGGATGCTGCGAAAAGAATAGTGCGTTCAGCTGGTTGATTCCTCGCGGGCAGCGCCCGGGAGGAACCAACCCCCGGCTAGGCCAAGGCCTGAAACAGGGTGGAGATGTTCTGCTTCGGCTGGGTCAGGGTCAGGGTCAACACGGGGCGCCCGTGCTCGGCGAGTACGCCTGCGTCGCCACTGGCCTGCGCCTGGATCAGTTCGCCAAAGGTAAAGGGGCGCTCGGGAATGTCGAGGTCCTCCGCCGGCGTGGCCAGAATTTGCAGGTACACGGCGGTTGCCGGCCCACCCTTGTGGAACTGCCCGGTGGAGTGCAGAAAGCGTGGGCCCCAACCAAATGTGACCGGACGCTTGGACAGTAAGGCGAGCTTGTTGCGAATGTCGGCCAGTTCCGGAAGGGCGAGGCGGTCGACGTAGGCCTGAACGGCAACATAACCGTCGGGGCCGAGCTCTTCGAGCAACGCGTCGATCGCCGAAGCGAGGTCGCTTGCCGCACCGATGATGTGCGGGGTGCCACGCACTTCGATGCCGTCCGCGATGAATGCGGCCGGTTCTGCCGCGGGGCGCGCGTCGAGAAGACCTCGGGTGGCGATCTTGGCGGACTCCACGTCGGGCTGGTCGAACGGGTTGATCCCGAGCAGACGCCCGGCAACGACGGTTGCGTATTCCCAGACCAAGAATTGTGCGCCGAGAGTTCCGCTGACGCGAATCTCGTCGCCCGTTTCGTTAAACAGGTTGGTGCCGGCGTCAGCGACGACCCGCACGAGCTGCAGGTCTGGAAGCGTCTCGGTCAGTTCGGGAGCGTCAAGCTCAAGCACGACCGGCAAAATACCGGTGCCACGCTTGCCTGTGGATTCGGCGATGAGTTGTTCGACCCAGTCGGCGAGCCCCACAATGTGGGTACCGTCCGAGATGATGGCGAGCTTGTCACGGCGCGGGCTGGTGGCGGCGATCGCCGCGCCGAGCACGAGTCCCGGGTTCTCGGGCGAGTCCGCGGCCAGAGCCAGCGAAATAGACTCAGCCTCGTCGAGCAGCGCACCGATATCAACGCCGGCCAGTCCCGACGGCACGAGACCGAAAGCTGTCAATGCGGAGTAGCGTCCGCCCACGGTCGGGTCGGCGTTGAAGACGCGGTAGCCGGCTTCTCGAGCGAATGTCTCGAGCGGCGACCCGGGGTCGGTCACGACGATGATGCGTTCGGCCGGGTCGATGCCGATGGCCTGGAAGGCGCGTTCGAACACGCGGCGTTGGCTGTCGGTTTCGACGGTTGAACCGCTCTTGGAGGAGACGACGAGGGCCGTTCCGGCCAGGTTGTCGTTCAGTGCCGAGAGCACCTGGCCGGGGGCGGTCGCGTCGAGCACGGTCAGATTCATGCCGGCGGTGCGGGTGATGACCTCGGGGGCCAGTGACGACCCACCCATGCCGGCGAGAGCGATCTGGGTGACACCGCGAGCCTGCAGGCTAGCCCGCAGGCTCGCGATTTCGGCTACGAGCGGGCGTGACACGGCGACGGATTCGGTAAAGCCGAGGCGCAGTGCGGCTTCGGCTTCGGCCTCCGGCCCCCACAGGGCGGGGTCGAGGGCCGTGATGCCGGAGGCGACGAGATCTGTGACCAGGGTGGGTACCGTGGCGCGTACGGCATCGGCCGCGGCGCCACTCACCGAGATGCGAAAGCTCATCACACGGCCGACGTGGTCGAGGCAGCGGTGAGGGCCGCCTGCACCGTGTCGAGCAGTTCGTTCCAGGACACCGCAAACTTCGATAGGCCCTCTTCTTCGAGCAGGCGAGTGACATCGTCATACGAGACGCCCTGGGCGGCCAGCGCGTCGAGCACGGCGTTGGCCGCGGCGTACGAACGGGTCACCGAGTCGGCCGGGATGACGCCGTGGTCGGCGGCGGCCTGCATGGTCTTTTCGGGCATTGTGTTGACGACCTCGGGGGCGACCAGCTCGGTTATGTAGAGGGTGTCGGGCAGGCTGGCGTCCTTGACACCGGTCGAGGCCCAGAGCGGGCGCTGTTTGGTGGCGCCGGCCTTGATCAGGCCGAGTGCACGCTCACTGCTGAACGCCTGCTCGTAGACCTGGTAGGCGAGCTGTGCGTTGGCGACGCCGGCCTTGCTCTTGAGGGCGAGGGCTTCGGGCGTACCGATCGCTTCGAGGCGGGCGTTGATTTCGGAGTCGACGCGCGAGACGAAGAATGAGGCAACCGAGTGAATCGTGGAGAGGTCGATGCCGGCAACCTTGGCCTGCTCGAGTCCGGCCAGGTAGGCGTTGATGACCTGGCGGTGACGCTCCAGGCTGAAGATCAGGGTGACGTTGACGCTGATTCCGAGGGCGATGGTTGCCGTGATGGCCTCCAGGCCTTCGACCGTCGCGGGAATCTTGATCATCGCGTTGGGACGACTGACCTTCTTCCAGAGCTGCTGGGCCTCCGCGACCGTGCCGGCAGCGTCGCGGGCGAGGCTCGGCTCGACCTCGATCGAGACGCGGCCGTCCTGGCCATTGGTCGAGTCGTAGACCGGGCGGAAGATGTCGCAAGCGGCGGCGACGTCGTCGGTGGTGATGGCGAAGACGGCGTCGGTCACGTTCGTGCCGGCGGCGGCCAGTGTCGCGACCTGCTCGGTATACGCCTCGCCCTTGGCCAGGGCGCCGGCGAAGATCGTCGGGTTGGTGGTCACGCCCACGACGTTGCTGTTCTCGATCAGGTCCTGCAGTCCGCCGGAATTGATGCGATCACGGGAAAGGTCGTCGAGCCAGATACTGACGCCGGCTGCGGACAGCTGGGCGAGGGGGGTGGGGTTTGTCATAGTTGAAATCTCCTGATCGTGCTGCCGTCAGGCAGCTGGCTGTAGCAATGAGGTGAAAAAGGGGGGAGGTACGGAAGCATCGTGCAGACTAATACCGAACCGGGCCCATGGTTGCGGGTCAGGCTGCGCTGATGGATTCCTTGGCGGCGGCGACAACGGCTTCGGTGGTGATGCCGAATTCGCGAAACAGCGTCTGGTAATCAGCGGATGCCCCAAAGTGCTCGATCGAGATGCTGCGGCCGGCATCGCCGACGTAGCCTCGCCAGGTCAGCGCGAGGCCGGCCTCGACCGACACCCGGGCAGTGATCGCGGCGGGCAACACCGATTTGCGGTAGGCGCTGCTCTGCTCTTCGAACCATTCCAAGCACGGGGCACTCACCACGCGGGCATTGATGCCCTCGAGGGCGAGCTGGGCGCGGGCTTCAACAGCGATCTGCACCTCGGAACCGGTGCCGATCAGTATGACGTCGGGGGTTCCGCCGGCCGCTTCGGCCAGCACGTAGGCGCCACGTGCCACATTTTTGGCCGAGGCGAAGATTTCAGCGGATGCTGCGCCCTCGCCCCGCTCATACACCGGAATGTTCTGACGGGTCAGGGCGATCCCGGCGGGGCCGCTTCGGCGTTCCAGGATGGTTTTCCAGGCCCAGGCGGTTTCGTTGGCGTCGCCGGGACGCACAACGTCGAGACCCGGAATGGCTCGCAGGGTCGCGAGCTGTTCGATCGGCTGGTGGGTGGGGCCGTCCTCGCCGAGTGCGACGGAGTCGTGGGTCCAGACGAAGATGGACGGAGCCTTCATGAGCGCGGCCAGACGCACCGCGGGACGCATGTAATCGCTGAAGATCAGAAAGGTCCCGCCGAATGGGCGGGTGTTACCGTGCAGCACGATGCCGTTGAGAATGGCCGCCATGGCGTGCTCGCGAATGCCGAAGTGCAGCACGCGGCCGTAAGAGTTCCCGGCCCATTCACCGGTTGAGTGCTCGCTCGGAATGAACGAGGCGGCACCATTGATGGTGGTGTTGTTGGATTCGGCGAGGTCGGCCGAGCCGCCCCACAGCTCGGGGATCACACCGCCGAGGGCGGTGAGTACCTTTCCGGACGCCGCACGGGTCGAGACCGCGGTGCCGCCGGCGAAGACCGGAAGGGCCTCGTCGACGCCGTCGGGCAGGTTGCCGGAGAGTACCCGGTCGAGCAGAATCTTGCGCTCTGGGTTGGCCGCGGCCCACGCGTCGAACTGCACGGTCCACGCTGCGTGCTGGGCCGCACCACGTTCGAGGGCCTGCCGGGTGTGGGTGATGACCTCCAGAGCCACGTCGAAGGTCTTCTCCGGGTCAAAGCCCAGGACAGTCTTGACGCCAGCGAGTTCCTCGGCACCGAGGGCGGAGCCGTGGATCTTGCCGGTGTTCTGCTTCTTCGGGCTCGGCCAGCCGATGATCGTCTTGAGAATGATCAGGCTGGGCTTGCCGGTTTCGTTCTGGGCGGCCTCAATGGCCTTGTGTAGCTCGGCGACGTCTTCCACGTAGGAACCGGTCTTCTTCCAGTCCACCGTCTGCACGTGCCAGTGGTAGGCGGCATAGCGAGCAGCGACATCCTCGGTGAAGGCGATGTTGGTGTCGTCCTCGATCGAGATCTGGTTGCTGTCGTAGATCGCAATGAGGTTGCCGAGCTGCTGGTGACCGGCGAGAGAGGAGGCCTCGCTCGTGATGCCTTCCTGCAGGTCGCCATCGCTGGCGATGACGTACACGAAGTGGTCGAACGGGCTCGCGCCGGCGGCGGCATCCGGGTCGAGCAGGCCACGCTCGAAGCGAGACGCGTAGGCGAACCCGACAGCGGAGGCGAACCCCTGGCCGAGCGGGCCGGTGGTGATCTCGACGCCGTCGGTGTGCCCGTATTCCGGGTGGCCGGGGGTCTTGGATCCCCAGGTGCGCAGGGCCTTGAGATCCTCGAGCTCGAGGCCGTAGCCGCCGAGGTACAACTGCACGTACTGCGTCAGTGAACTGTGGCCGGCAGACAGAATGAAGCGGTCGCGACCGATCCACTCGTTGTCGACGGGGTCGCGGCGCATGACCTTCTGGAACAGCAGATACGCAGCGGGAGCGAGGCTCATCGCGGTACCGGGATGCCCATTCCCAACCTTCTCGACGGCGTCAGCCGCCAGGATGCGTGCGGTGTCGACCGCTTTGTCGTCGATGGAATCCCACTGCAATGCTGCCACGTTTATTGACCCTTCTATAAAGCGAAGATGGCGAGTTGTTGTCAACCCGTCCTGTGTTTGTCGTCACACGAATAGAGTTCGAAACCTGCTGGTTCTTCGATACCCGCCAACCACCACGAGGTGGCACCCTCAGCTGATCGGTAGCGGTTCACCACGAGGTGGCTCGCCGAATGGCAGAGAATGTGGGGGGACTCTTCAAGTATACGGAAACCGTGTCGAGGCCCACGGATCGTATGACGTTACATGAAGATGCAATCAGCATTCGGTCCCGGTGGAGTGCCCGTGAGGGCGTGACCTAGAATGAGAAGACTTGCCTAGCGTTAGAGGAACAATGGACGTCGCCCTGAAGAACCCGGTCCAAAGCGGACCGCGCACACGAAAGCGCACCCTGAAAGCGTACGTGTCCCTGACAAAACCGCGAGTTGTCGAATTACTCCTGGTTGTCACCGCACCCACAATGCTTCTCGCCGAACGGGGGATTCCCAGCCTGGGACTGATCCTCGCCACGCTCGTTGGCGGGTCGCTCAGTGCGGGTTCCGCCGGTGCGTTCAACTGTTACCTCGATCGCGATATCGACCGGCTCATGAAGCGCACGAAGAATCGCCCGTTGGTCACCGGAGAGCTCAGTGACCGAGAAGCGTTGATTTTTGCGTGGGCATTGGGCGCAGCATCCATTCTCTGGCTGGGATTACTGACCAACTGGCTCTCCGCTGCGCTGTCGTTCGGCGCAATTTTGCTCTACGTCGTGTTCTACACCATCATTCTCAAGCGTCGCACCCCCCAGAACATCGTCTGGGGTGGGGTGGCCGGCTGTATGCCCGTGCTCATCGGTTGGGCCGCCGTGACCGGGGACCTGTCCTGGCCACCAATCATTCTGTTCATGATCATTTTCTTGTGGACGCCGCCGCACTACTGGCCGCTATCGATGAAGTACCGCAGCGACTATCAGGCCGCCGGCGTTCCGATGCTCGCTGTCGTGCGTGGTCGGGCTCAGGTTGGCCTGCAGGTCATCCTCTACGCGTGGGCCACCGTTGCCTGCTCGTTACTGCTGATCCCGATCGCCGACATGGGTTTGTTGTACAGCTTCACCGCTCTTGTCACCGGCGGCTGGTTCATCTTCGAAACACACCGCCTGTATAGCCTCGCGATCCGGCGCGAGCATGTCTCACCGATGCGCGTTTTCCATGGCTCGATCGCCTACCTGACATTGCTCTTCGTGGCCGTCGGAGTCGATCCACTGCTTCCGTTCTAGGGCCACCTTCTGCGGGATTGCATCCAGACCCGGCGCAGCAGCTAGACCCGGCGGGTGAGTCGGGTGTCGATCTTGGCGACGTCGGCCATATGAATCACGACCGTCACCACGCGTCCGGCCAGAGCCATCGCTGTGCCCGTGAAGTCGGAGGCCGTGACGGTGATGGCGGGCAGCGCCGTGTCGTCGACGATCAGGTTCGACCGGTGTGCCAGCGCGACTTCGATCTCCGACTGCTGTTGAGTATGCCGCTCGGCCCACAATTCCGACCCGAAGTCGTAGGGGTTCTTGGCATGGTTCATTACGATGTACTGCAGGTGCTGGTTGAGTGCGTCCCGAATCGGGTCGCCGCCGCGATTGGTGGAGCCCGGCACATCGGTGAACACGAATCCGCGCAGTTCGGCGATCCCGACCGGACCGGCTGGCGAATCTTCGAACCAGAAATTACCCGCGGGGTCGGCAAGCCAGTAGTGCGCCTGTGCTTCCAGCGTGCGGCCGTGATTGCCGTACCAGCTCCAGCCGCGTTCCTGAATACGTGATTGCGGCACGAAACCGAACACGGGCGGACCGAACAGGGCAAGGCGCGCCGCGTCGTCTGGCGGCTTCCATTTGGCTCCCGGAGCGAGATGCATGTCTGGAGAGTACACCGGCGGCCACCGTCGGGGGAGAGCCACGCAGCAATTCATGGGCGTTGTTCACTCCAGCGGCGCCACACATTCTGTTGCCACTTGAGTTGGGCCGCGATACCTGACAGGGCGAGGGATGTCCCCGAGCTGTCCTTCTGGCAGACTCGACTGCACCCGATCGAATCGAATGGAAGCCATGAAAACGCATCTCGTTGTTGGAGCGGGCCTGATTGGGCATCCGCTCGCCGAGCGCCTCGCGGCGCGAGGCGACTCGGTGACCATCGCGACCCGCTCCGGCTCCGCTGCTTTCGGCGCCGCCGCCCTGGTTCTCGATGCGAGTGATCCGGCCGCATTTTCGCGAGCAGCCGGTGGCATGTCAACGATCTTTCTGTGCACGAATCCGCCGTACACCGACTGGGCTGCCCAATGGCCGCCGATCTTCGATGCGGCGATTGCCGCCGCCTCCGCAACGGGCTCCCGCATCGTCGTGATGGGCAACCTGTACCCGTATGGGTCGCCGATCGTCGCCATGACCGAACACTCGCCCGAGACGACCACCGAAGCCAAGGGACTGATTCGTCAGGCCGGATGGGCAAAGATGCGCGCCGCACAGGACGCCGGCACCATCCGTGCCGTCGAGGTGCGGGCCAGCGACTACTTCGGGCCGGGAGCCACGGGCGCCGCACACCTCGGCGAATCATTTTTCACGGCGGTCCTCCGGTCCAAGACCGCCTAAGTCGTGGGCAAAGCACAGCTCGAACACAGCTGGAGCTACCTACCCGACATCGTGACTACGCTCATCGCCGCCGCAGACCATACCGGCGACTGGGGCCGAATCTGGCATGTTCCCAGCGCCACCGTCAGCCGCACGGACATCGCCGCGCAGCTCAACTTGCACTTTGGAATCCGGGGAAAGGTCTCCGGGTATCCGCAATGGCTGTTGCACGCGTTCGGTGTGGCCAATCCGATGATGCACGAAGTGTGGGCTTCGAGCTACCAGTTCATGGTGCCGTACGTCATCGACTCGACCGAAACCGAGAGCGTACTCGGCGTCGCCGCCTCACCCTGGAACGAGGCCCTCCTCGCCACGGCTGAGAGCTACCGCAGCAGGAAATGACGGCCCGGATCCCGGCCGACAATCCGCCACGGATGACGAACTACCGGCCGCTGGCCTCATGTGCCAGCGCAAATTCCGTGGCGTGGGCGGTAACACCGGCCGGGGCCTTGAGATTCAGCACGACGGCGGCCATCGTTGCGGCGAGCACACAGGCGAGCACCATGTGCAGGCCGACGAGCACCGGCGGTAGACCCAGGTTTGCCTGCAGCAGTCCGACCACAATCTGCACGAGCTCAATCACCAACAGCGTGACGACGAACGAACGCACGGGCAGTCTGCCGCGAACGGATGCCACCAGCAGCACGATTGTCAAAATCAGCGTCGCGTAGCCCGGCCAGGCATGCAGGTGCGCGAGCAACTCAGAATTGAAGCCCGTTCGACCCGCGGCAACATCACCCGAATGCGGTCCGGAGGCTGTGGTCAGCACGCCCATAATCACGGTCAGCGCGACGGCGAAGCTCGTGACATGGGCCAGGCCGGCGAAGCCGACCGGAACGACGAGGGCGCGCGGCCCCGGAGCGATATAGACCCGGTGCACGAGCACCGTGGCAATACAGACCATGATGAGCGACACAGTGAAGTGAAAGCCGACGATGAACGGGTTGAGGCCGGTCAACACGGTGATGCCGCCGACGACCGCTTGGGCGAGAACACCGGCGGCGAGGATCACGGCAAGTATGAAGAGGTCCTTGCGTTGCTTGCGCAAACGCACGAGCAGAACGACTGCCGCGATTGCAATGATGCCGATCAGTCCGGTCATCAGGCGGTTGGCAAACTCAATGACACCGTGCACACCCATCTCCGGCGTTGGCACCAACGAGCCGGCAACACAGGTCGGCCAAGTGGGGCAGCCGAGTCCCGAACCGGTGAGGCGAACAGCGCCGCCCGTTCCGACAATCACAATCTCCGTCACGAGGGACAGCCAGGCAACCACGCGGATGCGTACGTCGATAGCGCTCGGTAGCCATTGGTATATCGGATTCACGGGTTCTGCTCCCACTGTCTTTCTCATGATCGCGTGTCTTCTGATCGTGCCCTGTTCAAATGTGAATCGACCGGCAAGCACGCGTATCCTGCTGATCAACCTGTAGAATTGAAACTTCCATGGAGATCATTCGCGCGGTCAAGGTGATTGCACGATTTTATCGAAACTGAACAGTGCCTCAACAGGCTCTGGCCGGTTCAGATTTTTGCTCCATGAATATTCTAAGTACGCAACGTAGCTGTCCACACAACCCGTTCCTCGTGGTCTCCACCGAGATCGCCCGGGAATGACCGGACTAATATCCGGGTTGTGCTGGGTGGAGAAGAGGTAATTATGTCGGATGTCCTGCTAGACCGTCCCGACCTTGAGGGGATTGGCACCTACGAATTCGGGTGGGCCGATTCAGACAAGGCCGGCGCATCCGCTCGCCGTGGTATTTCCCCCGAGGTCGTCACGGACATCTCGAACCTGAAATCCGAGCCTGACTGGATGCTGCAGCGGCGCCTCAAGGCCCTGCAGCTGTTCGAACGCAAGCCCATGCCCACCTGGGGCGCCGACCTCTCCGAGATCGACTTCGACAACATCAAGTACTTTGTGCGCTCCACGGAGAAGCAGGCACAGACCTGGGAAGACCTGCCCGACGACATCAAGAAGACCTACGAGAAGCTCGGCATCCCCGAAGCTGAGCGCCAGCGCCTCGTCTCCGGTGTCGCCGCCCAGTACGAGTCCGAAGTGGTCTACCACCAGATCAACGAAGAACTCGAAGCGCAGGGCGTCATCTTCATGGACACCGACACGGCTCTCCGGGAGCACCCGGAGTTTTTCGAGGAGTACTTCGGCACGATCATCCCCTCCGGTGACAACAAGTTCGCCGCGCTGAACACGGCCGTCTGGTCGGGCGGATCATTCGTCTACGTGCCGCCCGGCGTGCACGTGGAGATTCCGTTGCAGGCCTACTTCCGCATCAACACGGAGAACATGGGCCAGTTTGAGCGCACGCTCATCATCGCCGACGAGGGCAGCTACGTGCACTACATCGAGGGCTGCACCGCCCCGATCTACAAGTCTGACTCGCTGCACTCCGCCGTCGTCGAGATCGTCGTGAAGAAGAACGCCCGTGTTCGCTACACAACCATCCAGAACTGGTCGAACAACGTCTACAACCTCGTCACTAAGCGGGCCACGGCCGGCGAAGGCGCCACCATGGAGTGGATCGATGGCAACATCGGTTCCAAGGTCACCATGAAGTATCCGTCCATCTATCTCATGGGCGAGCACGCCAAGGGTGAGACACTCTCGGTGGCCTTCGCAGGACCCGGCCAGCACCAGGACGCCGGCGCCAAGATGATCCACATGGCTCCCTACACCCAGTCGTCGATCGTTTCCAAGTCCATCGCTCGCGGTGGCGGACGCAGCGGGTACCGTGGTGAGGTTCGGGTGGATGCCTCCGCGCACCATTCCGCCAACACCGTGCGTTGCGATGCCCTCCTGGTCGACACCCAGTCACGCTCCGACACCTACCCGTCCATCGACATCCGTGTTGACGACGTGCAGCTCGGGCACGAAGCCACCGTCTCCCGCGTCAGCGAAGAGCAGCTGTTCTACCTGATGAGCCGCGGTATGCCCGAAGACGAGGCGATGGCCATGATCGTTCGCGGCTTCATCGAACCGATCGCTCGGGAGCTCCCAATGGAGTACGCCCTCGAACTCAACAAGCTCATTGAAATGGGCATGGAAGGATCCGTCGGCTAAATGTCCGCCGCTTCAGCGCTCTCACAGAGCGCGTCAAAAACTGTGCCCGCATCACCCGCACCCGCTGCCGGCTCGTCCGCTCTCCCGACCGGCCAGCACGGAATCAAGGAACACTCCGACGGACGTTTCGGCTACGTGCCGGTGCAAACCCGCTCGGACCGCTTCAAGAGCGTCAGCGTCGCCGACTTCGAGGCTGTCACCGGCCGCGAGGCCGTGTGGAAGCACTCGCCCGTCGCGAAATTCACCGACCTCACCGGCGGCGAACTCGACGGATCTCGCTACCCGATCGAGTCCACCCCGGCATCGGATATTTCCGTCGAGTGGGTGCCCAGAACGGATGCCCGCATCGGCACCGCCGGTCTGCCGGAAGAACGCGCAGCCGCGAACGCCTGGGGTGTGTTCGACGAAGCCCTCGCCATCACGGTGAGCGGCGAAGAAGCCAAGGAGATCACGGTCACGCGATCGACTCTCGGCAACTCCGCGCGCGGCGCCCACACGGTCATTGAGGCCAAGCCGTTCAGCCAGGCCACGGTCATCCTGCACAACACGGGCGACGCGCGGTTGAGCGAAAACGTCGAGATCATCCTCGGTGAATCCGCGAATCTCACGGTCGTTTCTCTGCAGGAATGGAACGACTCCGCGGTGCACCTCGCCAACCATTTCGCATCCATCGGTCGTGACGCCCGCCTCAAGCACGTCGTCGTTTCCCTCGGCGGCAGCATCGTGCGGGTCAACCCCTCGGTGCGGCTGGCCGGTCCCGGCTCCGACACGCTGCTCCTCGGCCTCTACTTCGCGGATGCCGGCCAGCACCTGGAACAGCAGGTGTACGTCTTCCACGACGCCCCGAAGAGCCGCAGCCGGGTCAACTACAAGGGTGCGTTGCAGGGTCAGGACGCCCGAACGGTCTGGATCGGCGACGTGCTGATCGGCAACACGGCGGCCGGTACCGACAGCTACGAACAGAACCGCAATCTTGTGCTCAGTGAGGGCACCCGCGCCGATTCCATCCCCAACCTGGAGATTGAAACCGGCGACATCGTTGGGGCCGGTCACGCCAGTGCCACCGGACGCTTCGACGACGAGCAGCTGTTCTACCTTCAGGCTCGCGGCATCACCGAAGAAGAAGCGCGGCGCCTCGTCGTGCGCGGATTCCTCACCGAGGTCGTGCAGCAGATTGGTTCCCCCGAACTTGAAGCTCGGTTGCAACTCGCAATCGAAGCCGAACTCACTGGAACGGACGTCAAGTAAGCATGGCCGCAACGAAGATCTGCGCTCTCGATGAGCTCGAAGTTAACCAAGCCGTCAAGGTCGAAATTGATGGCGTCGCCATCGCCCTCGTGCGTGACGCCGCTGGCGACGTCTTCGCCATCGGCGACACCTGCACGCACGGCGATATCTCCCTGTCCGAGGGATTCGTGGAGGGACAGACTCTCGAGTGCTGGGCCCACGGCTCGATGTTCTCCCTCACCAGCGGCAAGCCGCTGTCCCTACCGGCCTACGACCCGGTCCCGGTTTACAACGTTGAGCTCATCGATGGTTTCGTCTTCGTCGATCCTTCCGTCACCGTCGCGGTTTAACGACCGCCTCACCAGCCATTTTAGAAAGGGATAAGACATTCATGTCTGTTCTTGAAATCAAAGACCTGCACGTCAGCGTCGAGACCGACCAGGGCACCAAGCAGATTCTGCGCGGCGTCAACCTCACCATCAACGAGGGCGAAATCCATGCCATCATGGGCCCGAACGGCTCAGGCAAGTCCACCCTCGCCTACACGATCGCCGGCCACCCCAAGTATCACGTTGAGAGCGGGTCCGTCCTGCTCGACGGTGCCGAAGTGCTTACCATGACGGTGGATGCCCGCGCCCGCGCGGGCCTGTTCCTGGCCATGCAGTACCCGGTCGAGATTCCCGGAGTGACGGTCACCAACTTTCTCCGCACGGCCAAGACGGCCATCGAGGGTGAAGCCCCGCCGATCCGCACCTGGATCAAGGATGTGCGCCAGGCGATGACCAACCTCCGCATGGATAAGACCTTCGCCGAACGTAACGTCAACGAGGGCTTCTCCGGTGGCGAGAAGAAGCGCAACGAGATTCTCCAGCTCGAACTGCTGGGGCCCAAGTTCGCCGTACTCGACGAGACCGACTCCGGCCTCGACGTCGACGCGCTCAAGATCGTTTCCGAGGGCGTCAATCGCGCCAAGGCCAATACCGGCCTTGGACTGCTCCTGATCACGCATTACACGCGCATCCTGCGCTACATCCACCCCGACTTCGTGCACGTCTTCGTCAACGGCAGGATCGCCGAACAGGGCGGCCCAGAGCTCGCCGACCGCCTTGAGGATGAAGGCTACGATCGCTTCCTTGTCCCGTCGGTCGTAGGCTAGTCCAATGGCTTCAACACTCAGTCCGGCTCGCTTCGACGAAATCGAAGAAGCCCTCAAAGACGTCATGGACCCGGAACTCGGCATCAATGTCGTTGACCTCGGCCTCATCTACGACCTCGGCTGGGATGACGAGAACAACGCGCTCATCATTCACATGACCCTCACCTCGGCCGGCTGCCCGCTGACCGATGTGCTCGAAGAGCAGACGGCTGAGGCGCTCGATGGCGTCGTCGACCAGTTCCGCATCAACTGGGTCTGGATGCCGCCGTGGGGTCCCGAGAAGATCACCGACGACGGCCGCGACATGATGCGGGCCCTCGGCTTCGCAATGTAGCTTCTGTATTTCCCGAAGGCCCCGTTCGCGCCCGCAGCCGGGGCCTTTCGGTCTGTGAACAATCTGTTTTTGGCTGGGTCGCGGCGGTGTGCTCCGGTGCCATTCGGGTGGGTCACGGCGTGTCGTCCCACAGCATGACCCAACGGCATGACCCAACGGCATGACCCAACGGCATGACCCAACGGCAAGACACAGTCGCGACCCGCGACAGCTAGCAAGCCGCTCTAGCGAGTGGAACGGTATGCTAGTTGTGTGGATACAGGGGAAAACGGAGCGATTCGGCGGCGGGCAGCCCAGGCAGCGGAAACGCGTGCTGAGATCGTCATGGCGGCCGGCCGGCTCATGCTCGAGCGCGGCTATGTGCGCACGTCGGTCGCGGCGATTGCGGGGGAGGCCGGCGTCGTCGTGCAAACGATCTACAACTCGGTGGGCTCGAAAGCCGAGCTGCTCGCGGCGGTGCTCGACCGGGTTGCTGAGGAACCGGATGCCCCGGCCTTGCTGTCCGGAGCTACTCGCGAACGCATTGCCGAGGCCCACACGGCGACCGAGGTCATTCGCATTCTTGCCCGCGCAAGCGCGCTCGTGAATGAGCGCACCTCGGGCATTTTGCGCATTGTCAGCGAAGCGGCCGTGGTCGATCCCGACGTGGGCGAGTTCGAGAAGAAGCGTGATGCGGCCCGGTTGCACGGCTTTGGCGAGGTGGCGGTTGCGCTGCGGGAGAAGCGCGGACTGCGCGGGGGAGTCAGCGATCACGAGGCAGCGGCGACCATGTGGGCGCTGGCTCATCCGCATACCTTCAGAACGCTGGTTCTGTCACTCGGCTGGTCCACGGAGGCGTACTTCAACTGGTTGGAAAAGTCACTTATGGCTGCACTGCTCTAGACCAGAGCGGGTACCCGTGTGCCGAGCACAGCCTGAAGGCAAATATACTAGTGAGTTGGGCCGCTCTGGCCCACCCACACTTCACACCCGTACAAACACTTCGAATGGACTATTGCTGTGCTCAACGTGCAAGATCTCGAAATCCGCGTTGGAGCCCGCGTGCTCATGGAGGGCGTCAACTTCCGCGTCGCGAGCGGTGACAAGATCGGCCTCGTCGGCCGTAACGGTGCAGGCAAGACGACACTGACGAAGACGCTCGCCGGGGAGACGAACCCGACCAAGGGTTCGATCAGCCACTCGGGTGAGATCGGCTACCTGCCCCAGGACCCGCGTGCCGGCGACCCGACCATGCTCGCCCGCACCCGCATCCTCGATGCGCGTGGCCTCGGCACCATCGCCCTCGGCATGCACGAGTCCAGCCTGGCCATGGGCGACCCCGATCCCACGATCAGCGCCGTGGCCATGAAAAAGTACGGCCGCCTGACCGACGAGTTCAACGGCCTCGGCGGTTATTCCGCCGAAGCTGAAGCCGCGTCGATCGCCAGCAATTTGAAACTGCCCGACCATATTCTCGACCAGGCGCTCAGCACTCTCTCGGGTGGTCAACGTCGTCGCATCGAGCTCGCTCGCATCCTGTTCTCGGCTGCTGAGATGATGATTCTTGACGAGCCCACCAACCACCTCGACGCCGATTCGGTGGCCTGGCTGCGCGAGTTCGTTAAGAATTATAAGGGCGGTGTCATCATCATCAGCCACGACATCGAACTCGTCGGCGAAACGGTCAACCGGGTGTTCTACCTCGACGCGAACCGCATGATGATCGATATCTACAACATGAACTGGAAGAACTACCTGCTCCAGCGCACAGCGGATGCTGACCGTCGCAAGAAGGAACGCTCCAACGCCGAGAAGAAGGCCTCAACCCTGCAGCTGCAGGCCGCGAAGTTCGGCGCCAAGGCCAGCAAGGCCGCCGCAGCCCACCAGATGGTGGCCCGTGCCGAGAAGCTTCTCTCCGGGCTCGACGCCGTGCGTGCCGTGGAACGCGTCGCCAAGTTGCGGTTCCCCGAGCCCGCACCGTGTGGCCGAACTCCGCTCATGGCCAAGGACCTGTCGAAGAGCTACGGTTCCCTGGAGATCTTCACCGCCGTCGACCTCGCGATCGACCGCGGGTCAAAGGTCGTTATTCTCGGGCTCAACGGTGCCGGAAAGACCACCCTCCTGCGGATGCTTGCGGGCGTCGACGAATCCGACACCGGCTCGATCGAACCCGGCCACGGCCTGCGCATCGGTTATTACGCGCAGGAACACGAGACAATCGACGTCAAACGCAGCGTGCTCGAGAACATGGTCTCCTCGTCACCGAGTATCACCGAGATGGAAGCCCGCCGGGTACTCGGCTCGTTCCTGTTCACCGGTGACGACTCCAACAAGCCGGCCGGCGTGCTGTCCGGTGGCGAGAAGACCCGTCTCGCGCTGGCCATGATCGTGGTTTCGGGCGCCAACGTGCTGCTGCTTGACGAGCCCACTAACAACCTCGACCCGGCCAGCCGCGAGGAGATCCTCGATGCTCTGGCGCACTATGCCGGAGCCGTCGTGCTCGTCAGCCACGATGAAGGCGCCGTTCAGGCTCTCAATCCGGAGCGCGTCTTGATCATGCCCGAGGGTACCGAGGACCACTGGAACAAGGACTACCTCGACCTGATCGAGCTGTCCTAACGATTCTCTGATTTGGCGTAGTCGCGCCGGATCGTCCAAGACAAAGGAGGCGTGCGTGCTGCCGCTGGAGAAGTCACTGCGCATCGCGCTGGTCTGCCTGCACACCTCGCCGGGTGCGGACCCGGGTGCCGGTGACGCTGGCGGCATGAACGTCGTTGTCCGCCATCAGGCGGAAGCTCTCGCAGCCCTCGGCCACGATGTGAGCATTCTGACCCGCCGCTCAGCGGCGGATCAGCCGGCCTCGATGCAGCTCGCACCCGCCGTGACCCTGCAATTCCTTGATGCCGGTCCGGCAGTCACCCTGCCCAAGGGTCAGCACGAACATTGGATCGAGAAGTTTTCCGCGCGGCTGGCCGCCCTCCCGCCGTATGACATCATCCACTCGCATCACTGGTTTTCCGGCATGGCCGCCCTGCCGGTCGCTCGACGGTGGGGCATTCCGCACGTGCAAAGCTTCCACAGCATCGCCGCCGACAACACGACGCCGCTGTCAGCCGGTGAACGGGCCGAATCACCGGGACGGATGCTCGGCGAGGCCTGGTTGGCGCGTGAATCGGATTCTGTTGTCGCGATCAGTGCGGCCGAGTCTGCGACGATCACGGGGCGATTGGGCGGTGCTGCGCAGCGCACGGCCGTCGTGCTGCCCGGTGTGGACAGCGGAATGTTCTCTCCGGCCGGGCATGCCGATCGGGTGATACCGGCCGGAAGCGGCGGTTATGTCCTCGTCGCAGCCCGTCTGCAGCCCCTGAAAGGCCTCGACCTGGCGATTGCGGCGATCGCCGCTATCCCGGCGGGCATTCGACCGGCACTCGTGATCGCCGGAGCGGCCTCGGCTGACTACGACGGCTACGTCGACGAGTTGCGGGCACTCGCCGAGCGGGTCGGGCTCACCGACGAGCTTCGATTGGTCGGCCCCCGGTCCCGGGTCGATCTAGCCAGCCTGTTTCGCGGTGCCCGTCTCGTGCTGGTGCCGTCCCACTCGGAAACTTATGGTCTCGTCGCGCTCGAAGGCGCGGCGAGCGGCGTGCCGGTCATCGCTGCGGCATCGGGGGGGCTGCGAGAAGCCGTCGTCGACGGGGCAACCGGCCTGGTGCTCGAGTCGCGCGATCCGCGGGTCTGGGGCGACGCGATCGCTCGCCTTCTCACCGATCCGCAGCGCGCCCGGCGGCTGTCGGTGGCCGCTCGGGAGCACGCGGTTCAACTCGACTGGACGCGGTCGGCCACGTCCCTGCTCAAGGTCTACCGCGAGCTGCTCGCCCCGGGAACACCCGACCACGGCTTGGCCGGCAGCTGCCAGCACCACCGCGCCGTCGCCTGACTCCTGAGTTTGAGCGACCGTGATCGGCCGCCCTCTGAACTAGTGCAGTTGGCGGTCGAGCAGCTCGTCTTCAATCTCCGCATCATTGCGCGGCTTCGCGGCTCGTTTGCGGGAACGCTCGTCGGCTCGTTCGCGCTCCTCGGGGTCTTCAGCATTCACGCTACGATATTCTTCCCGCAAGGCCCAGCCGAGGCCGATGAAGGCGAGCAGTCCGAATACGAACCATTGGAAGGCGTACGACAGGTGGGGGCCCTCGTCGCGCACCGGTTTCAGCACGGCAGCCGGGCGCTCGTCGGCCGCGGCGGGGCTCTCGGTGTCCATCAGACCGTAGGCCCCGGTGTACGTGGGATGGTCGAGCCGCTCGGCAATGGTGGTGAGGTTGATCGTGGCGACCTGATTACCACTGGCAGTTCGGCCGGGCAGGTCGGGTTCAGTGGCTTTGAGCCGGGCGACCACGGTGACCGTTCCTCTCGGTGGCGAAGGCACCGTGTCCGGAGCATCCTGTTTCTGCCCGGTGGGCAGCCAGCCGCGGTCGACGATGAAGATCGTGCCGTCGGAAAGCAGCAGCGGGGTCAGCACCTCGAAGCCCGGATTGACGTTGAGCGGGCGGTTGCGCGCGAGCATCTCATCGTCGATGAGGTAGGTGCCGGTCAGTTCTACCGGCATCCACTTCTGGGATTCGGCGAAGGCGGTCAGACCGGGCAGTGCCTCGGCGACGGGAACCGGCGTCGAATCGAAATTGGAATCGATCTTGAACAGCTCAGTGAGGGCCTCGTCGCGCCGGGCCAATTGCCAGACACCGAGCCCGGAACATACCGCCGCGAAGAGAATGGTGAGCGCCAGATAACCCGCCCAGCGACGGCTGAAAGCGAATTTCCAGCCCGTCATTGCCCATCTCCGGCGGGGTCCGGTGCGCTGGCATCAAGCGGGCTCACTGTGAGAGGAAAATCGCGGGCGGCCAGGAACTCGCGCAGGTACTCGACGTGTGCGTCGCAGGCCAGCCAGGTTTTAACGCGGTCGGTCGAATGAATGCGTGGGTTACGCCAGTCCAACCGCCAGCTTCCCGGATTCCGACAGTCCGCTCGCGAACAAGTGGACGACTCCAGGGGTGCGCCCAGTCCGATCATCGGACTCGTCGCAGCAGACGCGCAAACACTCACTTCACCTCATCGTCGGCATTGCGATAGATCTCCACGCTACCGGGCCGCCGGACTTCGCCTCCGCGCGGCGCTATTTTCACGTTGGCGACAACGACGGCGAAGTAGGGCAGGGCGATCGCACCTATGGCGCACAGCACCAGCCACCAGCCCTGCACGAACAACATGAGCACAATGCAGACGACACGGATGCCCATAGCAATCGAGTATTTGATCATCCGCTTGCGTCGTTCGACCTCGGGGGAGGCGGGGAGCGAGGTGATCGACTGCTGCTTCATAGGTCCATAGAGTTCGTCATCGGGTTTGATATCGGCTTTGTCATCGGGTTTGACATCGAGTTTGACATCGGGTCGTCGGTGGGCAAAATTCCCCGCCTTCAAGCCTACGACTGCACGGCCTGATTGTTGCACGCCTTAAACTTGAATCTGCCGGGTATTTCGTTGAACCGAGCCCCGCATCCCCGCATTCCTCCATCCCTCCATCCCTCCATCCCCCCCCAGTATGCACAGAACAGGAATTTCATGACTACGGCTCGAACAGTGCTCGTCACCGGTGGTAACCGCGGCATCGGTTTTGCCATTGCGGAGGAATTCCTCGCCCAGGGACACCGCGTCGCCGTAACCTCGCGGTCCGGGCACGGGCCCTCCGGAAGTCTCACCGTGCGCGCCGACGTGACCGACGCGGCATCCATCGATGCCGCCTTCACGGAAATTGAGGTGACCTACGGTCCGGTTGAAATCGTCGTGGCCAACGCCGGAATCACCCGCGATACCCTGCTCTTGCGCATGTCCGAGGATGACTTCACCGCGGTGATCGACACCAACCTGAGCGGTGCTTTCCGTGTGGTCAAGCGTGCCAGCAAGGGCATGCTCAAGGCTCGTTTCGGGCGGATCGTGCTCATCTCAAGCGTTGTGGGCCTCTACGGCTCCGCCGGGCAGGTGAATTATTCGGCGTCGAAGAGCGGTCTGATCGGATTGGCCCGATCGGTCACCCGCGAGCTCGGTGCCCGCGGCATCACCGCGAATGTTGTCGCCCCCGGTTTCATCGAAACCGACATGACCGCAGCCTTGCCCCAAGCGCAGCAGGCTGACTACAAGCGCAATATCCCGGTCGGGCGATTCGCCACTCCACTAGAAGTTGCTCGCGTCGTCACCTGGCTCGCGAGCGATGACGCCGCGTACATCTCCGGTGCGGTCATCCCGGTCGACGGCGGCCTCGGTATGGGCCACTAGGCAACTGGAGCAAACCGGCGAGGGCCAGGTCTCAGCCGCGCAGGCCAAGCAGCGGCAGGACCTGGCTGAGGTTGCAGTGGTCGATGATGAGGTCGGCTTCGCGCTGTACTCGCGGTTTGGCGTTGAACGCGACGGCGAGTCCGGCGGCGTTCATCATCAGCAGATCGTTGGCGCCGTCCCCGACCGCCACGGTCTGTGACAGGGCGATGTGGTCGACTGCGGCCCATTCGCAGAGAGCGACCGCTTTAGCCTTGGCGTCGATGATCGGTCCGAGCACTCGCCCAGTGAGACGGCCCGCTTCGACTTCGAGTCGGTTGGCCCGTAAATGGTCCACACCGAGGTCGGCCGCGAGCGGGTCGAGCAGCTCGTGAAAACCGCCAGACACCACGCCGACGACGCCCCCGCCGGCGTGAATGCCGGCGATAAGTTCGTGCACCCCCTCGGTCGGGCGGATACGCCGCCCCACCTCCGTGAAGACGCTCTCTGGCAGTCCCGCCAGGGTCAGTACCCGCTCGCGCAGGCTCTGTGCGAAATCGAATTCGCCACGCATGGCACGTTCGGTCAGGTCGGCGACCAGTTCACGCGAGCCGGCGGCATCCGCCAGCAGCTCGATCACTTCGTCTCGAATCAGGGTGGAGTCGGCATCAAGGACGACCAGGAAGCGCGGTGCGGTAGCGAGGTTCACGGAGTGACGAGCACGCCCTTACCGACGACGGTAATTCCGGATTCGGTCACGCTGAAGCCGCGCGCCAGGTCGCGATCCCGATCGACGCCGACCGTGGCGCCGGCCTCGACGATCACTTCCTTGTCGAGAATGGCCCGGCGCACGATGGCACCCGGCCGAATCTGCACCCGGTCGAACACGATGGAGTCGACGACCTCGCAGGCTGAACCGATCGAGGTCCACGGTCCGAGAACGCTGCGCTCGATGTGAGCGCCCGAAATGACGCAGCCCAGCGAGACGATCGAGTCGATCATGGTGCCGAGGGCGCCATGGCCGTCGCGTACGAATTTCGCCGGTGGCGAGTTCAGTTGCATGCTGAAGATCGGCCACTCCTGGTTGTACAGGTTGAACACTGGAAGCGCCGAAATGAGGTCCTGGTGTGCCTCGAAGAAAGAATCAATCGTTCCCACATCGCGCCAGTAGTAGCGGTCGCGATCGGTGGACCCTGGCAACTCGTTGCGTTGCAAATCGTACACGGCCGCGTCGCCGCGCGAGACGAAGTCGGGAATGATGTCGCCGCCCATGTCGTGGCTCGAGTCGGTGCGCTCACCATCGCGGAGCACCGCCTCGATCAGGGCGTCGGTGTTGAAGACGTAGTTGCCCATCGAGGCGAACACCTCGTGAGGCGCGTCGGCGAGACCGACGGCGTCTTTGGGCTTTTCCCGAAAATCGGAGATCCGATCCGGGGCGGCAGCATCCACTTCGATGACGCCGAACTGATCAGCCAATCCGATGGGCTGGCGAATGGCCGCGACCGTGGCCGACAGGCCCGACGCGATGTGCGCATCGATCATCTGGCTGAAGTCCATGCGATAGACGTGGTCTGCTCCGACGACGACAACAATGTCGGGTTTTTCGTCGTGAATGAGGTTCAGGCTTTGCAGGATCGCGTCGGCCGAGCCGCTGAACCAACGTTTGCCGAGGCGCTGCTGAGCGGGCACCGAGGCGATGTACGAGTTGAACAAGCCGCCGGAGACATGCCAGGTCTGGGAGACGTGGCGGTCGAGGCTGTGTGACTTGTACTGGGTCAACACCACGATCTGCGTGACGCCGGAATTGATGAGGTTGGACAGGGCGAAATCCACCAGGCGGTAATGCCCGCCAAAGGGGACGGCGGGCTTGGCCCGGTCCTCGGTCAGCGGCATGAGCCGTTTTCCCTCACCACCAGCGAGAACGATTCCAAAGATTTTCTTGGCCTTCATAGGTACAGAGTAAGGCCAACCGGGCAACTCGACTAGCACCCTGGGTGTGCGTCGGCTCGGGCTGCGCTACCTTTGCTCCATGCGAGTGGATCTGATGACCAAGGAGTACCCCCCGGAGATTTACGGGGGAGCGGGCGTGCACGTAACGGAGCTCGTGCGGGCGCTCCGCGAAGATATCGACGTGTCGGTGCGGTGCTTCGGCGCGCCCCGCTCGGATACCGATACCTTTGCCTACGAGGTGCCCGCCCAGCTGGTCGAGGCCAACGCAACCCTGGGCACTCTCGGTGTCGACCTGCAGATGGCGCAGGACGCTGCTGGTGCCGATCTGGTGCACTCACACACCTGGTACGCCAACGCGGCCGGGCACCTTGCGAAGATGCTGCACGGCATTCCGCACGTCGTCACCGCCCACAGTCTCGAACCATTGCGCCCGTGGAAGGCCGAGCAGCTCGGCGGCGGCTACCGTGTGTCGAGCTGGATCGAGAAGACGGCCTTTGAGGCAGCGGATGCCGTGATCGCCGTCAGCGACGGCATGCGTCGCGATATCCTGCGCAGCTACCCCGCACTCGACGAGAGCCGGGTGCACACGGTGTACAACGGCATCGATCTCGACCGCTGGAAACCTCGACTCGACGCCGACTTCGTCCGCGGACTGGGAATCGATCCTGACCGTCCGTCCGTGGTTTTCGTCGGCCGCATCACGCGGCAGAAGGGACTTCCGTACCTGTTGCGCGCCGCAGCATTGCTACCGCCCGAGGTGCAACTCGTGCTGTGCGCTGGCGCCCCCGACACTCCCGGCATTCTGGCTGAAGTGACCGCCGGAGTGGAGGCGTTGCAGCTGCAACGCTCGGGAGTCGTCTGGATCAACCGGCTCCTGGCCCAGCCCGAGCTGGCAGCCGTACTTTCCCACGGCACGGTCTTCGTCTGCCCGTCCATTTACGAACCCCTCGGAATCGTCAACCTGGAGGCCATGGCGTGCGGCCTGGCCGTCGTCGGAACGGCCACCGGAGGTATCCCGGAGGTCGTCGCCGACGGCCAGACCGGGCGACTGGTTCCGATCGAGCAACTCACCGACGGCACGGGCACCCCGTTGCGTCCGGAGCAGTTCGTCGCCGACCTGGCCCGCATTCTCACCGAGGTGGTGAACGATCCGTCCCGCGCAGCCGAAATGGGGCGTGCCGGCCGCCTGCGCGCAGAGCAGGTGTTCGGCTGGAGCCAGATCGCCACCCGCACTCGAGAGATCTATGCGTCTCTGCTCTGAATGACCCGGTCAGGCTGCCGGACCCGTCGCTGCGACGGGCCCGGCGTCTTTCGCGACCGGCCCTGCCCGATAACATGGATATATGGTCAACGTTTTGCATTTCACCGACGTCTCCGTTGTCCGGGGTGGCACCACCATCCTCGACTCAGTGAATTGGAGCGTCGACGACGACCAACGGTGGGTGATTCTCGGTCCGAACGGTGCCGGCAAGACCACCCTGCTGCAGATCGCCGCCGCTTTCATGCACCCGTCGAGCGGTGAGGCCGAGGTGCTGGATGAGACGCTCGGTGGGACGGATGTCTTCGAGCTGCGGCCCCGGATCGGGTTCGCCTCGACCGCTCTGGCGCGCAAGGTCCCCGGCCAGGAAAAGGTTCTCGACGTCGTCATGACGGCGGCATATTCGGTCACCGGCCGATGGAACGAGGAATACGAGTCCATTGACGAACGCCGTGCCCAGCGTGTTCTGCAGGAATGGAACCTCGACCAGCTCGCCGACCGCAAGTTCGGCACGCTGAGCGACGGCGAGCAGAAGCGCGTGCAGATCGCCCGCTCGGTCATGACCGACCCGGAGATTCTGCTTCTCGATGAACCTGCCGCAAGCCTCGACCTCGGCGCCCGGGAGTCCCTCCTGCAGCTGCTCAGCGGGTTCGCAAAGGAACCCAACTCGCCAGCCATCATCATGGTCACCCACCACGTTGAGGAGATTCCGCTCGGTTTCACCCACGTGCTGCTGTTGTCGGGCGGCAAGGTCGTCTCCGTCGGCCCGATCGGTGAGGCCCTGACTGCCCAGTCCCTCACGGACACTTTTGGCCTGACCGTCGAACTCACCGAGACCGACGGCCGCTACTCGGCACGCTCGCTTTGAGAGGACGTTTGAACACGAGGGTTCGGGGACGAGGTCTCGAACACGAGCGCTCGCACTGCCGGGCTTTCTGCTAAAGTAAAGGCTGGTCATTTGGCCAACCAGCTTGTCGTCGTCTCAGGCGGCGGGGCCCAACAATCGAACAGCACTGTGACCAGTTACAAGTCTGTCCACCAGAAGTGCAAAAGGAAATTTTCATGAAGTCTGATATTCACCCCGAGTACGCTGCCGTCGTGTTCCGCGACCTCGCCTCCGGCGCGACCTTCCTGACTCGTTCGACGGTCTCCAGCAAGAAGACCATCGAGTGGGAAGACGGAACCACGTACCCGGTCATCGACGTGGAAATCTCCTCCGAGTCGCACCCGTTCTACACGGGCAAGCAGCGCATCATGGACTCCGCCGGTCGGGTCGAGAAGTTCAACTCGCGTTACAAGGGCTTCGGCAAGTAGCACCCGGTTTTCAGAACAGGGAAAGCGACCATCTTCGGCTGGTCGCTTTCCCTGTGTCGGCTTCACGGGGCTTCACGGGGCTTCACGGGGCAGGGCTGGGCAGGGCTGGGCAGCTTGCACCCCCGCAGCGTTATCGCGGTCAGCGCTGGGGCCAGGCGGTGTCAGCCTGAAATTCGGGATCGCGGCCGCGCCGCATATATTCCTGAAAGCTTTCGGCCTGCTGGCGATACCAGGTGACCTGCAGCGCATGCATCTCGTCGAGAGTGGTCGGCAGGGCGCCTTCGTGCGCGCGGTGAATCGCCTGCGCGACACGACCGGCCGCAATCGCGTCGGCTCCGGCATCATGGGCATCCTCGAGAGTGACCCCATAGAACGCGCTCGTGACCTCGAGGGTGCGCTTTCCCTTGCGATACTTGTCCACGGCCTTGTCGATGACGAGGGGATCGACGACCGGACTGGGGGAGACCAACGGGGCAACGCCGTAGCGCGCAGCTTCACGGTCGAGCAGGGTGAGGTCATATGGAGCGTTGTAGGCCACGATGGGCAGACCGTCGCTCAGATAACCACGCAGGGCCGCAACGATCTCGGCCACAGCCTCAGCCGCGACACGGCCGTGCTCTACGGCATGCCGTGTCGTAATGCCGTGCACGTTGGTAGCCCCGGCCGGAATGTCGACGCCCGGATCGACGAGCCAATCAATGCGCTCCACGGCCGTACCGCTCGCGTCGAGAACGGCGACGGTGGCCGACACGATGCGGCAGGTTTCCACGTCGATGCCGGTGGTTTCAAGGTCGAATACGGCGAGGTGATCGCTCCAGGTGCTCATGATCCCACCCTAGGGCCGACCACCGACAGGCAGCTGCTGCACTCGCCCGGCAGCTGCTGGGATGGTGGCAGCATCAATCCCTGATGGGATCAGAGCGTGATGCGCCGGTTGATGACGTTTTCGGCGCTCTCGCGCATGGTGTAGTTGTTCGCCCGGGCATCCGCTCGCAGTCGCTTGAAGGCTTCGTCCATGTCCACCGTGCTGATCTGGGCAATGACCCCCTTAGCCTGTTCAATCAGAATGCGACTGTTCAGCGCCCGCTGCAGCTGTTCGTTGACGACGGCGTCTTCGCGCACGGTGCGTTCCTGCAGGATACTGATTGTGGCGACATCGGCCATGGCTTGGCCGATCGCAGCGTCTTCGGGGGTGACATCGCCGGGCTCGGTGCGAAACAGATTGAGCGCCCCGATCGTCCGATGGTGCACCCGCATCGGGATGGCGTGGACCGAACGAAAACCCTGCGACAGCGCGGCTGCCACGAAAACCGGGTAGGTGTCAGCGAAAGCGGCTATGTCGCCGAGGGTGACGACTTTGCCGGTGAGGTAGCAGTCCACGCACGGACCGGTGCCGGCCTGCTGCTGTAAAACCTCCACGAGGTAGCTTTCTTCGCTCGTCGAAGCGACGACCTGGAGTTCCCCGGTCGGGTCGGCCAGCAGGAGGCCGGCCGCAGTGGCGTCGAGCAACTCAACGCATGCCTCAACGAGAGTGTGCAGCACGTCGAGAACGTCATATTCGCCCACCAGAGTGTCCGTCAACTTCACGAAGGCGGCGCTCACCATTGAGGCGCGAGTCTGAGTGACCATGACTGAATTCTAGAACGATTTCTGTAATTTAGTCAGAGTCTGGCGTGAATAGCAGACGTCGTGCGACGACGTCCCCGGCGACGGACCGAACGGTTCGACCATGCGAATATGCGTGCGCGCGAAGCAACAGGAGGGCATCCGTCGGTGTGACGTTCATCTGCACCAGCACCATGCCAGTGGCCTGGTGAATTTCTCGCCGCGACAGCGGAGAGGCTGCCGACACCGCCGACGCCGCCGACCCGGTGACGGCTGATTCCTGCACCCGGAGCAGTCGATCGAGCAGGTTCCACGCGGTCTGGTTGGCCAGCACCAGGGCCTTCGCCCGGTCTGTGCGATCGAGCGCCCCCGGGGTCGTGCTGTAGAGCTCAACGATACCGACATTGATTGCGCCGAGCGTGAGGGGAAAAACGTAGAGCGCTGCGACGTCGGTGTCCATCAGCGCCGTGTGAAAGATCGGCCAGAGAGAATGCTCCACCTCGCGTACCCGCGGTTCGAGGACGGGAAGGCGAGTGCGGGCCGCTTCCCAACGCGGACCCTCGCCGAGATCGAACTGCAGCTCATCGAGACGGGCGGCGAGGCCATCGGTGGCACAGACGACCGTCTCGGGAACCGCCCCACCAAACACGGACACCGCGGCACCGTTCACCGGTAACTCGACGAGAAAACGGGCGCACAAGCGCGTGTCTTCGACTCCACCGTCTGTGCTGGACCATTCCGCCACGATCGGCCGGCCTCCAGACCCTGGGCGATTGCTTGCCTAGCCCCAGAATACGTGGTGAGAGCGTCGCGACAAAGAAATTGTCGGTGTCTAACGCGACAATTCTTCACGGTCCGCCGGCAACCAGCCCGTCTGTGTTCGATCCGCAGTTATCCGCAGTGCAACCAGTAGAAACTCTGCGCGCCGAGCGTGAGGGTGAGCGAGCCTTCCTCGTTGAAACTGGGAAAAACTGCACCGCCGAACAGGTCGTACAGCCGGGTTCCGGCCATGTCGACATCGTCGATCGTGAACGCGACCGGGTTGTGCGAAAAGCTGAATACGCACATCACGGTTTCTGGTTGGTCACCGAATATAGAACCGGAGCCGGCATGACTGCGGGTGAACACGAGTACCGATTCGTGGTTGGTCTTGAGTACGCGGATCGTGCCGAGCCCAAAGGTTGGATGCGCCTTGCGCACGTGGATCACATTGCGAATCCAGTGCAGGAGCGAACCGGACTGGGCCAGTTGGGATTCCACGTTGGTCTGCGTAAAATTGTAGACGAGGGACTGCACGATTGGCAGGAAGAGCTTGCCGGGGTCGGCATCGGAGAAGCCGGCATTGCGATCGGGAGTCCACTGCATCGGTGTGCGTGAACTGTCCCGGTCGGGAAGCCAGATATTGTCGCCCATGCCGATCTCATCGCCATAGTAGAGAAACGGGCTGCCGGGAAGGGCAAAGAGCAGGGCGTGGGCGAGCTCCAGCTCGGCTCGGGAATTGTCGAGCAACGGCGCCAGCCGTCTGCGAATGCCGATATTTGCGCGCATCCGTGGGTCGTAGGCGTACCAGCCATACATGGCCTGGCGGTATTCCTCGCTGACCATTTCGAGGGTGAGCTCGTCGTGGTTGCGCAGAAAGACGCCCCAACCGGCCCCTTCTGGAATGTCGGTCGTTTCAGAGAGTACCCGCACCAATTCATTGGCCTGCTGTGAGCGCAGGGAATAGAAGATGCGCGGCATGACCGGAAAATCGAACGCCATGTGGCATTCCGGTTCGTCTTCTGTGCCGAAGAAGGCGGCGACTTCGCGCGGCCATTGGTTCGCTTCGGCGATCATGACCCGTCCGGGGTAGTCCCGGTCGACCATGGCACGCAACCGTTTGACGAACTCGTGGGTCGGCGGCTCGCCCTCGCCGTTGCCCTCCTCGGACTCGAACAGGTAGGGGATCGCATCCAGCCGAAAGCCATCGACGCCGAGGTCGAGCCAGAAGCGCACGACATCGAAGATGGCCTCCTGTACGGCCGGGTTCTCGAAATTGAGGTCGGGCTGGTGCGAGAAGAACCGGTGAAAGAAGAATTGCCGACGCACCGGGTCGAAGGCCCAGTTCGATTCTTCGGTGTCGGTAAAGATGATGCGAATGTTGGGGTAGCGCTCGTCGGTGTCACTCCAGACGTAGAAATCTCCGTAAGGTCCGTCGGGGTCTTCGCGGGACTGCTGGAACCACTCATGCTGGTCCGAGGTGTGATTGAGCGGAAAGTCGATCACGATGCGCATATTGCGTTCGTGCGCCTTGGTTACGAGGTCCTTGAATTCCTCGAGGGTGCCGAATTCCGGCAGAATCGTGCGGTAGTCCGAGACGTCATAGCCGCCATCTTTCAGCGGAGTGTTGAAAAACGGCGGAATCCACAGGGCGTCGATGCCGAGCCACTGCAGGTAGTCGAGCTTGGAAACCAGGCCCGACAGGTCGCCCGACCCGTCGGCATTGCTGTCAACAAAGGACCGGATCATTACCTCGTAAAAGACGGCACGGCGATACCACCGCGGATCGAGGGCCAAACCGGGCAGCTGAATGGGTGCGGTAAAGCTCACGGCTTTCCTTCCGTCCCCGCGAAGGGCTTTTTCGATGCATATGGTGGGTAGAGTCTAGATCGACCACCCGGGTCCACGTCCAGCCTTGTGTGAGTCTCGCGCCTAAACTAGGGCCGATGATCGTTTCTTCTCCCTACGACAAGCTTATGGAGCGCCTGCCGGTGCGTGAGCTCACCGCATCCGTTCCAGGCCTCGACCGAGCGTGCAGTGACACTCGGTACTGGGAGTATGGCGTCCCCACCGCGGCCACCATTCTCGTGCTCGTTCACGGCTTTCGCGGCGACCACCACGGTCTGCAACTGATCGTGGCCGAGCTGCTCTGTGGCGACTCGAATCCGCCCGACCTATACATCGTGGCACCCGACCTTCCCGGTTTCGGCGAGTCGGCCCCGCTCCCCGACGGCGAGCATTCCCTGACCGGATACGCCTGTTGGCTCCGGGAGTTTCTCCGAGTGCTCGCCCCGGCCGGGCGCCTGGTCGTGCTGGGCCATTCTTTCGGTTCGATCGTGGTCGCTGCGGCCGTGGCCGAAGGCCTGACGGCCGACGATGTCATCCTGATCAATCCGATCGCCGCGCCGGCCCTGTCCGGGCCGCGTGGTGTGCTGACCCGACTGGCGGTGTTTTACTATTGGGTCGCTGCGACCCTGCCGGAGCGCTGGGGCTACGCACTGTTGCAGAACCGTGCCATCGTGCGCATGATGAGCGTGAGCATGGCCAAGACGCGGGAGAGTGCCCTGCGGCGCTGGATTCACAATCAGCACGACCGCTACTTCAGTGCCTTCGCCAACCGTCAGGTCGTGATGGCCGCGTTCACCGCCTCGGTCAGCCATGACGTGAGCGAGTTCGCCGCGCGCATCCGGCAGCCAACACTTCTGATCGCGGCCGACAAAGACGACATCACGCCGCTGTCCGCCCAGTATCGGTTGCAGACGCTGTTTCCGAACGCGACGTTGCGGGTCATCGAGAACGTCGGCCACCTCATCCACTACGAAAAGCCGAAACCGGCCGCCGTGTTCATTCGGGAATTTCTTGCCGAGGAGCGACCGCTATGAGAATTGTCATCGACTGCCGCTATGTGCGCCTCGATCAGCACGACGGCATCAGCCGTTACACGGCGGGGTTGGTCACCGAACTGGGCCGCCTGCATCCGCTCACCATGCTGATCAGCGACCATCGTCAGCTCGCGATGTTGCCGGCCCTGCCCTGGCAGCTCGTGCGGGCCCCGACCAGCCTGCTCGAACCGCTGGTCGCCCTGTCGGTCAACCGGCTGAAGCCCGACGTGGTGTTCAGCCCGATGCAGACGATGGGCTCCTGGGGCCGCAAATACCGGTTATACCTGACCGTGCACGACCTTATCTACTACCGCAACCGCACACCGCCACGTGATCTCTCCCTGTTTATCCGGCTGGTCTGGCGCGCCTACCACCTGTCGTGGTGGCCACAGCGGATGCTGCTGAACGGCGCCGACGGCATCGTGACGGTATCCGAGACCACACGTTCGCTGATCGCTGATCACCATCTCACCCGGCGCCCGGTCACCGTGGTGCCGAACGCCGCCGATACCGTTCCGGGCAGACCCAGCCACCGGAGCATTCCGGAAACCACACGGTTGATCTACATGGGTTCCTTCATGCCGTACAAGAACCTCGACACGCTCGTGCTGGCCCTGGCCGATCTGCCGGAATACGAGCTGCACCTGCTCAGCCGGGTGTCGGCGACCGAACGGGCCCGGTTGGCCCGTCTGGCACCGCAGGCCCGGCTCGTCTTTCACGACGGGGTGACCGATGAGGAGTACCATCGCGTGTTGCGCACGGCGACCGCGCTCGTGACCGCCTCACTCGATGAGGGCTTCGGAATTCCCCTGGTCGAGGCGATGAGCATCGGCATCCCCGTCGTGGTCAGCGATATTCCGATCTTTCGTGAAATCGGCGGAGACGCGGCGCTGTACTTCGACCCGCACAGCGCTGCTGCCATTGTTTCGACCGTTCGACGCCTTGCGTACCAGGGGGAGTGGGAAGCCCGGTCCGCCCAGTCGATCGATCAGGCCGCCCGATTCACCTGGGCGGCGTCGGCCCGCACGCTGCTCGGAGTGTTGGAGGGAACCGAGCGCACCGTGTAGCCCGGTGCGCGCCGTCGATCCCGTCCAAGCGCCCTGGATTGAAGGCCTCGACGGCCCTCCTGGAGAGCATTTCACGGCGCGTGGGAGTTGCGCCACTGCGCGGGAGGCGCAACTCGGGCGCAGCGGCGCAGGTCCCGCGCGACGCGTGGCGTGCGATCTGTGGCCGGGCCACAACTCCCGCGCAGCGGCGCAACCCCCGCGCCGCGGCGCGAGGCCTCGCGGCAGTCCGACCGAACGCTCGCTCTATCGCGATTGATTCGTGCCGGATAGAAGGATTGGTGGAGATCAGACGGCGGGCCTCACCGCACGGGCGACGCGGCGGTATCGCCGCGATCGTCCGGCGTGCGCGGCGTCGCGTCGAAGTGGGTCAGCAGCAGTTGATCATTCTCCCACCGAAAATCGTGCACGGATCCGTTGGCAATGGATTCGCCGTGTCGTGGCCGCTCGCCCGCGGTCGCGTGGCGAAGAAGCGTACCAATGATGCCGCCATGACTGAGCACCAATACGCACTGGCCGGCTCGCCCAATCGCCAGGCTCGACAGGGCGGCCAGAACCCGATCGACGACATCACGCCGGGTTTCCAACCCCGGAACAGCCATGCCGTCCGGAAATCGGTGTTGCCGCTCGGCGAAGGTGAGTCCTTCGATGGCGCCATGGTGGCGTTCGGTGAGTGCCGGAACAATCTGCGGGTCGTTCAGACCGAGTTCTGCCGCGATGATGCGGGCTGACTCCGCCGCGCGCGCCAGCGGACTGGACACAATGGCATCCCAGCGTCTGCTCTGCAGTCGCTTCGCAGCGGCGGCAGCCTCCGCTCTCCCGGTCGCGTTCAGCGGAATATCCGTACTGCCCTGAATCCGTTGGTAGAGGTTCCAGTCGGTCTGACCGTGACGCACGATGCAAAACGTCGTCGTGGCTGATTCATCCTCGACATCCCTGTGTGCGTCGGCGAACACGCGAGTTCAGCCCAGCAGCCGGTAGGCCAGTGCGGCGAAGGTTTCGGATGTGCCGGCTTCGAGTTTGTGCAGCGCCCGCCCGTCACCCTTGGTCACGCCGCGGTTGATGACGATGATCGGCAGCTTGCGGCGGCGAGCCTGTTCCACCAGACGGATGCCGGAATTCACCGCCAGCGACGATCCGGCCACGATGAGGGCCTCGGCGCTCTGAATCACAGCGGATGCTTCGAGAAAGGTCTCCGTTGGCACCAGCTCCCCGAAAAACACGACGTTGGGCTTGAGCATGCCGCCGCAGACCGTGCACTCCGGAACCACGAAGTCATCGATATTTCCCACGTCGGCGTCGCCGTCGGGAGCGATGCGAATATTCTTCGGGTCGCGGAGCACCGGGTTGTCCGTTTCGAGCCGCGTAGCGATGCTGTCCCGGCCGAAGGCCTGACCACAGGCCAGGCAGATGACCCGGTCGAGGGAACCATGCAGCTCGACCACGTGGCGGGAGCCAGCGCGGGTGTGCAGGCCGTCGACGTTCTGGGTGATGACACCGGCAATGGCGCCGGCGCTCTCCAACTGTGCGAGCGACCGGTGCCCGAGGTTGGGTTCAGCCTGGCGGAACACAGGCCAGCCCAGGTGACTGCCGGCCCAATAGCGTTTGCGTGACCGTTCGTCGGCGACAAAGGTCTGAAAGGTCATCGGGGTGCGCTTCGGCGCGCCCTCTCCGCGATAGTCGGGGATGCCAGAATCGGTGCTGAGGCCAGCGCCGGTGAGCACGGCGGCACGTTTGCCGCGCAGCAACGTGGCGACAGCATCCACTGCCCGCTCGGAATCGAGGGCGACCGCCGAGTCGAGCACGGCGGCGGCATCGGGAGCGTCAGCCGGCTCGAGCGCGTCGACCAACGACGTGTCGCTGGGCAGAGCCGCGTCGGCTGTCATCGGCGCTCCTTTCGGCAGGGCGAGCAGAAAAGGATGCCCGTCCCCTGATTCTAAACTCGTCTGTTTTCCTGTTTGACTACCCACCTGTCAGGCTTGCGCTTAATCACTCGTCCCGAAAGGCACTTTTTCGTGCAGATCACCCGCATTACCGACCTGTCCAGTGCGGGTCTCGCCGACTATTCAAGTTTGACCGATGTCGCCCTCCGACGGGTCCTGGAACCGGCAGGTGGCCTGTATATCGCCGAGTCACCCAAGGTGATCGCCCGGGCGCTGAACGCCGGGCATCGGCCCCGGTCGTTGCTCATTCAGGAACAGTGGATGGCCGACGCCGAACGGTTGCTGGCCGACTGGCCCGACGTTCCGGTCTACGTCGGTGATGCTGGCGTGCTGGAGCAGCTCACCGGCTACCACCTTCACCGCGGCGCCCTCGCCGCCATGCACCGCCCGGCGCTCGAACCGGTGGAGGCGCTGCTGACGCGTGCCCGCCGCATTGTCATCCTCGAAGATATCGTTGACCATACCAATGTCGGTGCCATCTTTCGCTCCGTCGCCGGGCTCGGCGCGGACGCCGTGCTGATCACACCGCGATGTGCCGACCCACTCTACCGGCGCAGTGTCCGCGTGAGCATGGGCACCGTGCTGCAGGTGCCGTGGACTCGGCTGCCGGAGTGGAGCGTGGCCACCCCGCTGCTGCACGCCGCCGGCTTTCACCTGGCCGCCCTGGCTCTGGCCGACTCCGCGGTCTCCCTCGACGTGTTCGCCGAGGCGGCGCCGGAACGGCTCGCCATCATCCTCGGCGCCGAAGGCGACGGTCTCAGCCAGCACGCTCTCGCCGCCGCGGACACGGTCGTGACGATTCCGATGCTGCACGGCGTCGACTCGCTCAACGTCGCCTCCGCGAGCGCGGTCGCGCTGTACGCCCTGCGCGTGCGTTCGTGAATACCCGGGGCCGACGGGCCGGTTTCACACTTCGAAGAAGTTAGGCTGAACGAATGTCCCCTTCCCGGCGCGTTCTTCTCCGACGGCGGCGACTCGCCGTCGTCAGTGTCCTTCTCGTGGTGGTGGGCGGAGTGGGTTATGTCGGCGCCACCAACCTGGCCCCTGTGCCGGCGAGCGCCGCAGCCCTCGTGCAGCCGGTCGCTCTGACCCAGCCGGTCGCCGCACCGACTTGGCCGGCCTTCGGCGAGAGCGCGTTCGGCGCGGTCGGTTTTCCCGGTGTCCTGGCCTCGAGCGGCCAGCAGGACACGGTGCCGATCGCGAGCATCACCAAAATGATCACCGCCCTCGTCATCCTCGATGCGAAGCCGATCGGCGCCGGTGAAACCGGGCCTGACATCACCTTCACCGCCGCCGACGTGGATATCTACTACGACGTGATCGCCGAAAACGGTTCGGTGGCTCCCGTCGTGTCCGGAATGGTGCTCACTCAGCGTCAGGCCTTTGAGGCAATGCTGCTGCCCTCGGCGAACAACTATGCGGCGTCCCTCGCGGTATGGGCGTACGGATCTGTGGACAACTATCTGGCGGCCGCGACAACCTGGCTAGCCGACAACGCCCTGACCCAGACCAGCGTCGCCGACACCAGCGGCCTATCAACGCTGAGCGTGAGCAGCCCAGCCGATCTCGTCGAGATCGGCAAACTCGTGGTCGGTCACCCGGCCCTGGCCGAAATCGTGGCCTTACCGTCCGCGGTCCTGCCTCTGATCGGCTCCATCACCAACACGAACAAGTTGCTCGGCCGAGATGGTGTTGACGGCATCAAGACGGGCACAACGGATGTCGCCGGTGCCTGTCTGTTGTTTTCGACCGATTTCACGGTCGGCACCAGCACGGTCACCCTCGTTGGCGTTGTACTCGGCGGCGCTACGCACTCCGAACTCAATTCTGCGATCTCCGCGCTGATCAAGAGCGTGCAGCCCGGCTTCCACGACGTCGTCCTGGCCGAGGAAGGTGCTGTGTTCGGCAGTTACACGACCCAGTGGGGTGACGTGAGCGACATTGTCGCCGAACGGGCGGCATCCGTTCTGGTCTGGTCGGACTCACCGATCACCGGCGCCGCGATGGCGGCCGAGGTACAGCTCGGCCGCGCCGGCGACGAGGTGGGCACGGTGTCCTTCACGATCGGCGCAGCAACTCCCACAACCGTGACGGTGCCGCTCGAACTGAAGCACAGCCTCACCGATCCGGGCCCGGCCTGGCGCATGGGGCACCCCGGCGAACTCGCCGCAGGCTGACCGCGCTCTCAACCGGCGCACCCGCTCAGACCGGCGGCAGGGCGAAAGGGCCGGCGTCGGGGCGTTTGGGCAGTACGTGGTCGCCGGACGACTGGTGACGCACCCGCCGCAGCACCCAGGGTACGAGGTATTCCCGCGCCCAAGCGAAGTCTTCGGTGCGAGCCTGACGCCAGCTGGTGCCGGGCATCGGCTCGGGTGCGCTCGGTTCGAGAGAATTCTTCACATTGAGGGTCGCCAGCACCATGCGCGCTACCGTATGGTGGCCGAGCGCGTTCAGGTGCAGTCGGTCCGGGGCCCACATGCGCGGGTCCTGGATCTCGGTCAGCTGCCACATATCGGCCACGATGCAGTCGTAGTTCGTGGCGATGGCCCGCAAGTTCTCGTTGTAGATCGCGACCTTGCCGCGAATGCTGCGAAAAACGGGGGAGAAGCCCACGTCGGCACCGGTGAACAAGACGATCGTGGCACCGTCCTGGCTCAACCGGGAAATTGCTTCCTCACAGCGGCTCGCAATGAAATCCGGGTCGGTACCGGGGCGAATCACGTCATTGCCGCCGGCCGAGATGGTGATGAGATCCGGGCGCAAGGCCAAGGCCGGCGCAATCTGTTCCTCGGCAATCTGCCGAATGAGTTTGCCTCGCACGGCAAGGTTGGCATAGGCAAAATCCTCGGTGCCGTCACTCAAGATTTCGGCGACTCGATCAGCCCAGCCCCGGTGTCCGCCGGGGCTCTGCTCCTCAGGATCGCCGATGCCCTCGGTAAACGAATCACCGAGCGCGACATAGCGCGACCATGGATGCTGTTGCTTTGTCATCAAACCATTCTGTCGGAACACCCCTCCCTGGTCGAACCCAGTGACGCACGCGAAGGCCGATGGGCTTTGGTAGATTTAGCAGAAGTGAATACTCCATCGGTTTTCGGTCCCGCACAGGGAACACGTGCAGCCGAACACCTGTCGCCGTCCTTCCCCGAACGTGCGGCCTGGGGTACCGCCGGTAAGCTGCGCGCCTGGCAGGCCGAGGCGCTAGAAGCCTATTTTGTGCACGAGCCACGCGACTTTCTGGCCGCGGCCACCCCCGGCGCCGGCAAGACCACCTTCGCCCTGCGCCTCGCCGCCGAACTGCGTTCTCGTCGCACCATCGACCGCATCACCGTCGTGGCCCCCACCGAGCATCTCAAGAACCAGTGGGCGGATGCGGCAGCACGCGCGGGCATCCGTCTCGATCCGATGTTCAAGAATGCCGACCGTAGCTACGGCAGCCACTATCACGGGATCGTCGTCACCTACGCTCAGGTGGCCGCTCGCGCTGCGCTGCACAAGCAGCTCACCGAGTCGAGCCGCACCCTCGTCATTCTCGATGAGATTCACCACGGGGGAGACGCCCTGAGTTGGGGCGACGCGATTCGCGAGGCCTTCGGACCGGCCACCCGTCGGCTGTCACTGACCGGTACCCCGTTCCGCTCCGACACCTCGCCGATTCCGTTTGTCAGCTATCTGCCCGACAAACATGGCATCCGCATGTCCCAGAGCGACTATGCCTACGGTTACGGCCGCGCCCTCTCTGACGGCGTCGTGCGCCCGGTGATGTTCATGGTGTACGCCGGGCATATGAAGTGGCGAACCCGGGCCGGTGACGAGATGGAAGCCAAGCTCGGCGAGGGTAACACCAAGGACATCACGAGCCAGGCCTGGCGCACCGCACTCGAACCGAGCGGGCAGTGGATTCCCGCCGTGCTGCGCGCCGCGAATTCCCGGCTGACCGAGGTGCGGCACGGCATTCCGGATGCCGGTGGTCTCGTCATTGCCACCGACCAGACCACTGCACGCGCCTACGCTGTCATTCTGGAGGACATCTGTGGTGAGCCGGTCACCATCGTGCTGTCCGATGAGAAAGAGGCGAGCGATCGCATCGACGAGTTCTCCAAGAACACCCGTCGTTGGATGGTCGCCGTGCGCATGGTGTCCGAGGGGGTTGATGTACCGCGCCTGGCCGTCGGCGTGTACGCGACGAGCGCGGCCACCCCGCTCTACTTCGCCCAGGCGATCGGCCGGTTCGTGCGGGCCCGCCGGCGTGGTGAGACGGCATCCATTTTTCTGCCGAACGTTCCCGGGCTGCTCAGCCTCGCCAACGCGCTCGAACTGGAACGTGACCACGCCCTCGACCGCAGCAACCGTGACGACGGCGACGACGGCATGTTCAACCCTGAAGACGCCATGGTCGCCGCGGCCAACAAAGAAGACAAAGCCTCCGACGACCTGGGCCAAGACGATTTCACCTGGCAGGCCCTCGAATCCCAGGCGACCTTCGACATGGTCATGTTCGACGGTGACGAATTCGGCGAGCTCGCCGAGCCGGGCACCGATGAGGAATTCGATTTCATCGGCATCCCGGGCCTGCTCGAGCCGGAACAGGTCTCGGAGCTGCTGCGGCAACGCCAATCTCGGCAGTCCAAGCGTTCCACCGACAAGCGAAAAGATCCGGTGACCGGTGAAATCGCCCCGCTCGATCCGCCGCCGCTCTACCGCACGCTCAAGGAACAGCGCACACTGCTGTCCAGCCTCGTGGGTATGTGGTCGAAACTCGCAAACGAACCACACGGCATGATCCACGCCGAACTGCGTCGGCTGTGCGGCGGCCCGGCCGTCGCCCAGGCCAGCGTCACCCAGCTGCAGATGCGCATCGACCTGCTCCGGCGCCGTCTCGGCCGCAGTTAGTTCGGTGACTGCGCCGACCAGCCAGGGGTCCCGGCTCCCACCGGCACACGGGCGACCAGCAGGGCGGTCAGAATGTCGTCCATGAGGTCATCGATGTGTTCCAGCCCGATGGAGATGCGCACGATGCCGGCGGCCGGGCGTGCGTCGGCAGCGACCGGCCGGTGCGTGAGCGAGGCCGGATGCTGCACGAGCGAATCGACCCCGCCGAGAGACACAGCATGGGTGATCAGGCGAAGCGTTTCGGTGAATCGCAGGGCCGCCGCATAGCTGCCGAAATCCAGTGCCAGGAGCGACCCGGCTCCGGAACACTGGCGCCCGATCAACCCCTGGGGGTCTTGGCCGGGCAGACCGGGGTAGAGCACTCGAACCAGCGCGGGGTGGCCAGCCAACCGCCTCGCCACCTCACCGGCTGTCTCCTGTTGAGCCCGCACCCGCACCGGCAGCGTGCGCAAACCACGATGCAGCAAGTAGGCACTGAACGGCGTCAGCAAGCCACCGGTGAGAGCGCGCACCTGGCGCAGGCGCACCATCCACTCCTTGGGGCCGGAGACAGTTCCGCCCATGGCGTCGCCGTGCCCGCCGAGAAACTTGGTCGCGCTGTGCAGCACCAGCGTGGCGCCCGATTGCAGCGGTTGCTGGAGGACCGGGGTCGCGAATGTGTTGTCCACCAACACCGGAACGTCGCCGGCGGCGTGCACCACCGCCCGAATGTCCGTCAGCTCGAGGGTCGGGTTGGCGGGCGTTTCCAGAATGACCAGGCCGGTATCCGAGCGGATGGCCGCAGTCAGGCCGGCGAGATCGGTCCAGGTCACCGTCGTGCCGAGTAGCCCGCTCGCCAGGACATGATCGGTTCCGCCGTACAGGGGGCGCAGGGCCGCGATATGGGGTTTGCCGGCGGTGACCGTCGCGATCAACGTTGCGGTGAGGGCGGCCATCCCGGTGGCGAAGGCCACCGTTCCCTCGGCCTGCTCCAACGCCGCGAGTGCACTTTCGAAGCGGGCGACTCCGGGCTGCCACAGGCGTTGATAGACCGCGGAATCCCCGGGGTTCGGGGTTCCTCCGGTCGCGAGATTCTCGTACGCCTCACCACCCGATTCGACGCCGCGCAGCGGATTAGTGGTCGATAGGTCGATACCGGGAACGTGAACGCCGGCCTCGGTGAGGCCGTCCATTCCGGCATGCACGGCAAGGGTTTCAATATGTGACAACGGTGGCAGCATGCCCCCACAGAAACAGATTCTGTGCTTGCGCGCAAGTGACACTGCAGACCCTTGCGAAACATCTCATCGAATCGCATAAACTCCTTGGTAACGAGGGAGTCACTTGATGGAATCGAAGAAGCCGGAACTTGACCGGGTTGACCGCGCCCTGCTGCGCGCCCTGTCGGTCAATGCCCGGGCCTCGGGGGCAGCCCTGGCGAGCGAAATCGGCGTCGCCGAGTCCACCGTGTCCCTGCGCCTGCGCCGGCTTCAGCAGCTCGGCCACATTCGTGGCTACCGCGCCAATATCGACCTGGCCGCGCTCGGCGCAAGCCTGCAGGCGCTCATATCGGTGCGTCTGGCCAAGCACGCTCGGGTGCAGATCGACGACTTCCGTAATGCTGCCCCGCACTGGCCCGGCGTGATCGGACTGTTCCACACCGCCGGTGCTGACGACTACCTGTTGCACGTGGCCGCAGCGGATGCGTCTCATCTGCGTGATTTTGTGCTGGAACACCTCGCGGAGCATCCCGCCGTCGCCCACACCGAGACGAATCTGATCTTTGAGTACGTCGACGGTGACGGGTGGCAAGATCTGGTGAAGTAGGTCGGCATCGGCCGGGCCAACAGTCGGTTGGTGTCGATGGTTTAAACAAGAACGCCTCCCGCCGAAGCGGGAGGCGTTCTTCGCAAGCTCTATTTAGAGGGCGCGGATGTTCTCGGCCTGAGGACCCTTGGGGCCCTGGGTTACCTCGAACTCGACCTTCTGGTTCTCATCGAGGGACTTGTAGCCATTCGACGCGATCGCGGAGTAGTGCGCGAAAACATCGGCGCTTCAGTCGTCGGGTGCGATAAAGCCGAAGCCCTTTTCAGCGTTGAACCATTTCACGGTACCTGTTGCCATTTGTAAAACTCCTCCAGGAGTGTTAGATCGGCCCCGACTGTCGGGACCGTTCGTCGCGGTATTCGTCGTCCGCTTCCGAAAGGAATGTGGCGCACCAGCTGCGATCCAGATGAATCACAATCAGTACGTTTAAGACGTGCAAGCACTACAACTTCGTATCCAACACTAGCCCACAAGTCTGGATTGTTTAGGAATTCCCGACCTTTTTGACACGAAAGCGTTACGTTTGCTGGAAAAAAATAGGTGAACTCCGGGTCTACCACTGCCCACTTCGCGCTCCATGAAATTTTCGAGAGCTGATGTAAATGAGTTATTCGGCTGTCACGAAGTCGATCAGGTGTTCCACTCGTCCCAGAAGTTGCGGTTCGAGATCCGCAAACGTGCGCACCTGCCCAAGAATGCGCTGCCACGCCCGGGCGATGTCAGCCTGCTCATCGTGCGGCCAGCCGAGCGCGTCGCAGATGCCGTGCTTCCATTCAATACTCCGCGGTATCTGGGGCCAGGCAGTGAGGCCCACCCGGGCAGGCTTCACCGATTGCCAGACGTCGATGAACGGATGCCCAACGACGAGCACGTTCGCTGCGAACGGCCCGAGTGCCACGGCGTCGGCAATGCGGCTCTCCTTGGATCCGGGGACGAGGTGGTCTACCAGTACCCCCACCCTGCGTCCCGTACCCGGACGAAATTCGCGGAGCATTTCGTCGAGGTTGTCGACTCCTTCGATGTATTCCACAACGACGCCCTCGATACGCAGGTCGGCGCCCCAAACCTTTTCAACCAGTTCGGCATCGTGCCGTCCCTCGACAAAAATGCGGCTGGCGCGGGCGACACGAGCGGGTGCGTTGGGTACGGCTGTCGACCCCGAGGCCGTGCGCGTCCGCCCCAGTGCCGCAGCCATCGTCGGAGCAACCAGGGTGACGGGACGGCCGTCGATCAGAAAACCGGAGCCGAGCGGAAACAGTCGCAGCGTGCCGTGCCGATCTTCCAGCGTGACGATTTTTTTTTCCACTCGTAGGACGGCACCGCAAAATCCGGTGGCGACTTCTTCGACGACCAGGTCACGAGTGGCTTCCTGCGTCGGAATCGTAATGCGGCCGGCCTCACGCCAACCGGGGGAGAGCACGTCTGCACTGTATCGATCGTCCATTGCATTGACGCTAGCGGAAGTCCTGCGACATGGTCTGCACGACCACGGTGCGTGGATCAAATTTATAGACCACCGCGTTGATCACTTCTTCCGGCGAGCGTTCGGGCACGCCGCGCACGATGAGAGCCGGGGATTCGCGGGCGATGCGCCGGAAGCGATTCCAGACACCGATCCCGCGATGACGTCGAGCGTTCCGGTCTCGTCATCCAGATTGATGAATGTCACTCCATTCGCGGTGGTGGGGCGCTGGCGGTGGGTGAGCACACCCCGCCTTCGATACAACGGCCGTTCTCCTGCCCGAGCCGGTCCCGCGTGTGCCGGATCGGGTGTTGGTTCTTCCTCGATCGTTGATGGTACTGAGTTGATGACACTGCGGAGTTGATGACACTGCGGCGTTGATGACACTGCGGCGTTGATGACACTGCGGAGTTGATGACATTGCGGCGTTGATGACACTGCGGAGCGCGACGGGCGTTGTGAGGCAGAGGATGGCAGGGTCGATGTCAGAGTGCGTCGGCATCATTATGGTCATCAGCAGCCAGCCCTGCCAGCGTCAGAGAATCCATTGGTTCCGCGGTTTGAAGTCCCCGCAGCAGGCCAATTCGCGCTTGGCACCGCGAGGGCTTTATGGTCTCAAGCCGAAATCCCGCGCGCAGGGAGCGCTCACTTCGGCGCAGATCCTCGAGTTGGAGGCGACGGTGAAGCTGGAACGCTCGGCGCGCACAGCGGATCAGATCCGCCGCATCATGGCCGACACTCTCGGGGATGCGTCGTCGGAATCAGTGTTACTGCGTCACTGTGGCACGCTGCACATTCCGACGGGGAACGGGGAGGTGTGCGGCCGGTTCGAAGCGGACTATCCGAACGAGCTCGGGGTGGGTGATGGCCTGCAAGCCCGCGGCGTTCCCGGAACTTTCTTACGTTAACAACGGCTCGCCGTTCGATCTGGCCGGGCCGATGACCGTCTCCGCCGGCAACGGTGTTCCCGCAGCCGAAGCGGTGCTGTTGGAGATCAAACGTCACGTTCACAGCAAAGCCGTCAACGCTGTCAAAGACGCTGATGCCCGCGCGGTACACGCGTCCTCGGTCGACGATTACCCGCTCTTTTCTGAGATTCGCCACAAGGCGGCCCTGAAGGTCCACTCGATCAGCTTCGACACGATGCCCACCCCGCCACTACCGGCGGCCACACCCGCTGCAGCCCGGACGGTCGTCTTCGAATGCGTATCGTCCGCCTGCTTTAAACCCATTACGGTTTCACGTGCACGCCATTCAGTCGTGATGGTCCGTCGCAGGCCCTGCACGCGCACCCGTCACAGTGGGAAGCGGTCGCCCGCATCGATTGGTGCGGAGCCAACGTCATCTCGGCGTGATCACCGGGGAGGTCGGCGCCGGCAAAACCGTCGCCATCGTCATCGAACATGACGAACAACACCGAAAGGTCACTGGCATGCGGACCGTCAATACGCGAGTGCAACAGCTCAGTGGCCTGATGTGCTCAGCAGTGTGCTGCCATCCAGAGTGGCCCTGCCAACGGCAGGGCGATGAGTTCCCGCTGTCACGTTCGACATCCATCACTATCGAACGCACGTGCCAGTAGGTCAAGAGCCTAAGGTCGCGAACGCGGGCCCCATAATCCCATCCACCGCATTGCTGCACCGGAAAATACGACGGTGAAACACAACCCGATATTCTAAAGGCATGTGTGGTCGATTTATCATTACCGATACAGCGCCCGATCTGGCTGCCATGTTCGATGTCGAACATGAGGGGGAAAACCTGCCGGAACCGTCGTGGAATATTCGGCCGACCGAGCAGATTCCGATCGTGCTCGAATCCGCGAGAACCGACCCGGCCGTCCGCCGGCTGGAATCGGCCCGCTGGTCATTGATCCCGTCGTTCGCGACGGAACCGACCTCGAAATTCTCTACCTTCAACGCTCGGGCCGAAACCGTTGCCGAGAAACCGACCTTTAAGGCATCCGTGCGGTCACGACGTGCCCTGGTTCCGGCAACAGGCTACTTCGAGTGGCACACCGAGGGCACGGTGAAGACTCCGTACTTCATCCACTCCGACGATGGCCTGCCGCTCGCCTTCGCAGGTTTGTATTCCTGGTGGAAGAATCCGGCCGCAGCCGATAACGATCCGGCCCGCTGGGTGCTGTCCGCCACCATTCTGACAACGGACGCCGTCGGTCCGCTGGCGCGGATTCACGACCGCACACCAGTCGCCCTGCCGGAGGAATGGTGGGACCAGTGGCTGGATCCGCGGACCGAGGGCGACCAACTACTGGTCGATTCAGCCGTGGTGGCCTCCCGCCAGGTCGTAGAGTCACTCAACTTCTATGAGGTCACCCCGGTAACAGGTAACGGCCCAGAACTGATCGAGCCGGTCAACAACGATTCGATGTAAATGCACCCGGCCCTAACCGGTACGCTCGAATCAGTACGATCAACTACGTACGCTCGAAGCAGTGACGTGACGAAATTCCGCGGGCGCTGCCGTGAAAGGATCACCCATGCACATTGTCGCCTTCATCGTCGCGTTTGCGATCTTCGTCTTCGGTTTCTGGCTGTTCGGCCTGGCCTTCTCTGCCACGTCCCTGATGGCGCCGATTTTCATCGGCGGAATCCTGTGCGTGTCCGTCGCCATGGCGATCCCGTTTCACCTGGTGCGCGACTAAGCCGAACCAGCCGGCCCCAAGGCCCCTCCAGCGCCCGTCACGTTTCACGCGGGCGGGCGGCTAGTGCAACAACCCAGCCACGAGGTTGATGAGCGTGGCCAGAATCACCGAGCCGAACGGAAACGACAGCAGCGCGTGGCGCAGCGTCGTCATCCGCAGCGAGTGATTTTGAATACTCGTGTCTGAGACCTGATAGGTCATACCGATTGTGAAGGCCAGGTAGGCAAAGTCGCTGTACCGCGGCGCTTCGGTCTGGTTGAAATCGATGCCGCCAGGGGAGTCGCTGTAATACAGCGACGCGTAGCGCAGAGTGAACAGGGTGTGCACGAGAACCCAGGACAGGGCAACGCTCGCAATGGCCACCCCGGCCAGCAGCCCGCGCTGCGACCCCGAGGTCGCGGGGGTGCCGAGCAGCAATACGACGATCGCACCCAGGCTTGCAAGCCCGGCGAAAAGAATGAGAAATTCCGAGGCGCCCCGCGACGGATCTTCGCGGATCGCGTGACTGGCCGTCGAGTCCGCATCCTGACGGCCGATGACGATCCAGACCCAGCCGATGTAGGTCACGCAGGCGGCCGCCCAACCGAGGATCACCGCGAGGGCCCAGTCACCCGGTAGCCCTGCCGCCACACCCACGACTATCCCGACCACGAGCATGACGACGAGCCGGGTGCTGTACCGGTGCAGGTGTGCAAGTGGAATGGTCACAGGCCGATCGTGGCACACAATGGTCCGGTCAACCGCAGCAGGAACCGTCGGCCCGGTAACAGAATCGCGCGGTAATGTTGATGTCCAATCGATTTCGCACCGATTACCCGAACACGGAAAGGTCCCGCCCAGGATGCAAGACAGCCCGGCCGCATCCACCCCCTACGAGGTTCTTGGCGTGAGTCCAACCGCGACCGACGATGAGCTGCGTCGCGCTTACCGGTTGCTCTTGCGCCAAACCCACCCTGATGTCGGCGGCACCGCGACCGAATTTCACGCCGTGCAGCTCGCTTGGGAGCGCATTGGCAGCCCCGAAAGTCGGGCCGCCTACGATCATCGACGCTTTGATAACCCCGAGCAGACTGCCCCAGGGGATGCCTACGCCGCCCCCTCCGCCAGCGGCCCGGCCACGAAATCCAGCCTGAAAACCCGCATGCACGGTCACCCTGGCGGCCAGGCGAGGCTGAGATACCTCGATTTAGTGCGCGAATGGGCCGGCCGCGGTACGGTCATCGACGACCCGTACGCCCCCGCCCTCATCCGCAGCGCCCCGCGACTCGTGCGCCACTGCCTCGCCAAGGCTTTCGCCGAAGAGGCCACCGCCCAGCTCGTGGCGAACCTCGGCATCGGTTTCACCGCCTGGCATGACGTTGACACCGGCGGCCAGACCGACAAAATCGACCACATCGTTCTCGGCCCGGCTGGACTGTTCGGCATTCTCTCCGAGGACTGGGGCGGCCCGGTTCAGCTGCTCCGCGGGGAGCTGGTCGGCGACGAGCTGCCCGAGGAGGACCGACCGATCCGCCAGTTCGACGACGCCGCCCGAATGATCACCCGGGCCTTCAAGGTGCGCTTCACCGCGCTCATCGTCGTACTACCCGACCGGGCGCTCGACGCCCCCGTGTCGCTGCCCAAACGCGGTCGGCGACCGATGATCATCGTCATCCCGCGGTCACGCCTCGTCGGAGTGCTGCGCGACGGATTGGCCGGCATGGAACGCGGCAGCTTCGAGAAGGTCTTCGAGCTGCGCAGCACCCTCCAGAACGGCATCCGCTTCGTCAACACCTAAACGGTCAGTCGGGCAGCGCCAGTTTCTCGACCCAATAGTGCAGGAACGTAGCCCCGGCCTCATCGTGAATCTGGTCGCCGATCACGATGACCGGGTACGGTCGGTCCAGAATTCCATCAGACGGCCGCACGTCCACATGAGACACGTCGTAGCCGGCTTCATGCAGGTGGTCAGCCATACGGTAGTCGCTGCGGGAATCGCCCACCGAACGCCACAGCCGGGGCAGCGGACCGCTCTGCGCGAAGTAGGCGAGCGCGCGTTTCGCGGCATGGTCCTTATCGAGCGTGACCGATTCAATATCGGTCGAGATGATCGTGGCATCCAACCGAAACGGAATCTCGCCCCACCTATCGGTAGCCTCCTGATCGTCGAAGCGAACGCCGAGCCCGTGTTTGACCAGGATGGCGAATGCGGCGGCGTTGAATTCGGGTTGGCGGGCGAGAAAGTCCTCATGGCTGACGTCGGTGCGCTGCTCGACCGAGATCATTGCCTGCTTGGTCTCGTCGAAGAACATTTCGTTCGCAAACGACTCCGTGACCACCTTGCGCACCTCCTCGATGACAGCCGTCGGCAGGGCGACGGCCCGGTCGACCATCACCTCACCCATTCCGCCCGGCCCGATCGGAAACCACACCGCGCCCTTCTCACAGACGCCGTACATGCGAAAGGTCTCGGGAAGCCCGACCGCCACGAGCGGGGCAACGACCTGCTCGCGAATGAAGTCGGCTGACCGTCCGGTGATGAAGGCGATCGGCACGTGTCCGGCCGCGAGGGTGATCAGGTCGCTCAGAATGCTTGGCGTAGCAATAGTGCGAGTGACCGGGCTGGCAAGCGGACCGTCAACGTCGAGGAGCAGTCCGAGCGGGGACACAGGCGTAGGCATTTCGCTATTGTCCCATAACGGTCGGCGCCGAATCAGGCGGTGACGGCCAGCGGAGGCTACGGCCAACTACGCAAACGCCTATCGTTGTCTGAGATGATTACGCGACGAGAAGCAGCACTACGCCTGGACATTCCGCTGGAAATGGCGGCACGCCACGGAATTCCCTCGCGCCTCAGCGAGGGACAGCTCGCCAAACTCGAGGCGGAACCGCCGGTCTGGCTGGTGCAGTCGCGCGCTAATCGCACCGGTACGAAGCCCGTCTGGGTTCAGCTCACCTGCACGATCTGTGGCTATACCGAAGCCGTCCGCCCGAAAAAGTGGTGGCCGAAGTTCACCTATATCAGTTGCTCAAATCATGGCTTCGACGAGCTGCCCGAGCCGGCCGCCGGTTTCGGCCGCACCGAGTGCGACGGCATCGGCAGCCAGTTCATCGGCATCACCGACGAGGGTACAGTCCAGAGCGCACCCGCCTGACGACCGTTGCGGTACCTGAAAATACACTGATCTCGCAGCTGGCGAGCACCCTGGGGGCGTACGATCACAGTATGAATCTGACTGCAAGAGGTCGTTGAACATGTCTCATAATTCTGTGAAATGGCTTCCCGCCTTCCTCGTACCGGCGGTCGTCGTCGCCGCGGTGATCGCCGTGCCTCTTCAGGCCGGCGCCGCCGTCGATCTGCCCGACAAAACACCCGAGCAGGTTCTCCTCCTGGTGAACGACAGCACCGTGTCGACCTTCTCCGGAACGGTCGTTCAATCCTCTGATCTCGGACTCCCCCCACTGGACGTCAGCCCGGGTATGACTGAATCTATGCAAAAATCCATGACGGAAGGTGCGCCGAAAGGCACGACCGACGGCGCGACCGCGGTGTCGTCCACCGGCGCGCTGACCACGGCACTCGACTTGCTCAGTGGCTCCCACGAGTTTCGAGTGTTTATCGGCGGCCAGGACCAGTCCCGCGTGCAGGTCAAGGACCGCCTGGCTGAACGCGACGTCGTGCATAACGGCAGCGATGTCTGGCTGTACGACTCAAGCAGCAACGCGGCGAACCATCTGAGCCTTCCGACCGATCTCGCCGCTAGCGCCCAAGCGAAATTCACCGAGCTGGAATCGCAACTGCCCACTGACCTTTCAACGCCTTCCCAGCTCGCCGAACGCTTCCTGAGCGAACTCGACCCGAGCACGACGGTGTCGGTCGGGACCGACGCCCGGGTTGCCGGGCGCAGCGTGTACCAGTTGGTGCTGAAACCGAAAACGGCTGACACTCTCGTCGCATCCGTTTCTATCGCTGTCGACTCCGAGACCGGCCTGCCCCTGCAGGTGACCGTGCTTGCGGAGGGCCAGAGCGCGCCGGCTCTGCAGGTTGGCTTTACCGCCATCAACTTCGCAGCTCCGAACACCGACCTGTTTGACTTCGTGCCGCCCGCCGGCGCCACGGTGACGGAGCAAGCCCTTCCGGCGATGCCCGACGGCGCTACCGCTGATCACGCGGGCGGCCGCAGCACGGCAGCGGGTGAGGTTCCGGTCGTCACGGGAACCGGTTGGTCCAGCATCGTCGAGGTGCCCGCGGCCGCCGTACCAGCCGAACTGAGCAAGAACCTCATGGTCGAACAGGTCACCACGGCTGTCGGCGGCGGTCGGGCCCTGACAACGTCCCTCGTGACGGTCTTCTTGGCCACCGACGGTCGCGTTTTCGCCGGCGCTGTTCCGCTCGCCAGGCTCCAGGCAGCCGCCGAGTGATCTCTATCGCAGTGCGTCGCGCCACACTGTGACCGGTCAACCCCCGGCTCTCGACCTCGCAATCGAGACCCGGGGTCTGACGAAGCGGTTTGGCACGCAGACCGCAGTGAACGGCATTGACCTTGCGGTTCCCCGCGGATCGGTCTTTGGCTTTCTGGGTCCAAACGGTTCGGGCAAGACCACGAGCATTCGCATGCTGCTGGCACTCACCCAGGCAACGAGCGGCACCATCGCCGTACTCGGCCAGAGCATGCCAACCCGACTGCATGAGGTGCTGCCCCACGTGGGTGCCCTCGTCGAAGGCCCGGCGTTCTATCCCTTTCTCTCAGGTTTGGCGAACCTCTGGCGGCTCGACACCGCTGATCGGCATGCACCGAGCGGTACCCGCCGGGCACGGGTGCAGCTAGCCCTGGAGCGGGTGGGCCTCTCCCATGCGGCCGACAAGAAAGTGCACGCGTATTCGCTCGGAATGAAGCAGCGACTCGGCCTAGCCAACGCCCTGCTGCTGCCGCGGGAGCTGCTCATACTCGATGAGCCCACGAACGGCCTCGACCCCCAGGGCACCCGGGAGGTGCGCAGCCTCGTGCGCTCCCTGGCCGCCGAGGGAACGACCGTGTTCGTCTCCAGCCATCTGCTCGCCGAGGTCGAGCAGATGTGCACGCACGCCGCCGTGATGAGCGTCGGTAGCATCGTCGCCCAGGGCACGTTGGCCGCGCTGCGGCAGGTCGGTGAGACCCGGGTCCTCGTGCGCACACCGGACGCCGCAGGCGCCATGCGCGTGCTCACCCATCTCGGGCTGGAGCCGGCACGCAGGGCGATCGATGCTGCTGACCCGGTCGTCGTCGCGCCGCTCATCAGCACCCGCTGGCAGCCGGAGGCCATCGTGACGGCCCTCGTGGCCGGTGGGGTGCGCATTCGCGGTTTCGCCATCGAAGAGCCGAGCTTGGAAGAACGTTTCGTCGCACTGACCGGGGAGGGTTTTGATGTCGTCCAGTGAAGTTCTGCCCTCGGTGCCGGGCAGCGTGAACCCCGCGCGCCGCGGAGGAGGATGGGACCTGCTCGGTTCCGAGATTTCGGTGCTATTTCGCCGCCGACGTACCTGGGCCATGCTGGTCGCCGTCGCGCTCATCCCGATCCTGCTCGCCGTTGCGGTGCGTTTGTCGTCGTCGACGCTCGCGCCGGGGGAGGGCCCGCCATTTCTTGACCGAGTGACACAGAATGGTCTATTTGTCGGCTTCACCGCGATGGTCGTCGCCATCCCGCTGTTTCTGCCACTCACCATCGGTGTGGTCGCCGGAGACACCATTGCCGGGGAAGCCGGCCTCGGTACTCTACGCTACCTTCTGGTGGCACCAGCCGGCCGGGTGCGGCTGCTGCTGGTCAAGTACGTCGGTGCCGCCCTGTTCTGCCTGGTGGCAACGTTGACTCTTACGGTGTCCGGAGCGCTCATCGGCGCCGCCCTTTTCCCGGTCGGCCCGGTCACCCTGCTGTCTGGCGACACCATCAGTGTGACCGAGTCCCTGTTACGCTCACTGCTGGTGGCCGCCTATGTCACCGTGTCTCTGCTGGGCCTGTCCATGATTGGGCTCTTCATCTCCACGCTCACCGATGTTCCCGTCGGGGCGATGGCGGCGACAATCGTGGTGTCGGTAGTAGCGCAGATCCTCGACGTCATTCCGCAACTGTCGTGGCTACACCCGTGGCTGTTCAGCCATTACTGGCTCGGATTTGCCGACCTGCTGCGGCAGCCCCTCGATCTGGGCTCGTTTGGCCAGAACGCGATCGTTCAGCTCTGCTACCTGGCCGTTTTCGGTGCCTTGGCCTACAGCAGGTTCGTGACCAAGGATATTTTGTCCTGAAATCATTACCCGGCCAATGGTGCCGTCACTATCGAATCGGATTAACGAGACAGGGCCGGATCCCTGGGATCCGGCCCTGTGAACTGTCTCAACCAGTCCTCGTTGATCTCCCGAAAGAAATCTCCGTGTCCGAGATGGGAATTGAACCCACACGCCCTTAACGGGCACTGGCACCTCAAGCCAGCGCGTCTACCAATTCCGCCACCCGGACTGGGTGAAGGCCTCCGGACGAACCGGCTGCCGAGGTAATAACTTAGCATGGATTAGAACCCCGGTTGTGTCACTGTGCCCGTGACGACGGGTAGCGTTTGATCATGGCTTCCTCCCCGAACGTGCCCACGGCAGCTAGTCCCGCTGATACAGCGGGTACGTCGCCCACAGATGCCCCACAGAAACTCGACCTGACCGCCGAAATCGCGCGTGATCTCATTCGGTTTGACACCACGAACTATGGTGGGGGCCGTTCCAACGGCGAAACGGATGCGGCCGAGTACGTTGCCGAGAAGCTGCGAGCCCTCGGCTTGAAGCCCGAGCTGTTCGATTCCGAACCGGGCCGGACCAGTGTTGTGGCGCGGGTGACGGGACGCGGTCCGTCCCGGGACGCCCTGGTCGTGCACGGTCACCTCGATGTCGTGCCGGCTGACGCGGCCAATTGGAGCGTCGACCCCTTCGCCGGCGTCATCAAGGACGGCCTGCTGTGGGGCCGTGGCGCGGTCGACATGAAAAACATGGACGCAATGATCCTGGCATCCCTGCAGGACGTGATCTGCGCCAACGGTGCGCCCCAACGCGACCTCGTCATCGCCTTCTTCGCCGACGAAGAGGCTGGAGGCGTGCTCGGCTCGCACTTTCTCGTGAATGATCACGCCCACCTGTTCGACGGCGCGACCGAAGCGATCAGCGAGGTCGGCGGATACTCGATCATGCTCGGCGGCAAACGCGCCTATCTGCTGCAAACCGGAGAGAAGGCGCTCATCTGGGTCAAGCTCGTCGCCCGCGGGGACGCGGGGCACGGCTCCCGCATGCACCCGGCCAATGCCATCACACGGCTCGCCGAGGCCGTGGCCAAACTGGGCCGCCACGAATGGCCGATTCGGCTGACCGACACGACCGAGCAGCTCCTGGGCGAGATTGCTCGCATTCTCGACGTTGATCCGCAGCGCGTCGGCCCCGACGAACTCGCCCTGGCCACCGGAACCGCTTCTGGCTTCATCCAGGCCAGCCTGCGGACAACGGCCAACCCGACAGGCCTGACCGCCGGGTACAAGCACAACGTCATCCCCGACACGGCCGAAGCGCTCATCGACATCCGTTCACTGCCGGGGGAGGAAGACCTCGTACTCGCCCAGATTCAGCAGCTTGTCGGTTCCGACATCGAGATCGTGACCATGCACCGCGACATCGGTCTGGAGACCGAATTCAGCGGACCGCTGATCGAGGCCGTTGTGAGCACACTGGAGCGCCATGACCCCGGCGCACCGGTTCTGCCCTACCTGTTGTCGGCGGGAACCGACAACAAAGCGCTCAGCACTCTCGGGATCAAGGGTTATGGTTTTGCGCCCCTTCGACTCCCGAATGACTTGGACTTTCCTGCAATGTTCCACGGAGTGGACGAACGGGTGCCGCTGGACGCATTAGTGTTTGGCAGGCAGGTTTTGACTGATCTGCTATCAAAATATTGACGCTGTGAGCACCGCGCTCGACCCTGGTTGGTGTGGGCTCTTTCCAAGAAAGCGAAGCCTGTGGACTATCTGAATGCGATCATTCTGGGCCTGGTTCAGGGATTGACCGAGTTTCTTCCGGTGTCGTCGAGTGCTCACATCGCCATCGTTGGCCAGTTTCTGGGTACCGGTGAAGACCCAGGGGCTCGGTTCACGGCCATCACCCAGATTGGCACCGAAGCGGCCGTGGTTATATTCTTCTGGCGCGACATCGTACGCATCATCGGCCAGTGGGCGAAATCGCTCAGCGGCCAGGTCTCTCGGAAGGATCCGGATGCCCGCATGGGCTGGCTGATCATTCTGGGTTCGCTGCCCATCATCATTCTCGGCCTGCTGTTCCAGGACCAGATCGAAACCGTGCTGCGCTCGCTCTGGCTCACCGCCACCATGCTCATCGTCTTCGGCATCCTGCTCGGTATTGCCGACCGCGTCGGCGCTAAACGACGCCAACTACAAGACATCACTGTCGGCCACGGCGCGATCTTCGGGTTCGCACAAGCGCTCGCGCTGATCCCCGGAGTGTCACGGTCGGGCGGCACCATCACTGCCGGGTTGTTCCTGGGCTACGAGCGCGCCGCAGCCGCCCGCTATGCCTTCCTGCTGGCGATTCCCGCTGTACTTGGCAGCGGCTTTTACCAAATGTACAAATCCATTGCCGAGCCGTGTGTGGCCGGCGCAACGACCTGTACTCCTGAAATATTCGGACCGCTCGAAACGCTCCTGGCGACGGTCATCGCCTTCGTCGTAGCCCTCGGCGTGATCGCCTTCTTCATGAATTACATTTCCAAGCGCAGTTTTCTGCCATTCGTGATCTATCGCATCGTCCTCGGTATCGTGCTGTTCGTGCTCCTCGGCACAAACGTCATCTCCGCGTAGGCGGCTCGCGAAGCAGGTGCCCCAGCAAAGCTAGGCTTGCTCCATGCGTGCATGGAAACGACCCGATATTGTCTCTGTCCCCGGCGAGTCGAGTGCACCGTGGCTCCATGACACGAAAACCGACAGCCTGGTGCTGGCCCGGCCTCGCGATGCGGCTCGCCTCTACGTGTGCGGCATCACCCCCTACGACGCGACCCACCTCGGCCACGCCAACACGTATCTCGCCTTCGACACCCTGCAACGCGTCTGGATCGACGCCGGTTTTCGCGTGCACTACGCCCAGAATGTGACGGACATCGACGACCCGCTCCTCGAGCGGGCGACCGCCACCGGCGTGGACTGGCGTGACCTGGCCGAATCGCAGGTTGAGCTATTTCGCGCCGACATGGAGGCGCTCGGCATCATTCCGCCGAATGACTTCGTCGCCGTGACCGAGGTTATCGACGAGGTCGCCGCTGCCGTCGCGCTGCTCCGGGATGCGGGATTGGCCTACCCAGTGCCCACGGACGATGCCATTGGCGGCGCCGACGGAACGATCGCCGCTGACCTGTATTTCGATATTCGTGCCGCGGAGGCCAGTACCGACTGGACGCTCGGCGAGGAGAGCAATCTCGACCCCGTCAGTATGCTCCGCCTGTTCGCCGAGCGCGGGGGAGACCCCGACCGCGCGGGCAAGCGTGACCGCCTCGACCCGCTGTTGTGGAGGGCCGCGCGCGCGGGGGAACCGGCGTGGGAATCGGCAGTCGGCGCCGGGCGACCCGGCTGGCATATCGAGTGTTCGGTCATCGCGCTCAAGGAACTCGGCACCGACTTCACCGTGCAGGGGGGTGGGTCAGATCTGATCTTTCCGCACCACGACATGAGTGCCGGGCACGCGCAAGCGCTGTCAGGGCATCCGCTCGCCGGGGTCTACAGCCACACCGGCATGGTCGCCTATCGTGGCGAGAAGATGAGCAAGTCGCTCGGCAACCTGGTTCTGGTCTCGGGACTACGCGCCCACAATGTAGACCCGCGCGCCATTCGACTGGCCCTGCTCGCCCGCCACTACCGCACCGACTGGGAATGGACGACAGCTCTTCTAGACGAAGCCGTCGAGCGACTGTCCGTGTGGGCGGCGGCCTTCGGCACCGCGGTCGTGACTGGAACATCGAGGGCGACGAACCTCGGTACTGCCAATATTGCAGGTACGACCCGCACAGCGGCCTCGATCGTGCAATCTGTGCGGCTGGCACTTCGCCATGACCTCGACACGCCTCAAGCCATGCAACTCATCGATGCCGCTGCCGCGGGGCCACTCGATGACCCGGCACTACTAAATCGTGCCATCAGCGCGCTGCTTGGCGTCGCCTTGTAACGCGCGATGCCGCACGGTTGAGTTGCGTCGTGTCGTGTCGTTCGGCTGCCTGCCTGGTGCCGATGCCCCCCCAGTACAGAGGGTGTCTAGTGCCGAGGCCCGTCCGGCCTGCTGCCTGGGCCATCCGGTCTGCCATCGGGTCGCCCATCTGCGCGTCCCTCTCGCCCGTCGGTTCCGCGCTTGCGCAGGTATTTCTCGAATTCCTGGGCGATCGCCTCGCCGCTCGCCTCCGGCGAATCGACGGTGTCGCGGGCTTGCTCGAGCTGGGCAATGTACGCGGCCATTTCCTCGTCTTCACCGGCCAGAACATCGATACCGGTCTCCCATTCGGCCGCCTCCGTCACGAGCGCGCCCCGGGGGATCACAACGTCGATGACCTCCTCGAGCTTGTCGATCAACGCGAGCATCGCCTTGGGCGACGGTGCATTATGCACATAGTGGGGAACGGATGCCCAGATCGACAGTGTCGAAATTCCCATCGTCTCGGCGGCATCCGACAATACGCTGAGAATCCCCACCGGGCCTTCATAATTGCTGCGTTCGATTTGCAGTTCGGCGCGCACCTGCGCGTTGTCGCTCGACACGAAGATGGAAATGGGACGGGTGTGCGGAACGTCGGCGAGCATCGCGCCCAGGAACACCACGCCGCTCACGTCGGCGGCGAGGGCCGCGTCGAGAATCTCGGCGGCAAAGCTCTTCCAACTCCGCGATGGTTCCGTGCCGATCAGCAGGTAGATGTTGCCCGCATTCGTCCCGCTGACCCGCAACTCGGCATCTTCGGCCAGCGGAACGGTGACAACGCCGGGCGTCGTCGGCCCATACATGATCGCGCCCGGCCAACCGATGGTGCGCACGCCGTCCTCGTTGGTCGATACGGTGGGTCGGTTGAATTGGTAGTCGAAGTACAACTCCGGATCGACCTCAGTGATCATTTCCACGTCGAGCAAATCTTTGAGCGCGCGAACCGCGCCCGTCGCGGCCTCGCCGGCATCGTTCCAGCCTTCGAAAGCGACGACGAGAAGCCGTCCGCCCAGGAACCCATTACCGTCAGTCACCGTGTACGCCCTCAATTCCTGCAGCCTCCCGCGTGGAGGGCCTCAGTCAAGGATAGGCGGTGGCCCTACACTTGAACCCCGTGAATGTTTTTCCTCTGCCGCTCCCCGCGCCCGCCTCCCTGCCCGCCGCCGTTCTGTGGGATATGGACGGCACCATCGTTGACACTGAACCGTACTGGATGCGCGCCGAAACCGAGCTCGTGGCCGAGTTCGGCGGTGTCTGGACTCAAGACGACGGCATGTTGCTGGTCGGATCCGGACTGTGGAATTCCGCGGCGATTCTGCAATCCCGCGGTGTGGAGCTCACCCCGAATGCCATCGTGGCTCGCCTCACCGACCGCGTGCAGGAGCAGCTGGCCGAACACGGGATTCCCTGGCGCCCCGGATCCCGCGAGCTCCTCCAGGCATTGAAAGCCGCCGGCGTACCAACCGCACTGGTGACCATGTCGGTGGAGCGCATGGCCCGCCAGATCATCGACCTCATTGATTTTCCCGCCTTCGATGTTGTCATCGCCGGCGATATGGTCGCCAACAGTAAGCCGCATCCCGATCCGTACCTGGTTGCCGCCGACCGTCTAGGTGTCGATCCGCGGCTGTGCATCGCGATTGAGGATTCCGTTCCGGGCGTCGCTTCCGCTGTCGCCGCCGGGACCATTACCATCGCCGTTCCCCACCAGATCGACCTACCGGAGAGTATGTCCTACACCCGCTGGCCGACGCTCGTCGGGCGCACCCTCCTCGATATTTCGGCGCTGTATCAATTCTCGAACCCAACCGATTCAGCGGATCCCGTTAGTCCTCCCGCCCCCACCGGCTTCGCCCGCAACGAAAGCGCACCACTCGCATGAGCAACAACCAGGTCATTCAAAATAGTGGACGATTTCGCATCGGCGACCGGGTGCAACTCACCGGGCCGAAGGGGCGGATGAACACCATCACCCTGCAGGAAGGCCTGACGTTTCACACCCACCGCGGCATCCTCGCACACGACGACATCATCGGGCAGCCCGACGGCTCGGTCGTCACTAATAACGTCGGCGTCGAGCACCTTGCGCTGCGGCCGCTTCTCGTCGACTTCGTGATGAGCATGCCGCGCGGTGCCGCCATCATCTATCCCAAGGATGCGGCCCAAATTCTGGGACAGGCCGATATCTTCCCCGGCGCAACGGTCGTGGAGGCCGGCGTCGGATCGGGCGCGCTGTCGCTCTGGCTACTGCGCGCAATCGGACCGGCCGGCCGCCTCGCATCCTTCGAACGTCGCGAGGAATTCGCCGACGTCGCCCGGGACAATATCGCCACCTTCCTCGGGAGCGATCCACAGAACTGGACCATCACCCTCGGCGACCTCGCCGAGACGCTACCCGCAACTATGCCGGCGCAGAGCGTCGACCGAGTCGTCCTTGACATGCTGGCACCGTGGGAATGCCTCGGCGCCGTCTCCGATGCTCTCAAGCCGGGGGGCGTGCTGCTCTGCTATGTCGCCACGGTGACGCAACTCTCCCGCGTGGCCGAGGCCATCCGCGGCACCGGGTTTTACACCAACCCGGATTCCAACGAAACGATGATCCGAGGCTGGCATGTGGAGGGACTCGCCGTGCGGCCCGACCACCGCATGATCGGCCACACCGGCTTTCTGATCACCGCCCGCCGTCTGGCCCCCAGCACGATCCTGCCCGAACTGAAGCGACGTCCGTCCAAAACGGACTTCAGCGACGCCGATGTCGAAGCCTGGACCCCGGGAGCGCTCGGGGAACGTAACGTGAGCGCCAAGGTCATGCGCAAGCGCGTGCGTGCCGCCGGTACCAGCGCCGAGCTTTCCAAGGCTCGAGACCTCGACGCCGGTTAGGATGGTTTCCGGCCCGTTTCGGTTGTACTGCGCCGAAACCGCAGCCGTCTGACCCCCGGAGCACCCGCACCACCCCTCACACCCGCGCAGCAGATCCGTGCTGCAGCAAACCCGTACCGAAAGAAGGACTCGTGCGCAAAGCATCCGCGCTGATCGTCACCGCCGGCCTCGTGATGACGGCATTGACCGCGTGCGCCAGCCCCGGCATATCCCAGGCGTCGTGTGATGCGCCGGTCACCACGGGTGCGGCCTCCGAGCTGGTGTCCGCCTCCGGGAACTTCGGCTCGGCGCCAGACGTGACGTTTCCGACCCCGCTGAAGACGACGTCAACGCAGCGCACCGAGATTATCTCCGGTTCGGGCACACAGGCCGTGGCAGGCCAGCAACTCAACGTCGAACTCAACGTGTACAACGGAACGACCGGCAAGGTCATCCAGCAGGCTGCCTACGACGGTAAGAATTTCATTCCGGTTGTGCTGAATGGCGCGGGCGTCAAGGGCCTCACCGATGGTCTGCTCTGCGCGCAGGTCGGCGAACGTGTCGCGATCGTCGTGGCACCCGAAGACGCCTTCGGCGCAGCGGGCAACGATCAGTTTGGCGTCGCACCGACGGATTCCCTCGTCGTCGTCGCCGATGTTGTCACGGCGTTCCTGCCCCGTGCTAACGGTGTGGATCAGACGGTCGCGAACGGCCTCCCGGCCGTGGTCCTCGATGAGAACGGCGTCCCGGGCGTCGTCATTCCAAACGGCGACGCTCCCACCATGCTCGAAGTCGGGGTGTTGAAGAAGGGTGCCGGCGAGAAGGTCACGGAGGGTTCGACCGTCACGGTGAACTATTCCGGCATCCTGTGGAAAGAGAAGACCGTCTTCGACTCCAGCTGGGCCAACGGATCGCCGGTCCCGCTCGTCGCCGCCGTCGGATCCGCAACCCAGCCGGGCGTGATTGCCGGCATGTCCACGGCGCTCATCGGTCAGACAGTCGGATCCCAGATCGTCATGGTCATTCCGCCCAGCCTGGGCTATGGCGGCGCAGCGTCCGCCGCGATTCCGGCCGACTCGACCCTCATTTTCGTGGTCGACATTTTGGGCATCAACTGACACTGGTCGCGCCCTCGGGTCACGGGTGCCCGGCACCGATCACGTCGCACATCTCGGGTGGCCGGCTCGCTCGGGCAGCTCGGGCGATAAGATCACAGCGTGATAGCGATGCCTGCCCAGCCTGACCCGAAGCGTGAACCGGCCGCGGGCGTGGGTGCGTCCAAACCCCGATCGGTCCCCGCTCCTGAGCGCTTATTCAGTCTGGTGCTGGCTCTGGTGGCGACGGAATCCGGCCTGACCAAGGCCGACATTCTCGCCAACGTGCAGGGTTACCGCCAGAGGTACTCGTCCGCCGGCCTGAACGACAGCCTCGAGCGTCAATTTGAACGCGACAAGGACGACATCCGTGAATTGGGTATTCCGCTCGAAACAATTGAGTCCCCAGATGATCCGGGCAGCAACCATTTTCTGCGCTATCGCATTCCGAAGGGTCTCTACGACCTGCCTGCCGACGTGACCTTCACGCCCGACGAGGTGTCCCTGCTGAAACTCGCCGGCACGGTCTGGCGGGAAGGATCGCTGTCCGGAGAATCCCGCCGGGCCCTGATGAAGTTGAACTCCCTCGGTGTCGAATCGAGCGAACCGGTCCTCGGCTACGCACCCCTGCTGCGCACGAAAGACCAGAGCTTCGAACCCCTGAGCAAGGCTCTTGACCGCGCGCAGGTCGTGGCCTTTCTTTACCTCAAACCGGGGGAGACCAACCCGGCCCGTCGAGTGGTTGCACCTCGCGCGCTCGTGCAACACGAAGGCCGCTGGCACCTGTACGCCACGGATGAGGTCGCTCACGCACCGCGCACTTTCCTCCTGGCCCGCATCGCCGGCACGGTAGCGGTGGTACCCAACGCGATTCCCGCTCCGATCAGCGCTGGCGCACCGCACAATGCAACCGACAGCGCACAAGCTCTCGCCGAGCTCGATGACCTGTGGACCAGCAATATCGCCCGCATCGTCGTGGTGCCAGGGTCCGACGCCGCCGTGCGGCTCGGTGCGCGTCAGGCGGCGCAACACCCCGCACCTCGGGTTGGCCCTTCCACGGAACTCGAGCGCACCCTGCACTTCACCGACCTGAACGTCCTCGCTGACGAACTGGCTGGATTCGGCCCGGAAGTTTTTATCCAGAGTCCGCTCGCCCTGCGCGACGCCGTGCAGAAACGACTGGTCGCTGCCCGTGACGCTCATGCCAGCGCCCTCCCGGTCATCCCTCCGGGGCGTACGCCGCTTCGCCGGGCAACCCCGCCACACGCGCAGACGACCAAAGTCGCCACCCAGCCCCGAGTGGCTGGCGACCAGCTCACCCTCTTACTCTCCCTCGTTCCGTACCTCATCGATCAGGGGCGAGTCACCGTCACCGAGGTGGCCGAGCACTTCGGACTGTCAGCGGAGCGGGTGCGCGCCTTGGTCAGCCTCATCGCCCTGTCCGGCATCCCAGGCGAAACACGCCAGTACCTGCACGGCGACTTGTTTGACATCCTCTGGGACGAGTTTGAAACCAACGATCGGATTGTGCTCACCCATCAGGTCGCCATCGACGACTCACCGCGGTTCTCCGCCCGCGAGGCTGCGGCGCTCATCGCCGGCCTGCAGTACCTGTCAGCTCTGCCCAACAACGCCGACACCGATGCCATCTCGTCGTTGATGGCCAAACTGACCAGGGGGGCATCGGCGCCGCCAACCCAACTCGCAGTCGCGCAGCGCGATGCCGGCACGACCCGCGGCATCGTGCAGGCGGCGTTGATCACCGGGATGCAAATCGAGTTCGACTACCTCAATGCGCGCGGCAGTCAGGTGCACCGCCTCGTCGACCCGCTGCGCATTGAATCCGTCGACAGTGACTGGTATCTCCGTGGCTGGTGCCATCTTCGAGAGGCGGTGCGAACCTTCCGTCTGGACCGCATGAGCAACCCGCGCGTCACCGTCGTGCCGCTCAGCACGCACCCGGCAGACCTGCTGCTGCCCGACACCCTATTCCAGGCGTCCTCCGACGACGTCGACGTTCGACTTGAGCTCGCGACTGCGGCGCTGCCGTTGCTGGCCGACTACCGGCCCGAAGGTTCGGAGCCTGTCGGCTCGGGGGTTCGCACCCGCACGACCCTGCGCGTCGCCCATACCCATGCGCTCAAACGCCTCGTCACCGGCCTGGCCGGCATCGTGACCGTGCTCGAACCGGCCGAATCACGCCAGGTTGTGTTCGACTGGGCCGCAGCCGGACTTGCGCAGTATGCCCCGGACGAACAGTCCCAGACGGAAATGGACTAGCCGATGCCGTGGTGGTCGTGGGCACTCATCTGGACTGGGCTTGCATTAATTCTGCTCGCTGTCCTCGGCTGGTTCGCTGTGGCGCTGTACCGCAAGTCGCTCGGCACCCTGAGCGCGGTAGTAGCCCTCAGCGATCGGGTCTCCTCGGTGGATCTCGATCTGCCTCTCGGGTCCGCTCCGTTCACCGCCGCCGTGTTCGCCGATTCGGCCGAGTTGGTCCGTAAAGTCGAGCAGCATCGAGTAGAACGCACCCACAGGCGCCAGCTGCGTCGCGATGCGCGAATCATGCGGGGTAAACTTATTCCAAACGCCCGCTAATCCAGAGGACACACCGTCATGCTGCAAAACCTGACCGGATGGCACTTCCTGATCATCCTCGTCGTCGTACTGCTCCTCTTCGGTGCGCCTAAGCTCCCCGGACTCGCTCGCAGCCTCGGCCAGTCAATGAAAATCTTCAAGAGCGAGATCAAGAGCGACACTGTCGACGCTGATCCCAACGCCCCGGCCCAGCCGACCACGCGCACGGGTCACGACGCATCGACGCCGTCCGGCCCGACGTCGGCCGGCCCCGCCGATCCCGCCTCGAAGCCCTAGCCCCGTGGCGGTCCGCGCTCGACGAAGTGCGACCGAAGCGGGAAAGATGTCGCTGGGTCAGCATCTGATCGAACTGCGCAAGCGCCTCTATCTGGCCGCCGCCGGCCTTCTCATCGGTGCCATTGCAGGTTGGTTCCTCTCCGATTTCGTCTGGGATCAGTTGCGCGAACCGATTTACGCCATCATCAATGCGCAGCATCGCAACGCGCAGATCAACTACCCCGACATCACGAGCGCCTTCGACCTCAAACTGAAGATCTCGCTGTACGTCGGCCTGATTGTTTCGAGCCCGGTGTGGCTGTATCAGGTGTTCGCCTTTCTGGTTCCCGGACTTACCCGCACCGAGAAGAAATACACGTTTGGATTTCTTCTCACGGCCATTCCCTTGTTCCTGGCCGGCTGCGCGGCGGGTTGGATCGTATTGCCACACGTGGTCGAGCTCATGACGAGTTTCGCTCCCACCGAGGATTCGGCGTTCATCAACGCGCAAGGCTACTTTGACTTCGTGCTCAAGCTCGTCGTTGCGATCGGTATTGCATTCGTGCTGCCCGTATTCATCGTGCTGCTCAACTTCGCTGGCGTCATAAGTGCTACATCGATCATCAAGTCCTGGCGGATCGCCATTTTGGTCATCGTGCTCTTCACGGCAATCGCCACCCCGGCGGCCGACGTGGTTTCCATGTTCCTGTTGGCCGTTCCCATGGTCATGTTGTACTTTGCCGCCTACGGCATCGCCTGGCTGCACGACCGCCGAGCGGCCAGAAAAGCGCTCGCCTTCGAAAAAGAACTCGCCCTGAAGTAGTGAGACCCGGATCTAGCAATTTGTGAAGGATCACGTGACGCACACGCAATCACCGGCCGAACGGTATTCGGCCGCGCGCATCCGGGCCAGCCAGCCGAAGCTGCTGGCTTTCGAGAGCAGGCTCAAATTCGACCTCGACCAGTTTCAGCGGGAGGCCTGTGCCTGCCTGGAAGCCGGCAATAGTGTGCTCGTTGCAGCCCCAACCGGAGCCGGCAAGACCATCGTGGCCGAATTTGCCATTTATCTGGCGATGCAGCAGTCCAGAGCGAAAGTGTTCTACACCGCGCCAATGAAGGCGCTCAGCAATCAGAAATTTCAGGAATTCGTCGGTGAGTACGGTGCGGACCAGGTCGGGTTGCTCACCGGAGACAGCAATGTCAACCCGAAAGCACGCATCGTGGTCATGACGACCGAGGTGCTGCGCAACATGCTGTACGCCGATTCGGATCTGCTTACCGACCTGGCCTTCGTGGTGATGGACGAGGTGCACTACCTCGCCGATCGTTTTCGCGGGGCAGTGTGGGAAGAAGTGATCATTCATTTGCCGCAGCCGGTGCGCATGGTGTCGCTCAGTGCCACCGTGTCGAACGCGGAAGAATTCGGAGATTGGTTGCAGGCTGTCCGCGGCGAAACAGACGTGATTGTATCTGAGGAACGGCCGGTCCCGCTCGAGCAGCATGTGCTCGTCAAGAACAATATGCTCGACCTGTTCGATTCCACCGGGTTGATCGGCACTCATCGGGTGAACCCCGAGCTCGTTCGTCTGGCGCACGCCGGCGGGCGCTCGGCCGGCGGCCGCGGCCGCGGTCCCGGCCGCCAGGGCGGCTCCTCCGGGGGCTACCGGGGACACGACAAGCAACGCCCGCAGTTCGACGCCGGCAGAATGGATCGCGGCGACATCGTGCGCATGCTCGACGGCAAACATCTGCTACCGGCCATTTTCTTCATCTTCAGCCGGGTCGGCTGTGACCAGGCCGTGCGGCAGGTGCTCCGCTCCGGGGTGCGTCTGACACAAGAACACGAGCGTGACGAAATTCGCCAGATCGTCGACGACCGATGCCGCACCCTGCTCGACGAAGATCTCGGCGTGCTCGGCTACTTCGAGTGGCTCGACGGTCTCGAACGCGGTGTCGCCGCCCACCACGCCGGTCTGCTGCCGGCGTTCAAGGAGGTCGTCGAGGAGCTGTTTCAAAAGAAATTGGTCAAGGCCGTGTTTGCCACCGAGACGCTTGCCCTCGGCATCAACATGCCGGCCCGCACGGTCGTTCTCGACAAGCTGGAGAAGTTCAACGGGGAGGCTCGCGTGCCGATCACCCCGGGGGAGTACACCCAGCTCACCGGTCGTGCCGGTCGCCGCGGAATCGACACCCTCGGCCACTCCGTGATTCAGTGGGCACAAGGACTGGATCCACAGGCCGTGGCCTCGCTCGCCTCCCGGCGCACCTATCCTCTGAATTCGAGTTTCAAGCCGACCTACAACATGGCCGTCAACCTCATCGACCAGTTCGGGGTCGCGCGCACGCGCGGCGTGTTGGAATCGTCGTTCGCCCAATTCCAGGCCGATCGCGCTGTCGTCGACCTGGCCCGCTCGGTGCGTCAGCACGAGGAGTCCCTAGCAGGCTTCCAGACCAGCATGACCTGCCACCTCGGCAATTTCGAGGAGTATTCGTCCATTCGGCGGCGTCTCACCGAGCTGGAACGTGAGGGCGCCAAAGCCGACAATTCCCTGCGCGGTGAGCGTGACAAACGCCAGCGTGAGGTGGCCAGCCTGCGCAAACAGATGCGCGCCCACGGCTGCCACCACTGTCCCGACCGCGAGGCGCACTCCCGGTGGGCAGAACGCTGGTTCAAACTCAAGCGCCAAACGGATGCCCTCAACCAGCAGATCTCCCAGCGCACCGGAGCCATCGCCCGGGTATTCGACCGGGTCACCGACGTTCTTCTCGGCTACGGCTACCTCGAATCCGATGCGGGCGGCACGATCGCGCTCAGCGAGAGTGGACGCATCCTGCGCCGCATCTACGCCGAGCGGGACCTGCTCGTCGCCGAGTCCCTGCGCCGAGGCCTGTGGAAGGACCTCGATGCTGCGAGCCTGGCCGCGATGGCGTGCGCGCTCGTCTTTGAACCACGCCGCGAAGAGGGGCTCATCGATGCCCGCTACCTGCCCAAGGGACCGTTCCGACCGGCCCTCGATGAAACCGAGGACCTGTGGAGCCGCATCGACGACCTCGAACGCGACCACCAACTGCCCGGCAGTAACCCACTCGCTGTCGGCCTCAGCCTGGCAATGTGGAAGTGGGCTCGCGGCGCGTCACTGAGCGACGTGCTCTACGAGGCGGAGATGGCGGCCGGGGATTTCGTGCGCTGGACCAAACAGACCATTGACCTGCTCGACCAACTCTCCAGTGCCGGCGACGGGCAGGTCGGGCCGACCGCTCGGGCGGCCATGGACGCGATCCGTCGCGGCATCGTCGCGTATTCCTCGGTAGCCTGAACCAGCCATGTGGGGGAGTGAGCGCACGTTCAGTCTGCCGCTGTGGGCATCCGTTCTCGTCGCAGCCGGTGCCGGAGTGGTTCTTGATGCCGGTTTTCCGGATCGAGACTGGTGGTTTCTCGCGCCGGTCGGTATAGCTCTGATGCTTGTCGCCCTGCTCGGTCGCAGCTTCGGCACCGGAGTGCTCGTGGGACTGACCGCCGGACTGTCATTCTGGTTGACCCATATTTTCTGGATCACGCTGTACCTCGGCCTCGTTCCGTGGTTTGCGCTCGGAGGGCTGGAAAGCCTGTTCTTTGCCGTGGGACTCGGTTTCATTGCCGTCGTGTTGCGCTACGGTCCCCGGGTGTGGCCGAGCGTCTGGGCCCGTCTCGGGGTCGTGCCGGTGATCATCGCCGGCCTGTGGACGGCGCGCGAAGCGATCAGCGCTGTCTGGCCTTACGGCGGCTTCGCCTGGGGACGAGTTGCCCTGTCGCAATCGGAGAGTCCGTTCGGACCGCTCGTGGCCTGGGTGGGCATGTCCGGGCTGAGCTTCATGATGGTCTGGCTGAGCGCTCTCGCCGTGCAACTGGCCCGCGAACCCGATCTGGCGCGAACGCTGCGTACGGGCGTTGGCCTCGGCGCCGTCGCCGTGATCCTCGTCGTCCCGGCCTGGCCGACCATCGAGAGCGGCACGGCCCGCCTCGCCGCCGTGCAGGGTAACGCGGATGCCGGACTGTTCGCCGAGTACTCGCCGGGCCAAATTTTGCAGGACCACACCTCGGCCACCCTGCCGTTGATCGGCGAGAAGGTTGATTTTGTGGTCTGGCCGGAAAACGCGAGCGACATCGACCCGACCCGGTCAACGGCCGCTGCGCAGGTGCTCGACTACATCAGCACCGAAATGAATGTCCCGCTCATTACCGGCACCATCACCAAGCCCGAAAACACCTATTACAACAGCTCCCTGCTCTGGGAGGCCGGCCGTGGCGCCGTTGACGTCTACGACAAGGTGCATCCGGTTCCCTTTGCGGAATACATGCCGGATCGGGCCTTCTGGCGACCATTCGCCCCAGAACTGATCGACCTCATCGGCCGGGACTACGGCATCGGCACTCGGGACAACATCTTCGACATCAACGGGGTTCTGGCCGGTATCGCGATTTGCTTCGACATCGCCGACGATCAGCTCGTGCACGAGATGATCGACGACAAAGCGGAGATTATTCTCGCCCAAACCAACAATGCCGATTTCGGGCACACCGACGAGAGCGTGCAACAGCTCGCCATCGCCCGGCTGCGCGCGGTGGAGACAGGACGCACGGTGGTGAATATCTCCACCGTCGGATCGAGCGCCATCATCACTCCGGACGGACAGACCCTCGACAGCCTGCCGACCTTCACGGCGGGGGCCATGGTCCGAACGGTGCCGCTGAGCGATACCATCACACCAGCGATGATGGCCGGCCGGGGCATCGAATGGCTCGTGTCGGGGCTGGGTCTGGCCGGTCTGGCCCTCTGCGCCGGTGCCGCCCGGCGCCCACGATGCCGCTAGTCGTGTCGCCCGCCGGTTAACCAACGACAACCCCGCCACGAGGTGCGGGGTCGTTAGCGGTGCAATCGGCGGTTAAGCGCCGATCTTCTGCTGGCCGCCACGGCGAAGACGCAACACGGAAAGGCGCTCTTCAAGCAACTCTTCGAGTTCGTCCCTGGTGCGACGTTCCAGCAGCATGTCCCAGTGGGTCCGCGGAATCTTCTCGTCGGAGTGGTCAACAATTACCGGCAGGGAGTCCACGAGTCTGGTCGCTGTCCGTGCGCAATACTTGCATTCCCACTCGTCCGGAGCCTCAGCTTCGGCTGAAAAAATCATAACCGTCTCACGCCCGCACGTTTCACACCGGTAGGTGTGAGCGACCCGGGGAGAGAAGGTGACGCCTTCTTCGCTCTGTAGGCTTTGTGCGCCTAATCTCATGCCACGCAAACTACGGTCAGCCATCGTGTGGTCTCCTCTCGATCGCGATCACAGTTCGATCACGATGCCTTCACAGTTGTAAACCATCAAGCTGGGCGTTAACCTTCCCAGACCCGCGTTCTGGGAGGTAACTCTCAGGTTCGGCGAGTACTGGCGATCACAGCAAGATCGGTGCGATCCGTGACAAGGCCGTCAACACCCAGGTCGAGGAGTCGAATCATGTCGACCGGGTCATTAATGGTCCACACGTGCACCTCAACGTCCACTCGGTGCATCATGTCAATGAAACGGGGAGTGACGATTCGAACGGGCCCGGCCCGTTGGGGCACCTGCACTGCGACGCAGCCCTGCAGGGCGCGTCGAACGGCGGCTGTGAGGCCCAGATTCGTCGCGGCTACGGCCCGGGCCACTAACAATGAGGAGGCCGACGAGACCACGCCGGGCAGCAGGCCAACCACGCGTCGACGGCGCGGTTCGTTGAACGAGGTCACGAGCACCCGAGCTGTTGCTCGCTGGTCCCGTATCGCGCGGGCGGTCGGCTCGGCTGCGGCATCCGTTTTGATATCAATATTGAACCGTGCGGAAGGAAACGCCTCGAGGGCCTCGGCCAGGGACGTCAACGACTGCCCGTAGCCCAGGTTGATGCGTTTCAGTTCGGTCAGGGTCAGCTGGTCGATGCGTACGTCCTGTCCCAGCCCCGTGAGGTCGCGGTCGTGGCTGATGACGGCCACACCGTCGCGGGACACGTGCACGTCGGTCTCGAGGTGGGTCGCCCCGCCCGCGAGGGCCTTCACAAAGGCCAGAAGGGTATTTTCCGGCGCCTCTTGGGCGAGACCGCGGTGGGCGAGTATCCGTGGATACGGTGCGGTCAGAAATAGTGACTGTGCGCTCTCGGCCACCCGCTACACCTGCGGCGCTGCGGGTGTAGCGGATGCTGACGGTGCCGCTGGGGCGGACGGCGCCGTCCCCGGGTTCTGGACATTCGCACCAAACGCGCTGCCGATACCCTTCATCGCTTCGGTCAGTTCGCTCGGCACAATCCAGAGTTTATTGGCGCTGCCCTCGGCGAGCTTGGGCAGGGTGAGCAGGTATTGGTAAGCGAGCAGCTTCGGGTCGGGATCACCGTCGTGTATGGCCCGGAACACGGTCGTGATTGCCTCGGCCTCGCCCTGCGCGCGCAGAACCGCCGCTTTGGCATCGCCCTCTGCTTCGAGGATTGCCGCCTGGCGTGCTCCCTCAGCGGTGAGAATGGCGGACTGTTTGGTGCCTTCGGCGGTCAGGATCAAGGCGCGACGATCACGTTCTGCACGCATCTGCTTTTCCATGGAATCCTGGATGGAGTGGGGTGGTTCGATCGCCTTGAGCTCGACTCGGCCCACGCGAATGCCCCATTTGCCGGTGGCTTCGTCGAGCACGATGCGCAACTGGCTGTTGATGTTGTCACGGCTGGTGAGCGCCTCTTCAAGGTTCAATCCGCCGACCACGTTGCGCAGGGTGGTCGTGGTGAGCTGTTCGACCGCGCCGAGGTAGTTGTTGATTTCGTACGTCGCGGCCCGGGCATCCGTCACCTGAAAGTAGACGACGGTATCGATGGAGACAACCAGGTTGTCCTCGGTGATCACCGGTTGCGGGGGGAACGATACGACCTGCTCGCGAATGTCGAGGAGCGGCCGCACCCGGTCGACGAACGGCACCAGCAGGTTCAGACCCGGCAGCAGCGTCTTATGATATTTGCCGAGGCGTTCCACCACCCCGGCGTTGCCCTGCGGAATGATGCGAATGGCGCGCAAGAGAATAACGATGACGAACACCGCCAACACGGCGAGCAGGGCGATCACGAAGATCTGACCGATGAAAGCTGCGGGGTCAAGCATTGTTCTGAGTCCTTTCGGCAGAAATGACGACGGCGGTGGAGCCTTGGATGAGATGCACGGTGACCGGCTGGCCGGGCTCAACACTGACCCGAAAACTGGTGTCGTCGCTGGCGTTGCCGGGGCCGTCTGGCTGAAGACGAGCCGTCCAGGTCTCACCGTTGGCCAGTTTCACCAGCCCACCGGTGTCTGTGACCGTCGAGACGACCCGGCCGGTCATTCCGATCAGGGCGTCAATGTTGCTGAGCGCCGGATCGCCGCCCTTGCGTAATGCCCGCAGTAAGAAGGGGCGGATCGTCAGGAGCAGCAGCACCGAAAGTCCGGCGGCAACCACGATCTGCAACCACCAGTCCAGGCCGAGTAGATTGGCTCCCAAACCCCCGAGACTGCCGATGGAAATCATGAGAAATGTAAATTCCAGGCTCAGCAGTTCGATGGTGATGGCCACGAGAATGAATACGAGCCACAAAATCCAGAGATAGTCGGTTAGGTCGACCATGTGTGACACCTTCCACATTTCGTTTCACGTTGAAACTAGCAGGTGCTGGGGACAATACGCCGGGGGAGTGACCGGGGCTTGTTGATAAGGTCGGAAGCGACGTTGGCACCGCACTGTTTCGCCACCTTTTTCGCAGCATAAATTTCACTGAATTTAGAGGAGCACGCGTGACCAATCCACTTGCAACAGGTTCACTCGAGGGCAAGCGCGTACTCGTCACCGGCTCGTCCCGCGGGATCGGCGCCGACACGGTCAATTATTTCGCCGAAGCCGGCGCGCGCGTCGTGATCAATTACCGTAATAAAGAAGCGCGGGCTAACAAACTTGCCGAGGCCATTCGTGCTGCGGGCGGAGAAGCGATCACCGTCGGTGCCGACCTGACCGATCCTTCACACGTTGCCTTGATGTGCGAGACCATTCGTGCCAAATTCGGCGGCCTCGACATTCTCGTAATGAACGCGTCGGGTGGCATGGAAAGCGGAATGGCAGAGGACTACGCCATGACCCTGAACCGCGATGCCCAGGTAAACCTGCTCAACGAGGCCATCCCCCTACTCGGCGACAACTCCCGGGTCGTTTTCGTGACCAGCCACCAGGCGCACTTCATCAAGACCACACCGACCATGCCGGAGTATGAGCCGGTCGCCCGCAGCAAGCGGGCCGGCGAAGACGCTTTGCGCGCCGTCATACCGCAGCTCGAAGAAGCCGGCATCGGATTCGTGGTCGTCTCCGGCGACATGATCGAGGGCACTATCACCGCAACACTGCTCGAGCGGTCGAATCCGGGCGCCCTGAGTGCCCGCAAAGAGGCGGCCGGTCGCCTCTATAACGTCAGCGAGTTCGCCGCGGAGATCGTCACGGCCGCCATCGAGCCGGTTCCGGTCGGCAACACCCGCTACGTCGGCGATACGGCCGGGTTCACGGGCGAATAAGAAACGAGTAGCCGATGAAGGCCGCCGATCTGCCGCTGCTCGCACTGGTAGCCCAACCGACGATCCATCCCGACGGCTCGCGGGCCGTGTTTTCGAGGACACACGCCGATTTTGCAGCGGATGACTATGTCGGCCAGCTCTGGACCGTCGCGCTCGTCGGCGAACCGGCGCCGCGCCGCATCACACGGGGATTTCGGGATTCGGCGCCCCGGTTCTCCCCGGACGGTACCCTGATCGGGTTTCTTCGGGCGAGTGCCGGTGGTACGCCGCAGCTGCACGTTGTCGACGCGGCCGGCGGCGAGCCGGTGGTGATGACCGACGCGGCCCTGGGTGTGACCGACTTTCGCTGGCATCCGAGCGGCGACACGATCGCTTTTGTGGCCCGGGTTCCCGAGCAGGGACGGTACGGCACGGTGGCTGGCTTGTCAGCGGACTCCGAGCCGGCCCGCCGCATCCTTACCCTGCGATACCGGTCGAACGGGGTCGGCTACACCATCGATCGCCGCACGCACGTGTTCTTGGCAGTGGTTCCCAATGTCTGGGCTGAACCGACCCCGGCTCCCGCGCCCTCCGCGGCCACTGTGACTTCCACGGTGTCCGGCACCGGGCACGGCGCAGATCTCGCCGTGCCCGCCGTTCTGCCGTCCGGGCTTCCGATCGCCCGCCAGCTGACCGACGGGGTCTTCGATCATTCCGGGCTGGCTTTCTCGCCCGATGGATCCCGTCTCCTCACAATCTCGGCCCGCCACGCGGGGCGAGACAACGATCTGCGCAGCGAAATCGTCGAACTCGACCTTGAAATCGACCACACCGATGGCGCCCAAACGATCGCTCAGGCTCGCGCCGTGCTGCGGTCCGCCGCGAACCTGAGCGTATCGGCCCTTGCCTGCGCCGATGACGGCACACTCTGGCTGCTCGCCAGCGACGTGGGCGCCACCGGTCGTGACTTCGTCGGCCGCGCTACCGCGCTCTACCGCGTCGGCGCTCCGTTTGACGGTTCAGGTCCGATCCGCGTGACCGACCCGGACCAGACCGATACTGACCGCCTCGACCTGGATGCCTCCGGGGGCATCACGCCGCTGCCGGACGGCTCCGTGTTTGCCCTTGGCAACAGCCGGGGAAAGGTCGAGTTGATTCGGGTGCGCGGCCAGGGACAGGTCGAGGCAGTCGAGTGCGGCGCGGCTGTCGTCTCCGCCGTGAATGCGCGGGGCGCAACGGTTGTCGTCGCGGTCCAGTCCGCCGGCACGTCCGGTGACCTCGTTCTCGTTCACACGGACCTTGCCAGCACGCACGCGCAGGACACTGCACCGAAGCGCCTGACCGATTTTTGCGCGGCGCTACGCGCCACCGGTCTCGTGACGGGCCTTGAGTACACGGTCACCGCACGAGACGGCTACCCGGTGCACGGCTGGGTGCATATTCCGCACGGACCGGGTCCGCATCCGGTGCTACTGACCATTCATGGCGGCCCGTTCGCGCAGTACACCAGCGCGCTGCTCGATGAGACCCAGGTGTACGTCGACGCTGGCTATGCCGTTGTGATGTGCAACCCACGCGGGTCATCCGGTTATGGCGAAGCGCATGGGCGTGCCATCCGCCAGCGGATGGGCACACTCGACCTGGCCGATGTGGTGGACTTCCTCGACGGCGCGCTCCAGGCTGAGCCCGCTCTCGACGCACACCGGGTCGGCATCATGGGCGGTTCCTACGGTGGCTACCTGACCGCGTGGACGATCGCGCACGAGCACCGATTTGCGGCGGCCATCGTGGAACGCGGCTTTCTCGACCCCGACGCATTCGTCGGCACGAGCGATATTGGGGACTACTTCGGTGACGAATATGTCGGTACGGATGCCGACCTGCTGGGGTCGCAAAGTCCCCAGTTCATGGTCGGTCGGGTGAGAACCCCGACCCTCGTGCTGCACTCGGCGCAGGACCTGCGCTGCCCACTATCGCAGGGGGAGCGCTACTATGCGGCACTCAAACGCGGGGGAGTCCCGACCGAACTGGTGATTTTTCCGGGGGAGAATCACGACCTCAGCCGCACCGGTCGCCCACGGCACCGATTGCAACGGTTCGAGATTATTCTGGACTGGTGGGCCCGCCACCTGCCCGCCGCCTCACATCACAGGAGGTTCGATGAGCATGACCACGAAACCGGCCGTCCCGTCACGTGAGCCACAGGCTGCGGACAGCCACGATCTGATCCGCGTTCAGGGCGCACGAGAAAACAACCTCAAGAACGTCAGCGTTCAGATCCCAAAACGTCGGCTGACCGTGTTCACCGGTGTGTCCGGCTCCGGTAAGAGCTCACTCGTGTTCGGAACCATCGCCGCCGAGTCCCAGCGCATGATCAACGAGACGTACAGCGCATTCGTGCAGGGCTTCATGCCCACCCTGGCGCGGCCAGACGTCGATGTGCTCGACGGGCTGACGACCGCCATCATCGTCGATCAGGAGCGGATGGGCGCCAACGCGCGATCTACCGTGGGCACCGCCACCGACGCCAACGCGCTGCTGCGCATCCTGTTCAGCCGGCTCGGCCAGCCGCGCATCGGCTCGCCTCAGGCCTACTCCTTCAACGTCGCCTCGATCAGCGGCGCGGGCGCGGTCTCGATCGAACGCGGCGGACAGACCGTGAAAGAGCGTCGCAGTTTCAGCATCACCGGCGGAATGTGTGCACGCTGTGAAGGTCGCGGCTCCGTCACCGACATCGATCTGACCGCGCTGTACGACGAGACAAAGTCTCTCAACGACGGCGCGCTCACCATACCCGGGTACAGCATGGACGGGTGGTTTGGCCGCATCTTCAACGGCTGTGGATTCTTCGACCCCAACAAACCGATCGCTGCATTCACCAACGGGGAACTCGGCGACCTGCTCTACAGGGAGCCGACCAAGATCAAGGTCGAGGGCATCAACCTCACTTACGAGGGGCTGATCCCGAAGATCCAGAAATCGATGTTCTCCAAGGACGTCGCCTCGCTTCAGCCGCACATTCGTGCGTTTGTGGAGCGGGCGGTGACGTTCACCGTCTGCCCCGACTGCACCGGTACCCGACTCAGTGCGGGGGCTCGATCGTCGAAGATCAACGAGATCAGCATCGCGGATGCCTGCGCGATGCAGATCAGCGACCTCGCCGACTGGGTGCGTGGGCTGGCAGAACCGTCCGTCGGGCCGCTGCTCGTGGCGTTGCAGCACCTGCTGAACTCGTTTGTGGAGATCGGATTGGGCTACCTGTCCCTCGACCGGGCCTCGGGCACGCTGTCCGGCGGAGAATCGCAGCGCACCAAGATGATACGCCACCTGGGATCCTCCCTCACCGACGTCACCTACGTCCTCGACGAGCCGACAATTGGGCTACACCCCCACGATATCCAGCGCATGAACAGCCTGCTACTGCAGCTGCGTGACAAGGGCAATACGGTGCTCGTCGTCGAGCACAAGCCGGAGATGATCGCGATCGCGGACCACGTCATCGACCTTGGCCCGGGCGCAGGAACCGACGGGGGCGACATCGTTTTCGAGGGGTCCCTGGCCGGGCTGAAAAGCAGCGGAACGCTGACCGGTCGGCACCTGGACGACCGGGCTGTCGTGAAACCGAGGGTGCGCACACCGTCCGGTGTCCTTCAGGTGCGCGGTGCCAGTGAACACAACCTGCGGAACGTCGATGTCGATATTCCGCTCGGCGTGCTGACGGTGCTGACCGGTGTCGCCGGGTCGGGCAAGAGCTCACTGATCCACGGCTCGGTCTCGGGCCGGGACGGGGTGGTGTCGGTTGACCAGGGCGGGATCACGGGCTCCAGGCGCAGCAACCCGGCGACGTATACGGGCATGCTCGAACCCATCCGCAAGGGGTTCGCCAAGGCCAATGGTGTCAAGCCCGCACTGTTCAGCTCCAACTCCGACGGGGCCTGCCCCAATTGCAACGGCGCCGGCGTCATCTACACCGACCTGGGAATGATGGCGGGCGTCGCTATACCGTGCGAGGTTTGCGAGGGTAAGCGGTTCCAGGCATCCGTTCTGGAATATCATCTCGGCGGGCGCGACATCAGCGAGGTGCTGGCGATGTCGGTGACCGAGGCCCGGGAATTCTTTGGTGCGGGGGAGGCACGGACCCCGGCCGCTCACACGATCCTCGGCCGGCTCGCCGACGTTGGACTCGGCTATCTCAGCCTCGGCCAGCCGCTGCCGACGCTCTCCGGCGGCGAACGGCAGCGACTCAAGCTGGCCACACAGATGGCCGAGAAGGGCGACGTCTACGTTCTGGACGAGCCGACCGCCGGCCTCCACCTCGCCGACGTCGAGAATCTGCTCGGCCTGCTCGATCGGCTTGTCGACTCCGGCAAATCGGTCATCGTGATCGAGCACCACCAAGCCGTGATGGCGCACGCCGACTGGATCATCGACCTCGGCCCGGGTGCCGGCCACGACGGCGGCCGGATCGTCTTTGAGGGCACGCCGTGTGACCTCGTGGCTGCACGGTCGACCCTCACCGGCGAGCACCTTGCGGCGTACGTCGGTTCGTCGGGTGATGCTAACCCTGCCGGTGCAAACATCGGCGCCTGACCGGCCGTCGCCGACCCGCGACAAGTTTTTCACCCCCTCTCGGCACCACGGGCTCATGACCGATAATGTACATTATGTCAAGAGATACCTCAGAGTCGACAGTCAGCATTCAGCGTGACCACCTGCACCGCCCACGTTATGGCCGTCGCCGTCTCCAACATTCTCGCCTGCTACTCGCTGAGCCATCGTCAAACTTGGTATCTCAATTCAGAAGCTCCATTCAGACATCCGACCGGATACCGTCGTCGAGCCGGATCGGGCTGCTCTCAACGTGTTTTTTCGGACCAGGCTCAATGACCGCAGCCACTTGCCTGTCGCAGACCGGGGCGACGGACCGGTGGGCACTCGGGTGCTCTTCGCGCTGTTCTGGTGCGTGGGGGCTTTGTGAGCGTGCGGGCCGCAGGAACGAGTCAGGCCTTCGTTCGGTGAATCACCATGCCAAATTCATTGACGGGTTCGAAGGCGTCGCGGTCCCAGGCCCCGGGGTGTGGGACCGGACAGTTGACCACGGTATTTCGGGACGCATGATCGATCGTGTGTTCGCGCATGGCATGACCGCAAATAGGGCAGGCCCGCACATCGGTGGCGCCACGCTCCTCTGAACCGCTTGAGGTACTCCTGTACTGAATCATGCCCAATACGATACGCCGGATTGGACAAAATAGCGCGGAACTGCTAGGACAATTCGCCGGTTGATCCAATCGACCCGGCTACTCCTCGTCGAAGCCGGACTCCAGCAGGTTCGCGAGCGCATTGATTGCCGGTCCGGCCGACGGGTCGGGTGAAGCGAGCTGCACGCTACTCCCCCGAACGAGACCGAGCGACATTATGCTCAGCAGGCTCCTCGCATCGGTTCCATTCACGGTTATTGGAACCGAAAAGCTGCTCGCCAGATTCACAAATTCTGCGGCCGGGCGGGCATGAAGGCCGTCTTTGTTGATGAGTGTTACGGTGCGTGAGATCGCCCCCGCAGCCAAAGTAGCGGTGACCACCTGGGGGGCATCGCCTGCCGGGAAGGCTGTTGAGCTGTTCGTACGGAGCGCCGTCTGCGCGGCGGCCACGACCGCGTTGAGGTCTCCCCCGGTTTCTGCGGCCACCGCGGCCGCCACCCCGCCCTCCACGAGCGGGGCGTCAACGATCCGCACGCGGTGCCGTTCGGACTCTGCGAGAAAGTCATGGGCTGTTTCCGCGGTCAGAATTGCCGAGCCGAGATCACAGAGAATCACCACGCCGCCGCCGGTGTTCGCCTGAACGATTGCGTCGCTGATCTTCTCGAAGCTCGTGCCGATCCCGCCGGAGTCCGTGCCGCCTGCCGCAATGAGATGAACGGTCGGTGCCATTTGTCGCGCGAGGTCAACCAGACCGGTCGAGATCTTCTCACTGTGCGAGACGAAGACGAGCCCGACGCGGTCAGCGGGTGCCGCCGCCATCACTCGGTCGCCAAGGCCGTGTCGGCCGCGGCGCGCAGCAGCAGCGCGGTCGACTGTGCGCCCGGATCACGGTGGCCGACCGCGCGCTCGCCGAGATAGCTTGCCCGTCCCTTGCGCGCGACGAGCGGATCCGTGGCCTGCGCGCCCCCCGATGCGGCATCCGCTGCGGCGAGCAACACAGCGCCCACCCCCGAACCGGCCGCGTGCGCAGATGCCCCCGCGTTCACCGCCGGGGTCCAGGCATCGATCATGGTTTTGTCGCCGCTCTCGGCTTTGCCGCGCAGCACGATACCGTCGCGAGCCGCCGTCATCAGGGCCACCAGCGCGGCCGCATCCAACGATTCAACTGACCCGACCGCACCGGAGGCCTTGAGAAAGGCCGTGCCGTACAGCGGCCCGGCGGCGCCTCCCACAGTGGAGATCAGTGTCGTGGCGAGGAGCTTGAGCACGGCACCGGGCGTTGTCTCGACGGCCAGGCCCTCAAGCTTGGGCAGGATCGCTTGGAAGCCTCGATCCATGTTCTCGCCATGATCACCATCTCCGATGTCTCGGTCGAGCGTATTGAGCGCGGTGCGGTTGGCCGCCAGCACCTCAGCGCTCTGCCGAATCCACCGCACGATCCAAGCGGTGTCCAACGTGATCAGTGCGTCGGTTGGGGCTGCGTCGGGTTGCTCGTTCAGGGTCATCTCGTCTCCTTCTACCGTCCCCACCGTAGCGCCGCCGTCTGAACCGGGGCGTCCCACAGGCTCGTGAGTTCATCATCGAGCTTCAGAACTGAAATGGACGTTCCTGCCATTTCGAGGCTCGTCGTGTAATTTCCGACCAGGCTGCGGGTGACCGTGATGCCTTGCTGTTTCAGCACTTCGGCAGCCCGGCGGAACACGATATAGAGCTCAACCTGCGGTGTGCCACCCATACCGTTGACGAACAAGAGCACCTTGTCGCCGCTGACGAACGGCAGGTCTTCGAGAATGGGAGCGAGCAGCCGGTCGACGATGGCATCGGCGGGTTCAAGTTTGATTCGCTCCCGCCCGGGCTCGCCGTGGATTCCGATGCCAATCTCGATCTCATCATCGGCGAGCACGAAGCTCGGCTCCCCGGCGTGCGGCACAACGCACGGGGTCAGCGCGACGCCCATGGTGCGCACGCGGGAGTTCACCTTCTCGGCCACGGCGACGACGGCATCGAGGTCGTCGCCGCGCTCGGCTGCGGCCCCGGTGATCTTTTCGACGAGGACCGTTCCCGCCACACCGCGGCGCCCGGCCGTGTAGAGCGAGTCCTTCACGGCCACATCGTCGTTGATGATGACCGCGCGCACTTCGATTCCCTCAGCGGATGCCAGGTCGGCCGCCGTCTCAAAGTTCAGCACGTCCCCAGTGTAGTTTTTCACGATGTGAAGTACGCCGGCGCCACCATCTACGGCCTGGGTCGCCGCCAGGATCGGGTCGGGCGTTGGTGACGTGAAAACGGGTCCCGGCACCGCCGCGTCCAGCATGCCGTACCCGACGAAACCACCGTGGAGCGGTTCATGGCCGCTTCCGCCACCGCTGACGATTCCTACCTTGCCGTGAATGGGAGCATCGCTTCGTACGATAAAGATCGGATCGTGCGAGACCCGAACAATGTCAGCGTGCGCCTCCGCAAATCCGGCGACGGCCTCATTGACCACGTTCTTGGGATCGTTGATGAGCTTCTTCATGACCATCCATTCACTCGGTGATTCCACGGTTCGAAACTGGGTGCCACGGCGGGGTCGGGCCGGCACTGCCCCACGAGAGCTCTTTGCCCACGGTAAATATACGCGCTGTGCCCGCGCTCGGTAAAGGTCGCTACTGAACTGCGTCCGCCTATTCCCCTCGATGACACCGCACGCTATGTTGTTGCCAACCGCCAACCGCTCACCGCAGAGGGGTAGCTTCGGCATCACCGGCCTGATCAGAAAGGTTCTCGTGGAAAATATCGGAGCTGTATTCGTCTCGGAGGTCGTGGGCACAGCCATGCTGATCCTCCTCGGAACCGGCGTCGTCGCCAACGTCGCTTTGGCCAAGAATAAGGGCCTCGGGGGTGGGTTCCTCATGGTGACCATCGGCTGGGGCTTCGCGGTGTTCTCTGGCGTCGTTGTCGCCTACCGGTCGGGAGCGCATCTCAATCCGGCCGTCACCCTCGGCCTCGTCGCCAACGGTGCCACGGAGTTCGGAATGGGCGTCCCGGTCAACGCGGTCTCCGTGCTCGCCTATATCGGCGCCCAGTTGATTGGAGCCATCCTCGGCGCAATCGCCTGCTGGCTCGCTTACAAGCAACACTTCGACGCCGAACCTGACCCGGCCAACAAACTCGGTGTCTTCTCCACCGGGCCGGCCATCCGCTCCTACGGCTGGAACCTCGTCACTGAAATCATCGGCACCTTCGTGCTGGTCTTCGTCGTCATCGCGTTCGGTGGTAACCGGCAGGGCGAATCCGGAGGCCTAGCTTCTCTTGGAGCCCTCCCCGTGGCCCTCCTCGTCATCGTCATCGGCACGTCGCTCGGTGGACCGACCGGGTACGCCATCAACCCGGCCCGTGACCTCGGTCCGCGTATCGCCCACTTCATCCTGCCGATCAAGGGCAAGGGCGGCTCCGACTGGGCCTACTCCTGGGTCCCCGTCGTCGGCCCCATCATCGGCGGCCTACTCGCCGGCTGGGCCGCGCTGATCCTGCTGCCGCTGCTCACCACCTGACCCGAACGAACGGGCCGGTTCCCCAACGGACCGGTCCGTTCGTGCGACCGCAACTGTATTTCATGCACACCCAATAGGAGGACACGCACCAATGACTGACTACATTCTCGCCATCGACCAGGGAACGACCAGTTCTCGGGCCATCATCTTCGACAAGGCCGGCTCGATCGTGTCGACCGGGCAACTCGAACACGAGCAGATCTTTCCCCAGGCAGGCTGGGTCGAGCACGACCCGAAAGAAATCTGGGACAACACCCGCGAAGTGATCGGGCAGGCACTGTCCAAGGCCAACCTCACCCGGCACGACATCAAGGCCATCGGAATCACCAACCAGCGTGAAACCGCCGTGGTCTGGGACAAGACGACCGGTGTTGCGGTCTACAACGCAATCGTCTGGCAGGACACCCGCACCCAGCCCATCGTGGACCGCCTCGCCGCTGATGGAGGCGTCGAACGGTTCAAAAAGAAGGTCGGGTTGCCCCTGGCCACCTACTTCTCCGGCACGAAGATCGTCTGGATCCTGGAAAACGTCGAGGGGGCCCGGGCCAGGGCCGCGGCCGGCGACCTGCTCTTTGGAACAACGGACTCCTGGGTGCTCTGGAACCTGACCGGCGGAGTCGACGGCGGCGTGCACGCGACCGACGTCACCAACGCAAGCCGCACCATGTTCATGGACCTCGAGACGCTGCAGTGGGACGACGAGATTCTGGCCATCTTCGACGTGCCCAAGTCGATGCTGCCCGAGATCAAGTCGTCGTCTGAGGTCTACGGCATCGCCAGCGAGCACAGCCTGCTTCGTGAGGTTCCCGTCGCCGGTATCCTCGGTGACCAGCAGGCCGCTACTTTTGGTCAGGCGGCGTTTGACCAGGGCGAAGCCAAGAACACCTACGGCACCGGAAACTTCTTAATTTTCAACACCGGAACGGAGATTGTGCACTCCAAGAACGGCCTGCTGACCACCGTGGGGTACAAGCTCGGCAATGCGGCCCCGCACTACGCCCTGGAAGGGTCCATCGCGGTAACCGGAGCCCTGGTGCAGTGGATGCGCGACAACCTCGGCATGATCAGCTCGGCCTCTGAGATTGAGAGCCTGGCGAAAACGGTGGATGACAACGGCGGAGCCTATTTCGTACCGGCGTTTTCGGGTCTGTTCGCACCCTACTGGCGTTCCGACGCCCGCGGCGCCCTGGTCGGACTCACCCGATTCGTCAATAAGGGCCATATTGCCCGAGCGGCACTCGAGGCGACGGCATTTCAGACTCGGGAGGTCATCGACGCGGTGAACGCCGACTCGGGTGTTCCCCTCACCGAGATCAAGGTCGACGGCGGCATGATCGCGAACAACCTACTCATGCAATTTCAGGCGGACATACTCGGTGTGCCGGTGGTTCGGCCGGTCGTCGCGGAGACGACCGCGCTGGGTGCCGCCTACGCCGCTGGCCTCGCGGTCGGATTCTGGAGCGACCTCGACGAACTGCGCACCAACTGGCAGGAAGACAGCCGGTGGACGCCGCAAATGAACGAGGAGGAACGCAGCCGCCAAATGCGCAACTGGAAGAAGGCCGTAACGAAGACCTTCGGGTGGGTTGACGAGGACGTTCTCTAGCGCGCGAACGCAAGGCGCCCTCTCAGTCAGACCTGAGTCGCCGCAATCCACGCCGACAATTTGGCCGTGGCCGCGCCGGAATCGATGGCTTCGGCGGCTACGGTCATCTTGTCGCGAAAACGGTCAAGAATGGCCACCTGCACCTGTGACGCGTCGTTGGCCAGGTCGAAGGCGACGAGCCCTGCAGCGGCATTGAGCAACACGATGTCGCGAATCGGCCCGGGCTCGCTGGCGAGCACGGAGTGCACGACATCCGCGTTGTGTTGCGGCGAGCCGCCGACCAGGTCACTGATTTGCGCGCGCTTGATGCCGAGATCACGGGGGTCGATGTCGTGCTCGGTGACCAGGCCACGCGACACCTCCCAGACGTGACTGTGCCCTGTCGTCGTCAGTTCGTCGAGCCCATCGTCTCCACGAAAGACGAGGGCCGTAGCACCCCGCGTTTGAAAGACTCCCACAAACAAAGGCACGCGGTCGAGGCTGGCCACTCCGACAGCGGATGCCTCCGGCCGAGCCGGATTGCACAGCGGGCCGAGGTAATTGAAAACGGTCGGAATGCCCAACTCCTTGCGGGTGAGCGCCGCATGCCGAAATCCGGGGTGAAAAGCTGCTGCGAAAGCAAAGGTGATCCCGGTCTCCGAGAACACCTGCGCCACGCGCGTCGCATCGCGCGACAGGTCGATTCCTAACGCACCCAAAACGTCGGATGATCCGGAGCCTGAGCTGGCCGCACGATTGCCGTGCTTGACGACTGGCACCCCGGCAGCCGCGCACACGATCGACGCCATTGTGGAGATATTCACCGTCCCGAATTGATCACCACCGGTTCCGACGATGTCAAGGGCCATCGGATCAACCGGCAGGACAACAGCCTGCTCGAGGATCGCGTCCCGGAAACCCACGATCTCGTCCACGGTCTCCCCCTTGGCACGAAGTGCCACCAGGAAAGCCCCAAGTTGGGAGGGGGAGGCCTCACCGAGCATGATTCGTTCCATGCTCCAGGCGGCATCCGCCACACTCAGGTCCCGTCCGTCAAGAAGGGAATTTAATATTTTCGGCCAGGACTGCGATTCGAGCATGATTCCGATCATAGGAGAACGGGCCGAACTCCCCCGAATTCACGCTGTTCGCGTGGCCAGATAGCCCACCCCAATCGGGTAGAAACTCTCACTTGCATGCGCAATTGAGAAAAAGCTGTGGAAATATCGGCCATAATAGAGGGGTGACCAGCACCTCAATTACTCAGACGGCGAGTGCGCCCGTCGTGAACCGGCCCAACAGCGTAGCTGTGGGCACCATTGTGTGGTTGGGCAGCGAGGTGATGTTTTTCGCGGGTCTCTTCGCAATCTATTTCACGCTGCGTTCAACCTCCCCCGAGCTGTGGCTCTTCGAGGCCGACAAGCACAACGTGGCCTTCGCGACGATCAATACGCTGATCCTGGTGACATCCTCGGTGACCTGCCAATTCGGAGTGTTCGCGGCCGAACGGCTGCAGGCGCGCTCGACCGGCTGGAAGCCGAGCGAGTGGGGCATGGTGGAGTGGTTCTTCCTCACCTACGCCCTCGGCGCAATCTTCGTCACTGGTCAGGTGTTCGAATACGCGACCCTGGTGTCGGAGGGAGTTTCACTCTCCTCCAACGCTTATGGTTCTGCGTTCTACATTACGACCGGCTTTCACGGTATCCACGTCACCGCCGGGCTGCTCGCCTTCCTTCTTGTGATTGGGCGTGGTTTCGCGGTCAAGAACTTCGGCCATAAGGAAGCCACCAGCGCGATTGTAGTTTCCTACTACTGGCATTTCGTCGACGTCGTCTGGATCGGGCTCTTCCTGGTCATCTACGTTCTCAAATAGAAACAGGAGCGGACACCTTCAGCATGACCACGATCAAAACCCCTCGCGCACGCCGGGCACGCAAAACCGGACGTCGCCATCCTCTCGCCAGTATCGCTCTCATCGCCATCGGATTGCTCTTTACCGGAGGCGCCTACGCGGCCTTCAGCACAAGCACAGCCGTTGCAACGACGGATGCATCCTCTCAGCAGACCATCGCTCAGGGTGAAAAGCTCTTTGCGGCGAACTGCGCTACCTGCCATGGGCTGAGCGCCCAGGGCTCGTCCGAAGGACCCAGCCTGATTGGAGTCGGCGCAGCCTCGGTCGACTTCCAGGTCGGCACCGGTCGTATGCCGATGCAGATGCAGGGTCCACAAGCGCAGAAGAAGCCGGTGCAGTTCACGGCCGAGCAAACCGCAGCACTGGCCGCCTACGTGGCTTCACTCGCTCCCGGCCCTGGTATCCCCGCCGCCGCGCTGCTCGACGCTGCCGGCGATGCTGCGACCGGTGCTGAATTGTTCCGCATTAACTGCGCCATGTGCCACAATGTCGCCGGTGCTGGCGGCGCGCTGACCGAGGGAAAGTTCGCCCCCGCCATCGAGAACGTGTCGGCCCAGCACATCTACGAAGCCATGATCACCGGCCCACAAAACATGCCGGTCTTCAACGACATGAACATCGCGCCCGAAGACAAGCGCGACATCATCACCTACCTCAAATACGTCGAGGACAACCCGTCCCCGGGCGGATTAGCTCTCGGTTCCCTGGGGCCGGTCGCTGAAGGACTCTTTATCTGGATCTTCGGACTGGGTGCACTCGTGGCCCTCACCGTGTGGATCACCGCCAAATCAAACTAAGCCGGGTATCCGGTCTTGACACGACCCTCGGAACCGATCGACTGTCGCGCAGCACCACGGTGCAGAGCATTTATACAGCCCACAAAGGAGAACAATGGCCAAGGACGATAACGGCGCGGAGCACGTAACCGCCGCCGACTCGCCTGGCGCGCAGCTCGCGACATCCGCCGCAAGCACAGCCGTCGTTACACGGGATGCCCTGGTCAACCCAGGATTCCCACCGCACCGTCCACGCATCACCGACCTTGACCACAAGGAAGAGCGCAAGGCGGAGCGCGCCGTTTTCTCGCTGTTCTACGTGTCAATCGTGGGTAGCGTTTTTGCCATCGCAGCGTACATGGCCTTTCCGATCGTTGCCGAAGATCCGGGTTCCGTTCGTCTGAACAACCTCTTCATCGGCCTCGGCCTCAGCCTCGCGTTGCTCGCCATCGGTATCGGCGCTGTGCACTGGGGCAAGGCCCTCATGAGCGATCATGAAGGTGTCGACGAACGCCACCCCGTGCGTGGAACCGAGCCCGTGCGAGCCCGCGCCGTGGAGATCTTTCAGCAGGCCAATGAGGAATCCGGCTTCGGTCGCCGGACGCTCATTCGCAACAGCCTGATCGGCGCCCTCGTCGTCTTCCCCCTGCCGGCGGTCGTCTTGTTTCGTGGCCTCGGCCCGATGGACCAGAACCCGGTGGCCCTCCTCAATGGGACCATGTGGAAAAAGGGAATTCGACTCACCATGGACCCGAGTGGAACCCCGATCAAGGCGGCGGACGTCACGCTCGGATCGTCCTTCCACGTTATTCCCGAGGGCCTGTCCGAAATGGGCCACGGTCGTTTGGAAGAGAAGGCGAAAGCCGCTGTTCTACTCATTCGGATGGATCCCAAGGACCTGATCGAAGAAGAGGGCCGCAAGTCTTGGTCGTATGATGGCATCGTGGCATATTCTAAGATATGCACCCACGTCGGGTGCCCAGTGGCTCTCTATGAACAACACACGCACCATCTGCTATGCCCGTGCCACCAGTCGCAGTTCGACGTTGAGAACCACTGCAAGGTCATCTTCGGACCGGCCGCGCGGCCACTACCCCAGCTCCCGATCGCCGTGGACGCTGAGGGCTACCTGATCGCGCAGAGCGATTTCACTGAACCAGTCGGCCCAAGTTTCTGGGAGCGAGCATGACAACGATAACCACCCGCGAACCCGCTGAGGATCACGCTGTCGGGATGAAGAAGTCCGGTGGCTTCACCGCCTCCGCCGCCAACTACATTGACGAACGCACGAGCATCTCTGGCGCGGTCAAAGAGCTCGGTCGCAAGATCTTCCCCGACCACTGGTCGTTCCTACTCGGCGAGGTGGCGCTGTACAGCTTCGTCATCATTCTGCTGTCGGGCTCGTTCCTCACCTTCTTCTTCCAGGCATCGATGGCCGAAGTCGTCTACGACGGTTCCTACGCCCCGCTCAAGGGAATCCCGATGTCCGCGGCGATGTCATCGACGATGGACATCTCCTTTGACATTCGCGGTGGCCTCCTCATGCGCCAGGTACACCACTGGGCAGCCCTGCTATTCGTGGCGGCCATTGGCCTGCACATGCTGCGCATCTACTTCACGGGTGCGTTCCGCAAGCCGCGCGAGCTCAACTGGGTCATCGGCTTCATCCTGTTCATCCTGGCCATGGCCGAAGGCTTCACGGGCTATTCCCTCCCCGACGACCTGCTCTCCGGTAACGGCCTGCGCATCATCGACGGTCTGATCAAGGGCATTCCGGTCTTGGGCACTTGGGTTTCCTTCCTTCTCTTCGGTGGCGAATTCCCCGGTAATGACATCGTCGGCCGGTTGTACTCGCTGCATATTCTGTTGCTGCCGGCCATCATCGTTGCGCTGATTGCGATGCACCTTCTGTTCGTCGTTGTGCACAAGCACACCCAGTACCCGGCCGCCGGTCACACCAACCAGAACGTGGTTGGTTACCCGGTTCTCCCGGTGTACGCCGCCAAGGCAGGTGGGTTCTTCTTCATCGTGTTCGGTGTCGTCATGCTCATCGCATCGTTGTTCACGATCAACCCGATCTGGAATTACGGACCGTACGACCCCTCACCGGTATCCGCCGGAACCCAGCCCGACTGGTACATCGGCTTCGCCGACGGCGCCATGCGGCTGATTCCGACCGGCTGGGAGTTCGTCTTGCTGAACCACACCTACTCGCTCAACATCCTCGTAGTGCTGACCGTGGTCGGACTGTTCATCGTGACCGTCATGATGTACCCATTCATCGAAGCGTGGATCACCGGCGACAAGCGTGAACACCACGTACTCGACCGTCCGCGCAACGCCCCCACCCGCACCGCCATCGGCGCGGCCGGCGTCACGTTCTACGCTTCGCTCTGGGCAGCAGCATCGTCGGACATCATGGCGACGCACTTCCACCTCACCATGGAAGGTGTCATCCACACGCTCCAGGCGACCACGTTGCTCGGCCCGATCCTCGCCTTCTTCATCGCCAAGCGAGTCTGCCTGGCCCTGCAGAAGAAGGACCGCGAGATCGTGCTACACGGCTACGAGTCAGGCCGCATCGTTCGCCTCCCCGGTGGCGAATTCGTCGAGGTTCACCAGCCCGTTGACGAATACGAGCGCTGGAAGCTGGTCAGCTACAGCGACTTCAAGCCGCTCATGCTGCGTCCCAACGCTCAGGGCAAGATCGGTCCCGCTGAGAAGGTTCGCGCCGGCCTGTCCCGCTGGTTCTTCGAGGACCGGATCACTCCGGTCGCGCAGTCAGAGCTGAACCGGGCCCACGGCGATCACCCCGCGGAGATCACCGGTAAATAGCAGCACCCAACAGATCGGGCATCGGTGTCACTCCAGACGTTATCGGAGTGGCTTCGGTGCCCGAACTGTTTGCTGCCCCTCCATCCCAGCGGCGGGCTGCTGCTGGGATGTGAGCGCGGGCATTCCTTCGACGTGAACAAGCGGGGCTTCGTCAACCTGCTCACCGGACAGCGCAAGTTCATCGGCGACAGTGCGACAATGCTCGACGCCCGCGATCGATTTCTCGGCGCCGGGTGGTTCGAACCCCTCCGCAACGCCGTGCGCACCATCGTCACCGGCGAGTTCCCCCGGCGCATCCTAGACGTGGGTTGCGGCACTGGCTACTACCTGGGGGCGGCGCTGCCCCCAGGAGACGACGTACGCGCGCTGGGCATGGACCTCTCCCCCACTGCCGTGGGCCGCACCATCCACTCGCACAATCGCATTGACGGGCTGGTAGCGGATGTCTGGTCGCCGCTTCCCCTGCTCGGCGGCGGCATTGACGTTATTCTGAACGTCTTTGCACCGCGCAATCCCGCCGAATTCCATCGTGTGCTGCGGCCCAACGGCCTGCTGCTGGTCGTTGTGCCGCAGTCGACGCACCTGCGACAGCTGCGAGAGTCGGGCTTGGCCGTGGAGATTCAGGCCGACAAGGCTGTGCATCTGACGACCAGTCTCGCTGCCGGGTTCAGCCTCGAATCACACGAGCGACTCAACCGCACCGTGCAGTTGTCGCCGTCCGATGTGGCTTCGCTCATCGGCATGGGCCCGTCTTCTCACCATTCCGGCGCCGCAGGCGACGATGATGTGGCAGACCTCGCTCGGGACGTCACGGTCGCCTTCGACATCTTTGGTTTCCGCCGCCGCTGACCTCATGGTTGGGCACTGAATCGGCACTGTTTGTCCATTAAACGACGATACCGACCTCCCGTGAGGAAGATCGGTATCACACGGGACGTGCGCTTAGCGGGCGAACAGGCCCCGGTAATACTCGTATACCCAGCCGGTCAGGGCAACGAGGCCGAGCCCCAGTCCGATGAAGCAGATCCAGAAACCGACGGCCAGGCCGAGGAAGAGCAGCGCTGCTGATGCGGCCAGGAAGATCGGCCACCAGCTCCACGGGCTGAAGAAACCCATTTCAGGATCCCCGTCATCGATGTTGCCATCGAGACGGTCCTCGGGCAGCTCTCCGCCCTGGGCGCCGTGCACCTTGTCGAGGTAGAACGCTATGAACGCCACGAGCAGGGTCGTGAGGGCCAGCATGAAGGTACCAGCCCATTCCACCCGACCGTGGGCGGGGTCGAGCAGGCTCCACGTGACATAAACGACCGTTACGATTCCGAAAAAGGTGGTGAGGACCCAGAGTATGTTGACGTTGGTCTTCATTTATTTAACCTGATTCGAATCGATGTCGTAGACCGCAACGTCGGGCGCATCCTTGCCCGGACCGATGCCGACGGGCATACCGGCCTCGGGGTGGTTCAGGTCGAAGGCCGGACGCTCAGAGCGGATTCGCGGAATAGACGTGAAGTTGTGCCGCGGCGGCGGGCACGACGTCGCCCACTCGAGGGAAGAACCGTAACCCCACGGGTCGTTCACGGTGACCAGCGGCGCCTTGCGGGCTGTGATGTACACGTTCAGGAAGAATGGAATCATCGATACGGCGAGAATCATGGCGCCGATGGTGGACACCTGGTTCATCCAGGTGAATCCGTCTTCCGGGGAATACGTCGCGTACCGACGCGGCATACCCATAACGCCGAGCCAATGCTGGATCAGGAACGTCGTGTGGAAGCCGATGAACAGGAGCCAGAAGTGCCACTTGCCGAGACTCTCGTTGAGCATCTTGCCGGTCCATTTGGGCCACCAGAAGTAGAATCCGCTGAACATTGCGAACACGACGGTGCCGAAGACGACGTAGTGGAAGTGCGCGACGACGAAGTAGGTGTCGGACACGTGGAAGTCGAGCGGCGGCGAAGCCAGGATGACACCCGTCAGGCCACCGAAGGTGAACGTGATGAGAAAGCCGATGGCCCAGATCATGGGGGTTTCAAAGGTTATGGACCCTCGCCACATGGTACCGATCCAGTTGAAGATCTTCACCCCGGTGGGTACCGCGATGAGCATGGTCATGAGCGAGAAGAACGGCAGCAGCACCGAACCGGTGACGTACATGTGGTGCGCCCAGACCGAGATCGACAGCGCGGCGATCGAGATGGTCGCATAGATCAGTGTCTTATAGCCGAACATCGGCTTGCGGCTGAAGACCGGGAACACCTCGGAGACGATGCCGAAGAACGGCAGGGCGATGATGTACACCTCCGGGTGGCCGAAGAACCAGAACAGGTGTTGCCAGAGGATCGCACCGCCGTTGGCCGGATCGTAGATGTGCGAACCGAAGATGCGGTCGGAGGCTGCGGCAAGCATGGCGGCGGCCAGTACCGGGAAGACCATGAGAGCGAGCAGTGACGTGATGAGCGAGTTCCAGGTGAAGACCGGCATCCGCCACATTGTCATGCCCGGCGCACGCATCGTGATGATCGTGGTGATGAAGTTCACCGAACCGAGAATGGTGCCGAAACCGGAGAGGCCGAGTCCGACCATCCAGAGGTTGCCGCCGACTCCCGGTGAGAAAGTTGTGCTCGCGAGCGGCTGATAGGCAAACCAACCAAAAGACGCCGCCCCTTGCGGGGTGAGGAACCCGGCGACGGCGATGAGGCTGCCGAAGTTGAAGAACCAGTAGGCGAGTGCGTTCAGCCGTGGGAAGGCGACGTCGGGAGCGCCGATTTGAAGCGGAACCAGAAAGTTGGCGAAGCCGAAGAAGAGCGGCGTTGCAAACATCAAGAGCATGATCGTGCCGTGCATCGTGAAGAGCTGGTTGTACTGCTCCTTGGTCGCTACCACGTCCAGGCCCGGAGCGAACAGTTGGGCACGAATGATCAGCGCCATGACGCCGCCCAGGCAGAAGTAGAGGAACGAGGTGATCAGGTACATGTACCCGATGACTTTGTGGTCGGTGGAAGTGATCCACCGAACGAGAACGTTGCCCTTGCGTTCGGCCGAGGTCGAGACCGGCTCTGCCGGGCGTGACTCAACGGGTGCGATGGTCGTGGTCATGGCTTATTTTCCCTCCGGAGCCGTTGGGGCACTCGTGCCCGGCTGATTCTGACGGCGGTCGAACTCATTGTCGAGCTGACCGACGTTACCCGCGGTGCGCAGCGATTGAATGTACGTGTCGTAGTCAGCCTGAGAGACGACCTTGACGTTGAAGAGCATGAGGGAGTGGTACTGGCCGCAGAGCTCGGCGCACTTGCCCGCGTAGGTTCCGATGCGCTGTGGGGTGACCGACATGTAATTGGTCTTGCCCGGGATGACATCTTTCTTGTACAGAAAGTCGATGACCCAGAACGAGTGGATGACGTCGCGAGATTCCAGTGCGATCTCAATGGTCTTGTCGACCGGGAGCACGAGCACGGGAAGTTCCGACTCGACGAGCGAACCGGTGGCGCCAGCGGGATCAGGCTGGCCCTGGATTCCGGGCGAGTACACGTCTTCATCGACATAGTTGAAGTCCCACGCCCACTGCTTGGCCTGCACTTCGATCGACACGTCGGGGTTGTCGTAGCGAGTTTCAATGGCGATCTGGTCACGCACGGTGAAGGCGAAAAAGCCAACGACGAGAATGAGAGGAACGACAGTGTAAAAGATCTCGATCGGCATGTTGTAGCGCAGTTGAACGGGAAGTCCGGTCTGGCCCTTGCGACGTCGGTACACGACGATTGTCCAAATGATGAGGCCCCACGTGATGAGACCGACAGTGAGGAGCACGATCCAGGACGTGGTCCACAGACCGGCAATGCGATCGGTGTGGTTGGTCACCGCCTTTTGGCCCTCTTCTTCAAAACCGGGCAGGAAACCATGGAGCTGGGCTTGCGTGCATCCGGCCAGTACAACGGCTAACGTCGCTGCGAGCGGAACAGCAGCCCAACGCAGGCGGTGATTATTGCGCACCGGGGACCTTTCGGGAGATTCGAGGACACTTCTCAGGAAGTGTTTTGATCGATTTCCAGCTTACTCTGCGAGAGCGCATACGAAGTGCACTCCGAGTCGGGTGGCACACTTATTTGGGCGACTCCACCCCTGCTGAAGATGCACACGCGGGCGAATCGGACGCAATCCGGGCAGAAAAAAACGGGGACACCATCGAAGTGATGATGTCCCCGTCATTCGTGCTTGAAAATTTGAGTGCTGGGGCGAGCGTGCGGAGCTAGTGGAACGAATCTCCACACGCGCAGCTGCCGCCGGCGTTCGGATTGTCAATGGTGAAACCCTGCTTCTCGATCGTGTCCTCAAAATTGATCGTGGCGCCATCGAGGTAGGCAACGCTCATCTTGTCGACGACGACCCCGACGCCATCGAAATCGACGAGGGCGTCGCCGTCGAGGACGCGCTCGTCGAAGTAGAGCTGGTATATCAGACCAGAGCAGCCGCCAGGCTGCACGGCGACGCGCAGCCGAAGGTCCTCGCGGCCTTCCTGGGTCAACAGGCTGCGTACCTTGAGCGCGGCAGCCTCGGTGAGTCCGATGCCATGGGCAGCGGCCGGGGCGTGTGCGGTGTCAGAAGTGCTGACGGTTTCGGTCATGGTGTCGGTCATGCTTCTCCTCGGTTCACGCAGTAACGCACAGTTGCGATCTCATTGATTGCGATCTCATAAATTCTACCTGCGACAACCAAAAAGTCGACGGGGGCTTTACTACCGTCTCACATTTCTTCGACCGTGGGCAGTTAATGGGATGTCTGGTTTGTGGCTGGGTGGTTCAGTGGCCGGTGCGCTCGTTCAAACTGCCGAGCAGGAACGCTTCGCTCAGTACGGCACGTTTGAAGACGCCGAGGTGCAGGGACTCATTCGGGCTGTGGGCCCGGGAATCGGGGTCTTCCACTCCGGTCACCAGAATCTGGGCGGCCGGAAAGACGCGAACCAGGTCGGCGATGAACGGGATAGACCCACCGACACCGATATCGACCGGCGGCACGCCCCAGGCATCCGTCATGGCGGATCGAGCCTCGGTCACTGCCCAGCCGCTGGTATCCACGAGGAAGGGCTCACCGGTATCCACATCGTCGATCTCAAGAACCGCACCGAACGGCGCGTTCTCGCGCAGGTGCGTCTCGATGGCCACGGCGGCGTCAACCGCGGACTGCCCGGGGGCAATGCGAGTGCTGATCCGAACGGTCACCGTCGGGGTGAGAGTGTTGGAGGCATTGTCGACGGTCGGCGCATCAATACCGGTCACGGTCAGGGCGGGCTGCGACCAGATCCGGCTCAGAATGGAGCCGTGGCCGATCGGGGTGACTCCGGGCAGGAGACCGGTTTCCGCCCGCAGCTGCTCCTCGGAGTAGTCAGGAGTGGGGACGTCGATGCTGGTGAGGCCGGCGACGGCCACGGAGCCATCGTCGTGATACAGAGTGGCCAGCAGCCTGATCGTGGCGAGCATGGCATCGGGCACCGCTCCCCCGAACATTCCGGAGTGTGAGGCGTGCGCGAGGGTGCGCACAGTGAGTCGCAGGGTGACGTTGCCACGCAGGGCCGTCGTGATGGCCGGAGTGTTGATATCCCAGTTGTTGGAATCGGCCACGACGATCACGTCACCGCGCAGAGCCTCCCGGTTCTCGTCGAGGAAGGTCGCGAAGGATCGGCTGCCGAATTCCTCCTCGCCCTCGATGAACAGGGCGAGCCCCAGGTCAAAGTCGGGGCCAACGGCCGCGACAAGGGCGCGAATGGATGCGACGTGCGCCATGACGCCGGCCTTGTCGTCGGCGGCGCCACGCCCGTAGAGGCGGTCGCCGCGAACGGTCGGGGTGAACGGATCGGACTCCCAGTCCTCGTCCTTGCCGGGAGGCTGTACATCGTGGTGGGCATAGAGCAAGACGGTTGGGCGGCCGTTGCGGGCTGGTCGAGACGCCAGAATCGCCGGCTGACCCAGTTCGGTGCCGCCGGGAATACCGGCCTGAACGGTCTCGACCGACTCGAATACGTCGAGCTCGCGCACGAGCGTCGCGACGGCGTCGGCGCTGGCCGCGACCTGCGCACGGTCGAAGGCGGCCCACGATACCGAGGGGATGCGCACCAAGGCGCACAGGTCGGCGATCGTGGTGGGGAGGCCCAGTTCGACCGCCGTGCGCAGGGCGGACTGTGCCCCCGGATCGACCGCCGGATCGACCCCCGGATCGACCGCCGGATCGACCGCCGAATCGACCGCCGAATCGGTGGCGGAGCGGGACGTCGAGCCGGTTGCGTGGGAATTTGTCTGTGGGTTGCCAGTCATACGGGTAATCTTAAGGCACCCGATTGCAAGGATTTGATGTGGCCAAGCCTCCCGTACACCCCGACGCCCAGCCGTCGATTGAAAGCTCCGACGAGACCGCAGCGCGCCTCGGTCTCACACCCAACGCGGGCAAGGGTCAGGCGACCCCCACTCGCAAGCAGCAGGAAGCGGCCAACAAGCGCCCGCTGGTTCCGGACGACCGCAAGCTCGCTGCGAAGCAGGCGCGCGCCAAGTCAAGCGCCGCGCGCGACGTGGCCCGGGTCGGCATGGCCGCCGGTGTCGACAAGTACCTGCCGCTGCGTGAACGCGGTCCCCAGAAACGGTACGCCCGCGACTATGTCGACGCACGGTTCAACGTGGGCGAGTTGATGATCCCGATAATGTTTCTGGTCATCCTGCTCACCACGATTCCCAGCGTTGACGTGTACGCGATCTTTGCGCTCTGGGCCTTCTTCATCCTCGCGGTCATCGACTGCGTCGTGCTCGGCTTCATCCTGACGAAGAAGATCGAGGCCAAGTTCGGCGCCGACAAGGCCGAACGCGTCCGCTGGTACGCGGCCATGCGCGCTCTCCAGCTGCGCCCCATGCGTTTGCCCAAGCCGCAGGTCAAGCGCCGCCAGTACCCGATCTAGTCGCTCGGGCACCGTTCTGACCGTTCGGCGGCGCGAGCTATCGTGCGAAGGCGCCCGCGCGGATAAACGGTACACGGACTTCCTCATCGGTCAGCGAGCCGTGCTGCCCGATCATTCCGCGGGCCTTCTGGTTCGCCGGTCGGGAGTCGTAATAGGCGATCGACTTGCGGGCGGCCACGAGCACATCGCCGATGCGCGGCAACACTTCGTCGGCCACCCGGCCGTACAGTCCGGCCGCCACGGCTTCGGCGCGGGTGTAGACCCAGGCGCGGTCACCCTGGGACGCTCGCCAGGCATCCGCCAGTGTGTCAGCGGTCACCGTGGACTGCCGCGGCTCGAGATAGAGCTGCACGCAGCGTGGGTCCCCCGCGACGTGGCGCACGCCGGCAACCAACGCGGGCTCGGTGTCGAACAACACGTGTTTGGTGCTCGGTACATCGATCACTCCGTGATCGGCAGTGAGCAGCAGACCCTCGTCGGAGCGGAGCGTCGCCGCAAAACGGGTGACCTCGGAGTCGAGGTTCTCGAGCTCGGCCAGCCACCGGTCGGATTCCCAACCGTGAGTGTGCGCGGCGACGTCGAGCTCGGCCACGTAGAGGTAGATCAGCGCGGTCGGGTTGTCGGTGAGGATGCTGCGCGCGGCGGCGAAGCGATCGGCCACCTTCTCGGCGGGAACGTACCGGGCGCCGCGCAGCACCGCCTGCGTGAAGCCGGAGGCCACGAAGCGTTTAGGGCCGATGGCGAAGCTCGGCACGTTCTCGTCGGCGGCTCGGTCGAAGATGGTGCGGGCGCGCTGCCAGGTGGCCGGCTGCATGCCGTCATCCCAGCCGGTAAGCTGGTTCACCACCCGGTCGCGGGCCCCATCGAGCACCTGGTATCCGACCAGGCCATGTTGGCCCGGTTCTACCCCGGTGGTCAGGGTCGCGATTCCCGCGGCCGTCGTGGCCGGGAACACCCCGTCGATGATGCTGGACTTGTTGAGACGACCCGACAGGAACCGGGCATGTCCGGCGCGGGCCCGGATCGAACTGACGCCGAGTCCGTCGGCCAGAATCACGACCGCCTTGCGCACCGCGGGCAGGCCCAGCGGATTCGGCCTGGCGCAGACAGCATCGAGGGAACTGGTGAGAACATCGGCAAGGCGCAAAGCACTGAATTGGCGGGCCGGTAGCATGGTGGGCATCGGGTCTCATTCTTTCACAGGGAGGAGCCCGAGCCCTCCAGCGCTCTCGCGAGCGCTCCCTACCCAGTGCAGCGGTGGCCGGTTCGATCGGTTGCCGCCGCACGCTTGAAGCAGAATTCACAATGAGCCGCTCAGACAGCACCCCACCAGCCACCAGCACAGCTGGCACCGAACGAATTGAAGACGTCGATGTGTCGGTTGAGATGCAGGGGTCCTTCCTCGAGTATGCCTATTCGGTGATTTACTCCCGGGCCCTGCCCGACGCCCGGGACGGCTTGAAACCGGTGCAGCGTCGCATCCTTTACCAGATGAGCGAAATGGGGCTCCGCCCCGACAAGGGCCACGTGAAGAGCGCCCGCGTCGTCGGGGAGGTGATGGGCAAGCTGCACCCGCACGGTGACACCGCGATCTATGACGCCCTCGTACGCATGGCCCAGTCTTTCTCGCTGCGGGTGCCGCTCATCGACGGGCACGGCAACTTTGGTTCCCTCGACGACGGACCGGCCGCGCCCCGGTACACCGAAGCTCGTCTGGCGGCCCCGGCACTGGCGATGACCGAGAATCTCGACGAGGACGTTGTCGATTTCGTGCCCAACTACGACAATCAGCTCACTCAGCCCGACGTACTGCCGGCCGCCTACCCCAACCTGCTCGTCAACGGCACGAGCGGCATCGCCGTCGGCATGGCCACCAATATGGCCCCGCACAACCTGATCGAGGTCGTCGGGGCCGCCCGGCACCTGCTGGCCCACCCGAACGCGAACCTCGACGACGTCATGGAGTTCGTGCCAGGACCCGACCTTCCCACCGGTGGAACCATCGTCGGCCTGGCCGGTATCAAGGATGCCTACAACACCGGCCGCGGCAGCTTCAAGACCCGCGCCCGCGTCTCGGTCGAGGCGATCAGCGCCCGCAAAACCGGACTTGTCGTGACCGAGCTTCCCTACCTGGTCGGCCCGGAAAAGGTGATCGAGAAGATCAAGGACGGCGTCAACTCGAAGAAGCTCAGCGGAATCTCAGATGTCACCGACCTCACTGACCGCACCAAGGGATTGCGCCTGGTGATCGGCATCAAGACCGGGTTCAGTCCCGACGCCGTGCTCGAGCAGCTCTACCGGTACACGCCGCTCGAAGACTCGTTCAACATCAACGCGGTCGCCCTGGTCGATGGCGCCCCGCAGACCCTTAGCCTGCTCGAACTGCTGCACGTCTACGTCAACCATCGCATCGAGGTCGTCACGCGTCGTTACGCCTACCGGCTGGCCCGACGCAAGGAGCGTTTGCACCTCGTGCTCGGGCTGCTCGTGGCGATTCTCGACATCGACGAGGTCATCCAGGTTATTCGGGCAAGCGACGACACCGAACAGGCCCGGACCAAACTTATCGACGTGTTCGACCTCAGCCAGATCCAGGCCGAGTACATTCTCGAATTGCGGCTGCGGCGCCTGACCAAGTTCTCCCGCATTGAGCTCGAAGCCGAACGTGACCAGTTGCTCGCCGAGATCGCCAAGCTGGAGAAGTTGCTGGCATCCAAGGCCGCCATCCGCACGCTGGTCTCCGAGGAACTGGGCGCTGTGGCCGAGAAGTTCGGCACCCCGCGTCGCACGGTGCTGACCGAGGCCAAGCCGAGCATCGCGGGCCTGTCGGCGGCTGCCGCCAAACGCCAGGCTGCCGTGCTCGAGGTGCAGAACATTCCGACCAGGGTCTTTCTGAGCGTGACCGGGCGCATCGCCCGGGTCGACCTGGTCGCGGTCGACGACGCCGTGCCGCCGCGCATCCAGCCGCCGCAGCGCCGCAGCAAGCACGATGCCGTACTATCGACGCTCGACACGACGAGTCGCACCGAGGTGGGCGCGGTGACCAACCGGGGCCGGCTCATCCGCTTCTCCCCCGTTGATCTTCCGGTGATGCCGACGACGTCGATTCAGCTCGCGGCCGGCGTGCGCATTAGCGAGTACCTCGTGCTGCCCGACCCGAAGGAGCAGGTGCTCGCGATAGTCTCGCTCGACTCGGATCAGGCGATCGCACTCGGCACCCGGCAGGGCGTCGTCAAACGGGTCGCCCCGAACGACTGGGCCAACAAGCCGGACTTCGAGATCATCGCGCTCAAGCCCAAGGACGAGGTGGTCGGCGCGGTGCAGGGTGCCGAGAACGACGACCTCGTCTTCATCACCTCGGATGCGCAACTGTTGCGATTCACCGCTGCTGGTGTGCGGCCGCAGGGCAGAGCGGCTGGCGGCATGGCCGGCATCAAGCTGACGCCGGGCGAGACGGTCGTGTTCTTCACGAGTCTGTCGGCCGATGACGTTGCGACGGCCGTGGTGGCCACGGTGGCGGCGAGTAGCCAGACTTTGCCCGGAACCGACCCGGGCAGCGCTAAACAAAGCGATTTCTCCGAATACCCGACCAAGGGTCGGGCGACCGGCGGAGTGCGAGCCCAGCGTTTTCTCAAGGGCGAGGACACTATCGCGGCGGCCTGGGTCGGCCGCAGTCCGGCCCGTGCCGTCGGACCGGACGGTACGCCACGGAGCCTGCCGGCGTCGGGGTCGCGCCGCGACGCCTCCGGCGTCATGCTCGACGCGATCATCGACGCGATCGGCACCGAAATCTAGCGTAGATCGTGCAGAAACCGGCTGAGCGCAGCGCGCGCACCGCAAAGGGTTAGACGTCGATGCGGTCTCGGGAGAGTTTGTCGGAGCTGTCGATGATGAACTCCTTGCGCGGGGCGACGTCGTTGCCCATGAGTAACTCGAACACCCTTCCAGCGGCTTCGGCATCGTCGACGCGCACTCGCCGCAGCGTGCGGTGGGCCCGCTCCATGGTTGTGGTCGCGAGCTGGTCGGCATCCATTTCACCGAGGCCCTTATAGCGCTGGATCGGGTCCTGGTAGCGCCGGTTCTTCTTCTCCAGCGCACCCAGCACCGAGTGCAGTTCGGTCTCGGAGTAGGTGTAGATGGTCTCATTGGGTTTGCTGCCGGGATTCATCACGACGACCCGGTGCAGCGGCGGAACGGCAGCGAAAACGCGGCCCTCGGTGATCATCGGCCGCATGTAGCGGAAGAACAGCGTGAGGAGCAGGGTGCGAATGTGGGCGCCGTCGACGTCGGCGTCGCTCATGATGATCACCTTGCCGTAGCGTGCCGCCGACAGGTCGAAGCTGCGACCAGAACCGGCCCCGATCACTTGGATGATTGAGGCACACTCGGTGTTGGAGAGCATGTCGGCGACGGACGCCTTCTGCACGTTCAGGATTTTGCCGCGGATCGGCAGCAGCGCCTGGTGCTCGCTGTCGCGGGCGAGCTTGGCGGTGCCGAGGGCCGAGTCACCCTCAACGATGAACAGTTCACTCGTTGACACGTCATTGCTGCGGCAGTCGACCAACTTCGCCGGTAGTGACGAACTTTCCAGGGCATTTTTGCGACGCTGGGTTTCCTTGTGCGCCCGGGCGGAGATGCGCGACTTCATCTCGGCGACGATCTTGTCAAGCAGCAGCGCTGACTGGGTCTTATCGTCGCGTTTCGGCGAGGCGTATCTCTCGGCCATGGCCGTCGCGACGACGTTCGCGACGATCGCCCGCACCGCGGGGGTGCCGAGCACTTCCTTGGTCTGACCCTCGAACTGTGGTTCGGGCAGGCGTACGGTGAGCACGGCGGTGAGGCCTGCCATGACATCGTCCTTGTCAAGCTTGTCGCTGCCCACCTTGAGCCTCCGGGCGTTCAGGTCAACCTGGCCGCGCAGAAATTTGAGCAGCCCGGCGTCGAAGCCGGCCTGGTGGGTGCCGCCCTTGGGCGTGGCGATGATGTTGACGAAGCTCTGCACGATCGTGTCGTAGCCGGTCCCCCAGCGCAGGGCGATATCCACCTGGCAGTCGCGCACGAGCTCGGTCGGCACCATGGCGCCCTTCTCGGTGAGCACGGGCACCGTCTCGCTGAAGGATCCGCTGCCGGTCAGTCTCCAGGTGTCGGTGATCGGGGCATCCGTGGCGAGGTGTTCGACGAATTCGGAGATGCCGCCGTCGAACTGGAACAGGCTCGTCACCGGTTCATCGGTGCGTCGGTCGGCGACCTCGATGGCGAGCCCGGGAACGAGGAAAGCCGTCTGGCGGGCCCGGTTGAGCACCTCGTCGGTGTGGAACGTGGCGCCCTTGGTGAAGATCTGCCGGTCGGCCCAGTAGCGAATCCGAGTTCCCGTGACACCCCGCTTGACCTTGCCAATCACCCGGAGTTCACTGCGATTCTCGAACGGGCTGAACGGGGCATCGGGGCTTTTCTCGCCCGAATCGGCAAACAGGCCCGGTTCGCCGCGGTGAAACGACATGGCCCAGGTCTTGCCGTCGCGGTCGACCTCGACGTCGAGGCGCTCAGAGAGGGCGTTGACAACGGATGCTCCCACGCCGTGCAGGCCGCCCGACGCGGCATAGGATCCGCTGCCGAACTTTCCGCCCGCGTGCAGCTTGGTGAACACGACCTCGACGCCGGTCAGGCCGGTCTTGGGTTCGATATCGACTGGTATTCCGCGGGCCGTGTCACACACCTCGACGCTGTGGTCGGGGTGTAACTCAATGCTGATGCTGGCACCGTGCCCACCCAGGGCCTCATCGACGGAATTGTCGATGATCTCCCACAGGCAGTGCATCAGTCCACGCGAGTCGGTGGAACCGATGTACATGCCGGGGCGTTTACGCACTGCCTCCAGACCCTCAAGGACCGACAGGTGGCGCGCGGAATAGTCAGAGCTCACAACAATCAAGAATACCGGCCCCGACCGGCAATCTTTCGCGCCGGGCTGCCCGGTGGCGGCTCAGAGCCCGGCATGACGCGTCTACGCGGTAAGCGAAATACCGGCCGTTCATCTCGTCTTTGACCCCTTGGCGTGCTTACATTAGCAACGAGGGTTCATGCAATTAACTCTGGAGGAGGAGAATATGTCCCAGATCGCCACCGGAAATGGTGCTGTAGATAACCAGGGCGCCCCCCACCAGCTCACCGCAGCCGACCGCTGCGACGCTTGCGGCGCCCAGGCTTACATTCGCGTCGTCGTGAAGAACAGCGAACTGCTGTTCTGCGCCCACCACGGCCGAAAGCACCAAGAGAAGCTCGCGAGCATTGCCGAAAGCTGGCACGACGAGTCAAGTCGTCTGCTGGAAGATCAGCGTTCCTAGCTGATCCGGACTTCGAGCCGAACGAGAACGAACGCCGCGCAGGCGGCTGGCGGAGGCCAGCTTCCTGCGCGGTTTTCTTGGCTCACGCACATCGTCATCCGGGCACGTTATTCCACCGGTTGCCCCAAGCGCGCGGCCACCTGGTTGCGTGCGGCCTGCGCGGTCTCATCAACGAATTCCGCCCTGGCACCTCGCGCATACTCGAGTCCGTGGCGGGTGAACGCAGCCCGCAGCAGGTGGTCCGCGAGTGCGGGATTGCGCGCGAGAACCGGGCCGTGCAGGTGGGTGCAGAACACCTCTCCCATGGTCAGTCCCTCGATCAGCGGACCGGACGCTCGGTAACCGTTTCCGGTCCCGTAGAGCACACGTCCGAGCGGGCTGGCTTCGGCGCCGATGTAGTCACGGGCGTGGTTCTCGAACCCGATCAACCTGCCATATTTTGAGGCGACAATGATGTCGTCGGTGGCGCGAGCCGCCCGCGGCGCGGCCTGACCGGCCACGAGCCCGAGGCCCTCAATAACGGTGCCGTCGGCACGGTCGATGCCCCAGCTCAGCAGTTCCCAGCCGGTACCGACGGCCAGCACGGGCACTTTGGAGTTGGACCAGACTCGAAGCTCCTGGACCAGGGTACGCAGCGCGTCGCGGGCCGGCAGGATCGCAGCATCCGTTCCCGAACCGATCGACACAGCGTCGACCTGTTCGGGCAGGTCGGCACGGCAGTGCACGTCGACGACCTGCGCGTCGTGGCCGCCCCAGCGAATCCGTTGCGCGAGCACCCGGGCATTGCCGGCATCTCCATTGGTGTCGAGCAGGCGGGGCAGCAGCGATACGACAGTGAACGGCCGCTGAAGCGAAGTGGCGGTCATTTACGATTCCTCAGCATTGGAGACGAGGCCGAGGTGGGCGCGGGTGCGCCGCATACCGTCGGCGGAGAAGATAATGGTTTTCACCCCGGATGCGGGATCAGGCAGCGCCAGGAACGCGTCGAGGGCAGTCGGGACATCGGGTTCGATGCGGTCGACCTGCACATTGTCATAGGCGAGCTGCAGGGCGATGTCGTGCGCCTTGAGCCCCGAGGCGATGAGCACGTGGCGGAGCCCGGAGGTGTCCACCGGCCAGAAATAGGACGGGTCGCGCACATCGGATCCGATGATCACCAGAATCTGCTCGGTGTCGGCCTCGAGGCTGTCGACGTTGAGCTGAAAGCTTGACGGGTTTTGCACGAGTACGAACTCGATGGTCTTTCCGCCAACGGTGACGACCTCGCCGCGACCGAAGACGGCCGGCATGGCCGACAGCGAGGCACAGGCGACGGTGGGATCGAAACGTTCCCCCAGCGTCGCCTGGGCCGTGCACAATGCGGTCAGTGCGTCGACGGCATAGTGAATGCCGCGGGCCGGTAAGCGGATGCTGTGCCCGTCCGTGCCAAATTCCACGGCAGCGTCCCGGCCGACCACGCGTGTCAGCTGCAGCCCGATACCGGTGGGCAGGCGATTCGGTGTGGTCTCGGCGTAGCCGAGTCCGCGGGGATACTGGCCGAGAACGGCGGGGGTCACGCCGTAACGGGCAACCCGCACGGTCGGTTCGAGGGCCGAGCCGAGCTCGGCCAGATAGCGGTCATCGGCGTTGAGCACCACGGTTTCCGTGGCCCGAGTGGCGATTTTCGCGAGCAGGGCAGCGACCATCTCGGAGTCGTGAAAGCGATCGATCTGATCGACCATGACGTTGGTGAGGGCGACAACTCGCGGGTTCAACGACCCGGCGATGAACGCGCCGTGGCCTTCGTCCATTTCGAGCACGGCCACATCCCCGGCGATTCGCCCGGACAGGCCGACCCGTTCCAGGAGGGCGCTGGTCAACCCCTGGCTGATGTTCGCCGTTGACTGGTTGGTGAACACGGTCAGGCCGTGGGCCCGCAGAACGGCGACGAGCATCTTTGTCGCCGTTGATTTGCCGCTGGACCCGGTCACGATCACCAGCCCGAGGGGGAAGCCGTTGAGCGTCGCGGCCAAGAAGCCCGGGGCGATGCGGTTGACCACGACCCCGGGGATGGCTGAGCCACCGCCCGGCTTGCGCCAGCGGGCCAACACTCGAACGGCTCGACCGACCAAAATTGCGGGGGCATACCGAAGGGAACTCACGAAATCGAATTCGAAAGCCGGGGGGACCCTGTCACTGACACGTTTACTCGAGGTAGTCGCGCAGGGACTGCGACCTGGACGGGTGACGAAGCTTAGCCATCGTCTTGGACTCGATCTGGCGAATGCGCTCGCGCGTGACACCGAAGGTGTCACCGATCTGGTCGAGGGTCTTCGGCATGCCGTCGCCGAGGCCGAAGCGCATGCGGATCACACCGGCTTCGCGCTCCGAGAGCGAGTCGAGCAGGCTTTCCAGCTGCTTCTGCAGCATGGTGAAGCCCACGGCATCCGCTGGTACAACGGCCTCGGTGTCTTCGATGAGGTCACCGAATTCGCTGTCGCCGTCTTCACCCAGCGGGGTGTGCAGGGAGATCGGTTCGCGCCCGTACTTCTGCACCTCGACGACCTTTTCGGGCGTCATGTCGAGTTCGCGGCTCAGCTCTTCCGGCGTGGGTTCGCGACCGAGGTCCTGCAGCATCTGGCGCTGTACCCGGGCGAGCTTGTTGATGACCTCGACCATGTGCACCGGAATGCGGATCGTGCGGGCCTGGTCGGCCATGGCGCGGGTGATCGCTTGGCGAATCCACCAGGTGGCATAGGTGCTGAATTTGAAGCCCTTGGTGTAGTCGAACTTCTCCACCGCACGAATGAGGCCGAGGTTGCCCTCCTGGATCAGGTCGAGGAACTGCATGCCACGGCCGGTATACCGCTTGGCGAGCGACACGACGAGACGCAGGTTGGCGCCGAGGAGGTGGCTCTTGGCCCGGGCACCGTCTTTGGCAACCCACTGCAGCTCGCGGCCGAGGGAATTCTTCTTCTCGACGTCGGTCATCTCCGACAGCTTGTCTTCCGCGAACAGCCCGGCTTCGATCCGCATCGCCAACTCGACCTCTTCAGCCGCGTTGAGCAACGCGACCTTACCGATCTGCTTAAGGTAGTCCTTGACCGGGTCAGCCGTGGCGCCGGTGATGGCGCTGGAGTACACCGGAACCTCGTCGTCGTCGTCGACGAGCGAGAGCACGAGGGCCCCGCTGGGAAGCGGTTCCGTTGACGCCGTGCGCTTGGTGCTGTCGTCGTCTGCCTCTTCTTCGTCGGCCTCGGAACCGCCATCAACGTCGGCGTCGTCGTCTTTCTTGACGGATTTCGCCTTGGTGACGCGCTTCTTCGGCGCCGGCTTGTCGGCGACCGCTTCAAGAGCCGCGGACTTCTTCGTCGCTGCGGCCTCGGCGGCAGCGGCTTTCGCAGCTGCAGCCTTGGTGACGGTCTTCTTGACCGGCGGTACTACTACGGGAGTCGTGACGGACTCGTCGGTCACCTCGGTCTTGACGGTGGTTGCCATTCGAACACCTCTCATGCGGAGTCTTACCTGCTTCTGTTGGCCGAAAAGGAGCCAGAAGCGTTTTTGGGCAGAACTTGGACCCATGTCAAGTCCCGGGATACCCATGCCAAAATGATGTCAGCATGCCCCGGACCAGAACGGGTCCTAAAGACAATTATTGCACGGATTGTCTGGACGACAAGCCACGACACGTACTACGATCATCGGTTACGACGTTTCCAGGAGCGTGATAATGCAACCCAAATCGGTGCGACCTCTATTCCCTCATCGCGGGAGAGCTGGCGCCGGGTGCGTACCCGGGCGTGTACCAGAAAACCGACACCAATTCCGATGACGAGATATTGCACCGAAAACGCCACCCGGAACGCGTCGAGCGCGTATAAGTCACGCGCTCCTCCCCCGGCGACGCGCCATCCGTCCTGCAGGTCGAGCAGTAAACCGATCAGGTACATCATGACGAAGCTCGCGGTGAACCCACCGACATTGACAACACCGTTGGCCGAGCCGAGGCTGCGCTGCGGGTTAAAGGTGCGCGCGAAGTCGAAACCGATGAGGGAGCCGGGGCCGCCGATGCCGAGTACCACCAACAACAACACGATCGTCCAGAGTGGCGGAACGCCGGGCCAGAGCAGCACGATCGCCCACGCGCACGCGATGCCCGTCACGATGCCGAGCACGATGTTGCTGCGGCGCAACGGGTGGCGGGCCGTCAGTAGGCCGAGGATCGGTCCGAAGACGAGCCCGGCGCCGACCAACACCGTGAGCATTCCCGCGGCGAAGGCCGGTTCATAGCCGAGACCGTAGACCATGAACGGATAGCCCCAGAGCAGGCTGAACACGGTCCCGGATGACTGCGTCACATAGTGCGACCAGAATCCGAGCTGGGTACCCGGGCGCCGAAAGCTGTGCCGCAGCTGGGTCAGCGCGATGCCGAGGCTGTTGGCGCGCACGTGTTCCGCGACGTCTCTGGGCCGGTCCTGCACGAATATGATGACCACGATCAAGGCAACCACGGCCACGGAAGCTGCCGAGAGAAAGGCCGGAGTCCAGCCGCTCGTGTCCAACAACCACGCCAGGGGAACCGCGGAGAGCACCTGGCCGAGCTGGCCGATGTTACCCATCCACTGCGATAACAGAGGAACGACGCGACCGCTGAACCAGGAACTGATCAGGCGGATCATCGAGATGAAGATGGTCGCATCGCCGGCGCCGACGAGAATGCGGCCGATGACGGCGACCGTGATATCCGGCGCCAGTGCCAGCGTGATCTGGCCGGTCACCATGAGCGTCGTACCGGTGATCATGAGCACCCGCGGGCCGTACCGGTCGATCAACACGCCAACCGGAATCTGCGCGGCAGCATAGACGATGAGCTGCACCACGGCCAGGCTCGAGAGGATGGCTGCCGAGCCGCCGAATCTCTCCGTGGCGGCGACCCCGGCGATTCCCATCGAGGTGCGCTGCAGCACGGCCGACAGGTACGCGAACGACCCGATGATAAAGATCAGAATGGATCGTCGAGAGTTCACTCGATCTAACCTATCCCGTTCACCCGACCGGCAACTTTGGCCGCGGCCGCTGGCGTCTTTCAGCTGCGCCTAGCTGACGGCCCCGTCGTCTCGGCTGCGGCGCAGGGCGAGAAAGTTCTCGAGTTCCGCTGCGATTTCATCGGCCGACGGAAGTTCGCCGTCTTCGTCGGTGAGGGGCGACCGGAGTGGACTGCCTTCCATGTAGGCGTCGTAGCGTTGCTCGAGGGTGCCCACGAGCTTGGCCAGCTCGGGATTGTCTCGCACCTGATCGTCGATGCGCGCGACGAATTCGCGATTGGCTTCACGCAGCCGATCGGTCGGGAAGATCAGACCGGTCGACGCGCTCGTGCTCTCGAGAGCGCTCAGGGCTGCGGCGGGAAACTCGGTATCGCCCAAATAGTGCGGAATGAGTAACACGTACCCGACGGTCGAGGCGCCACGTTCCTGTAGGCGCAATTCCAGCAGGTGCAGGGCGTTGGCCGCGACCTGGGTGTGCGGACGCCAGACCGATCGGTTCTCGATGAGGTCGGAGCGATTACCGCTGACCGTCACGCCGATCGGACGGGTGTGTGGAACGGGCATCGGGATGGCGTGCACCCAGGTCGTCGAGGCGACCGTGAATCGTTCGACGAGCTGCAGCATGGCGGCGGTGAACTGCTCCCACCGGAAGTCCGGTTCGAAGCCGGTCAGGAACAGGAACGGTTGGCCGATCTCGTCGCGGACCAGGTACAGCCGCAGCGCTGGCGGCTGGTAGTTGGTGAGGTGATCCTGGTCGAAGTAAATGATCGGGCGCCGGGCGCGGTAGTCGAGCAGGGTGTCCGTGTCGAACGACGCCACCACGGTGTGCTCCAGTGTGGTCAGGAGGTAGTCGGTGAACTGCGCGACCGCGCCACCGGCATCCGCGAAGCCGGTCAGGCCCATGATCAGGTGTAATCCTTCCGGGACGCCATCGGCGTCTGCGGTGAGTTCGTACAGATCCTCGGGGTCTAACATTTCTTAACTCTAATCCGGGGACCTCATTTCCGCTGTGTTTCGGGGCTTTCACCATCGTGCCCAGAGCGAACAGCCACGACTCGTGCCACGGTTACCATCGAGGTATGACTGTTCCCACACTGTCCCTGTCCACCGAGTCCGCGCGGGGCTCCACCGCCGACATTCTCATCCTGGCGTGCCTCCAAACGGATGATGGGGCGCGGCTGCTCGCGGATGCCACGCTCGGCGACGATCTGATCGCCTCGGTGACGGCTCACCTGCCGCTCCTCAGCGTGACCGGCGCCCGCGACGAGGTCGTGCGCCTGGTGGTCACTGTCGGTACGCCGCGCAGCATCGCCGTTGTCGGGCTCGGACGTGTGGCCAGCACCGACGCCCTTCGCCACGCAGCCGGTGCAGCAGTGCGCCAGCTCACCGGTGCGGCCTCGGTCGCCTTCGCCCTCCCCCTGCGTGACGCCGAGCAGGTCGAAGCAGTCCTCGAGGGTGCGGCCCTCGGCGGCTATTCGTACACGACGTACCGGCACAGTTCACTGGCAGCCGCCAAGGTACCGGCCCACACCGTCGTGGTGCACACCGAGACGCCGGCGGCATCCGCGGTGCAACGGGCAGAGGTCAGCGCCGAGGCGATCCGCCTGGTCAAGGACCTCGTGAACATGCCACCGCTCGACCTCTACCCGGCCTCACTCGCCGACCTGGCGATCGAGGCCGCGAACGGCCTACCACTCGACGTGACGGTTTGGGACGAACAGCAGCTCGTAGCCGACGGGTTTGGCGGCATCGCCGGCGTCGGTGCCGGTTCAACCCGCCCGCCGCGCCTGGTCAAGCTCAGCTACACGCCGAGCGAAGCCAGCAAGCATCTCGCCCTCGTCGGCAAGGGGATCACCTTTGACACCGGCGGCCTCTCGCTCAAGCAGCCGGCATCGATGGTCGGTATGAAGTACGACATGACCGGTGCCGCCACGGTACTTGCCGTGGTGGTCGCCGCCGCCAGACTCCAGCTGCCAGTGCGCATCACCGCGTGGATGTGTATCGCCGAAAACATGCCGTCGGGTTCAGCGATTCGCCCCAACGACGTGCTGCACCTGCGCGGCGGACGCACCGTCGAAGTGCTCAACACGGATGCCGAGGGTCGCCTCGTGCTCGCCGACGGGCTCGTCGCTGCGGCCGAAGAACACCCCGACGCCATAATCGACGTCGCCACCCTCACCGGCGCCGCCGTGGTTGCCCTGGGCAACCGCTATTTCGGCGCGATGGGAGACGATGCTCTCGTGCAGCACGTGCTCGCAGCCAGCGCCGCGGTCGGCGAGACGGCTTGGCCGATGCCGTTTCCGGACGAGTTGCGCGCCACCCTCAATTCCGACGTCGCCGACATCGCCAACGCGAAGATCGGCAGCACGGCCGGAGGAATGCTGCTCGCCGGGGTCTTCTTGCAGGAATTCATCGGAACGGATGCGGCCGGCCAGACGATTCCCTGGGCTCACCTCGACATTGCCGGACCGGCCCAGAATTCCGGACCCGGCTGGGGATTCACAGCCGCCGGACCGACCGGGGTGTCCGTTCGGACGCTTCTCCGACTGGCCGAGGACTTTTCACGCCCGTAGTACAGTCGTAGGGGCAAGAAAAAGCTTGTCAATCCACGCGGCCGATCAGCACGATCTTGTCGGCCGTCGTGACAAAGCATAATGCGCGAGGGAGTAGCTGAGTGTCGGAACAGAATTTTGACATTGTCGTTCTCGGTGGCGGAAGCGGTGGTTACGCAGCAGCGCTGCGTGCCGTGCAGCTGGGATTCACCGTTGGTCTGATCGAGAAGGGCAAACTCGGCGGCACCTGCCTGCACGTCGGTTGCATTCCGACCAAGGCCCTCCTGCACTCGGCCGAGGTCGCCGACGTCAGCCGTGAAGCCGCCAAATACGGCGTCAAGACCGCGTTCGAGGGCATCGATATCGCTGCCGTCACCGCGTTCCGCGAGGGCATCGTCGCGAGCAAGTACAAGGGGCTTCAGGGCCTGATCAAGGCGCGCGGCATCACCGTGGTCGAGGGCGAAGGCCGTTTGGTCTCCCCCACGACCGTACAGGTCGGCGACGACACGATCGTCGGCAAGAACGTCATTCTGGCCACGGGTTCCTATTCCCGTTCGCTGCCCGGCCTCGAAATCGGCGGGCGCGTCATCACGAGCGAGATCGCTCTCGCCCTGGAATACGTTCCCAAGAAGGTCGCCGTGCTCGGCGGCGGCGTCATCGGCGTCGAGTTCGCGAGCATCTGGAAGTCTTTCGGCGCCGACGTCACGATCATCGAAGCATTGCCGCACCTCGTGCCCAACGAGGAAGAGTCGATCTCCAAGCAGTTGGAGCGCGCGTTCCGCAAGCGCGGTATCGAGTATTCTCTCGGCATCCGCTTTCAGAGCGTCACGCAGTCCGACTCGGGCGTTGTCGTCACGCTCGAGAACGGTGCAACCGTTGAGGCCGATCTTCTGCTCGTGGCCGTCGGCCGTGGCCCGGTCACCGCGGGTCTCGGTTTCGACGAAGTCGGCGTCACCATGGACCGTGGGTTCGTCATCACCGACGAGCGCCTCGCCACCAGCATCCCCGGTGTCTACGCGGTGGGCGACATCGTTCCCGGCCTGCAGCTCGCCCACCGCGGCTTTCAACAGGGTATCTTCGTCGCTGAAGAAATCGCCGGAATGAACCCGATCATCGTCGAGGATCTCAACATCCCCAAGGTCACCTACTCTGACCCCGAAGTTGCGTCTGTCGGGTACAGCGAAGCCAAAGCCGCCGACAAGTTCGGTGCCGACCAGATTGCCACCTACGAGTACAACCTCGGTGGAAACGGCAAGAGCTCCATTCTCGGCACTGCCGGGTCGGTCAAGCTTGTGCGAGTCAAGGATGGCCCCATCGTGGGTATTCACATGATCGGCGCCCGCGTCGGTGAGCTCATCGGCGAAGGCCAGCTCGTTGTTAACTGGGAAGCGTACCCGGAGGATGTTGCTCCTTTCTTGCACGCTCACCCGACGCAGAGTGAAGCGATGGGTGAGGCCTTCCTGGCGCTCGCCGGTAAACCGCTTCACGCGATGTAGTCGGTTTTCACCATTTTCATCCAATTTATAGATAAAAAAACGGTTTTGAAGGAGACATGCGCATGAGCGAATCCGTCAGCCTCCCGGCACTCGGTGAGAGTGTTACAGAGGGCACGGTCACCCGCTGGCTCAAAAACCTGGGCGACCGCGTGGAGGTCGACGAGCCGTTGCTCGAGGTATCGACCGACAAGGTGGACACGGAAATTCCGTCCCCGGTCGCCGGCATCATTGAAGCCATCCTGGTGCAGGAAGACGAGACCGTCGAGGTCGGAACTCCTCTCGTCACGATCGGCGATGGATCCGGCGCTGCCGCGCCCGTAGCTGAGGCGCCCGTGGCTGAGGTGGCCGCCCCGGTTGCCGCGCCCGAGCCCGTTGCGGCTCCGGTCGCCACGCCCGAGCCCGTTGCGGCTCCGGTCGCCACGCCCGAGCCCGTTGCGGCTCCGGTCGCCACGCCCGAGCCCGTTGCGGCTCCGGTCGCCACGCCCGAGCC